>DATGHM010000075.1:0-2802 GCA_035307985.1 Candidatus Acidiferrales bacterium
ACCCAGCGAGCGGTTAAGAAACGTTCCATCGGCCGTCTCCGCTATCACGATGAAGCTGCTCTCGAAGACAGCCGAGGAGCGGTATCAGACGGCTGCGGGAGTTGAACGCGATCTACTGCGTTGCCAGTCGCAATGGGAGTCCGTCGGATCCATCGACGATTTTCCTCTCGGCGAACAGGACACCCCGGACCACCTCATGATCCCCGAAAAGCTGTACGGGCGGGACCGTGAAGTGGACACTCTGCTCACAGCATTCGATCGCATTGTCGCGGGCGGGCAGCCAGAGCTGGTGCTCGTCTCTGGCTACTCCGGTATCGGCAAGTCCGCGGTCGTGAATGAGCTTCACAAGCCGCTCGTCCCTCCGCGCGGTCTGTTTGCGTCCGGCAAGTTCGATCAGTACAAGCGTGACATTCCGTATGCGACGCTGGCGCAGGCGTTCCAAAGTCTTGTCCGGCCGCTCCTCAGCAAGGGTGAAGACGAGTTACGGCAATGGCGTGATGCGCTACGGGAGGCGCTGGAGCCGAACGGGTTGTTGATCGTCGATCTTGTGCCTGAATTGAAGCATGTCATTGGCGAACAACCGCCTGTTCCTGAGCTCCCGCCGTCAGAAGCGCAGCGACGTTTTCAGATGGTCTTTCGGCGGTTCATCGGCGTATTCGCACGGCCGGAGCATCCGCTGGCACTGTTTCTCGACGACTTGCAGTGGCTGGACGCTGCGACTCTCGATCTGCTTGAGGACTTGTTGACCCAGACCGACCTGCAGCACCTGCTGCTCATCGGGGCGTATCGAGACAACGAAGTCCATGCCACGCACCCGCTGGTCCGCAAACTCGACGCGATCCGCCAGAGCGGAGCGGCGGTGCAAGACATTGTCCTTACCCCACTTCGACGCGACGACTTGCTCCAACTACTCGTGGACTCCTTGCACTGCGAGCCGGAGCGCGTCGACCCGCTGGCGACACTGATTCACGAAAAGACCAGGGGGAATCCGTTCTTCGCAATCCAGTTCATTTCAGCGCTGGCCGAAGAGGGTCTGCTGACGTTCGACTACGGCCAGGGGCGATGGCTCTGGGACTTGCTCCGGATTCACGCCAAGGGTTTCACCGACAACATCGTCGAGCTGATGGTCGGCAAGTTGAGCCGCTTGCCCCTAGTCACTCAGAAGGCACTTCAGCAGTTCGCCTGTATGGGCAACACCGCAGAGTTCGACATGCTCCGGATGGTGTATCAGGAATCAATCGAGGGCATGCATAACGATCTTTGGGAAGCCGTGCGCGCGGGCCTCATCTTTCGTGGGGATGATTCGTATCGATTCCTGCACGACCGCGTGCAGGAGGGAGCGTACTCCCTGATCCCCAAAGAACTTCGTGCAGAGGCTCACTTGCGCATCGGTATGCTTCTCGCCGCGCACACGCCTGCAGCAAAGCGCGACGAAGCCATTTTCGAAATTGTCAACCAACTCAATCGGGGCTCGCACCTCATCGGTTCGGCTGAGGAGCGCGAGCGGGTCGCCGACTTGAATCTGATCGCAGCCAGGCGCGCGAAGTCGTCGACCGCATATGACTCCGCTCTCAAGTACCTCAGAGCCGCCAGCGCTTTGCTGACGGAGGAGACCTGGGAGCGTAACTACGAGCTGATGTTTTCGATTGAGTACCTCATGGCCGAGTGCGAGCTGCTGACCGCTGAGAAGGCCGCGGCGGAGAATCGAATGACGGGGTTGGTAGAACGTGCCAGGAACCGCCACGACTTCTGTGTCGCGACGCGTTTGCGGCTCACGCTCTACACCACATTTGATCGGAGTGATCGCTGTGCCGAGGTTTTTGTCGACTGGCTGCGGCGCGACGGTACGATATGGTCGATTCATCCGACCCGCGCAGACGTGATGCGGGAATACGAACGGATCTGGACTCTGCTCGGCGATCGGACGATAGAAGCACTCATCGACCTACCTCGGATCACGGACCCCGATGTCCTCGACACGCTGGATGTCTTCACGGAAATCATGACGCCGTCCCAGCTTTTTGACGAAAACCTGTCATCGCTCGTGCTTTGCCGCATGGTCACGTTGAGCCTTGAGCACGGTAACTGCGACGCGTCGTGTTTCGCCTATGTCTGGGTAGCCATGTTCGCTGGGCCGCGTTTCAACAACTACAAAGATGGCTTTCGGTTCGGCCAACTGGGCTATGACCTCGTTGAGAAACGCGGCCTGACTCGTTACCAGGCCCGGATCTGGATGAACATGGGTTCGACTGTCCTGCCCTGGATGAAACACCCCGCCAGTGGACGCGAGCTGGTGCGACGGGCGTTCGATCTCGCGTATCGAATTGGCGACCTGACTTTTGCGTCGTACAGCTGGGATCAGCTGGTTACCGTTTGTCTCGCGGTGGGAGATCCGCTCGCGGAAGTGGAAACGGAATGCAAGAACGGCCTCGCGTTTGCCAGGCGGGTGAATTTTGGCCTGGTTATCGAACTGTGCGGAGCGCAGCTAGGCCTGATCCGAACCTTGCGTGGGCTGACTCCGGAGTTCGGCTGCCTGGATCATGAAGAATACAACGAGCTGGAGACCGAACATCGTCTGGCGCGCAGCCCCAACCTCGCGTTCGCCGAGTTCTACCATTGGACTCGCAAACTGCAGGCACGTTTCTTCGCCGGAAACTTTGTCGCGGCCGTGGACGCCTCTCTGAACGCGGATGCGGAGCGTCTGTTCTGGACCTCAGCGGCAATGTTCGAGAGCGCAGAGCATCGGTTCTACGGTGCACTTGCCCATGCGGCGGCGTGGGATTCCGCGTCTCCCGAGGAGAG
>DATGHM010000076.1:0-26529 GCA_035307985.1 Candidatus Acidiferrales bacterium
GCCCGGCTGGTCGCGTCGTCTATCAGGGCGATCAGCTGGCAGGCCGGTCCCGCGATCTTCCAGCGATGCGGCGAGCTGTCCATCATAACCAGTTCGCCAAAAGCCGATCGCCGGGCCCTCCAGACGTGTACCGATTTCCTACCGCGTGCGCGAGATCGCCACAGCCCCGCTTCGCTCATCCATCCGCGCAGCGTCTCGCGACCAACGCGCACATTTTGCGCGGCCAAATGTTCACTGGCCAGGGTGGGACCAAAGCCGGCATAGCGCCCCTGGCGCAACTCACGGAGGGCTCGCCGCTTGAGCGTCTCGGGGATCTTCCGATTCGAGCGGTGGCCGCGCAAGCGATGCACGATGCCCCGATCTCCCTCTCGGCGCAGCCGTACCTGCAAACGACGGACGTGACGATCGGTCAAGCGAAGCCGCTCAGCGGCTCCGACCTGCTTCAAATGGCCTTCCTCGGCCTCCTGCAATACCTTCAACCGCTCCCGCTCCCTAGCGCTCAACTCGATTCGCTCCGGTTCCATGCTCCCTCTCGCCCAGCATGGAACCGGACATTTCTACTTTGCACAAACCGGACATTCTCATTTTGCAGCGACACAACAAGCGTCTCGCTTGACAGTGGGAGCGGGATGAGAGTAGCTTTCCGGCCCAGCAGTCGGGTGTGCCCAACCAAAGAATCCGTACCCACAAACCGAAATGGCCGCGAGCATCAACAAGCGCAACGTTGGTTCCGTGACAATCCTTGAGCTGGGGCCGCGACTGACGATCGTCGAAGGCGCGGGGCTCCGCGAAACAGTCAGCGAATTACTCGCTAGCGGGCGCATGGGCGTTTTGCTCGACTGCGCGGAAGTGGGCTACGTCGATAGCCAAGGGATCGGCGCTCTGGTTCGGATATGGGTGTCGGCGGGCAGGGGAGACCGGTTGAAGCTCTTCAGCCTCACGCCGCGGTTCAAGGAAGCCATGCAGATCACCGGGCTGCTCAAGGTCATGGAGTGCTTCGACGATGTGGGCGGGGCTCTTCAGAGCTTCAGCGCCCAGCGAGCCTCGGCGTAACCCGCAGCGTGCCCGTTTACCCCTTCTGAGAACAGCATTCCAACGAGTATCCGCTCAAGAGCCAGTGTGCTACCGGAGCCGCGCGAGGAAGGAATGCGCGCGGGTGAAAAGCCACGCTTGCCCGAGGGCGTGGCGCACTGTAACATCCTGCGACCTACGAGGAGGTGTGCTGTGTACGACATGAAGAATCTCGGCCAATTGAAGAAAATGGATGCGACCGCTCCGGAGGGGATGAAGGCGTTCTGGGCGTTCGACAAAGCGGCCATGGCGGCTGGGGCGATCCCGGTCAAGTACAAGGAATTGATGGCGTTGGCGGTAGCGTTCACGACGCAGTGCCCATATTGCATCGAGCTTCACTCGAAGAGAGCGCGCGAGGCAGGCGGGTCGGATCAGGAGATCGCCGAAGCGGTCGTGGTGGCGGCGGCGCTTCGGGCGGGCGCGGCGGTCACGCACGGGACGCATGCGTTTGCGGAGAGGTGAGCAAACGAGGAGGCAAAGGAGCAGAGGAGGTAAAGGAAGTAAAGGAGAGAATGACACCCGCCTGCACGCAATGGGCGGGCCGAAAATCGCCGCCCCGCGGCTCTGAAAAAGAGGCAGCGTGCCGACGAGAGAGCGCCAGGCGAGACGCCCTTCGGCGCTGCTGAGGGCAACCCGGCGTCACGAGGAACGGGGCACCCTATGCCGCGCCCACACAAGGGCCTCACGTTTGCAGTAGAATTTCCGGCATGCAGCTTTGGTTCGCTCGTCGCAGTGGCATCACCTTCCGCGAGCAATTGGTGACCCAGGTTATTCTGGGCATTCTGAGCGGCGATTTGGCACCCGGCCAGCGTCTGCCCAGCACTCGCGAGCTTGCGCGACGCTTCCATTTGCATCCCAACACCGTTAGCGGGGGATATCGCCAGCTTCAGCGCGAACGGTGGGTCGAATTCCGCCACGGCAGCGGGGTGTACGTCCAGGAAACGAAACCTGACTCCTCGCACTCGCCCGCATTCGCGCTCGACCCGCTCATCTCCGATCTGTTTCGTTCGGCGCGGAGTCTGAACGTTCCGCTCGCAACGCTGCGCTTGCGCTTGCATCAATGGCTCGACCTGCAGCCACCCGATCACTTCCTCCTGATCGAGCCCGACGAGGATCTCAGGCGCATCGCCGCCGCGGAAATCCAGCGCGCGGTGAACCTTCGGGTCGAGAACTGCGGCATGGAAGATTCGCAAATCGCCCGGGCGTTGGATGGAGCCGTCCCGCTCGCGCTGCCGAATCACGCAAAGACGGTCCGGCAGGCTCTACCCAAAGGAACCGAGTTACTGGAACTGCAGGTCCGCTCGGTGTCGAACTCGCTTTCCGAATGGCTTCCCGCGCCGTCGGGCGCTCTGGTTGGCGTGGCGTCGCGATGGACGGGCTTTTTGAAACTCGGCCGCACGATTCTCGCCGCCGCCGGCTTCCATTCCGACAGTCTGGTTTTTCGAGACGCGCGCAAGTCCGGTTGGAAGCGAGGCTTGAAGGAAACCGCCGTCGTAATCTGTGACTGCGTGACGGCGGAAGAGCTTCCGTCAAATTTGCGTACAGTGATTTTCCCTCTGCTCTCCGAAGCCGGTCTCGCCGACTTGCGATGCTACGAGGACTTCTTGCGCGACCCGCTGGGGCCAGGCGCCTGACCCGATTCGCGGGCGCTGTCTGCAATCAGACCGGATAGGGCTTTCTCACAACGCACGAAGAACTGGAGGCTCGAACGCGGATTCCTGTGACACCCGGAATAGTGTCCTATTGCGCCAGTTCGGAATCATTGTCACGCATAGACTCCTTCACGGATTTTAGGAGGAGTCGCGATGCGCCGATTTCTTGCACTGCTGATCGCTGTCCCGTTGGTCGTTCCCGCATTGCCCGCGCGAAGCAACAAATGGACTAACGTGATGAAGCTCAAACCCGGCACGTCCGTGGAAATTCTACTCTCGAGCGGCGAAAACGTCAGTGGAAGCATCGATTCCGCCAGCGATACGGGTATCCGCCTGGCCGTGCCGGATCCCACAAACGAGCAGGACAATGGAATGCGGACAATCGATCGCTCCAACATTCGAAGGGTGGCCCGCATCGTTTACCACCCTCGCCACCTGCCCAATCAGGAGAAGTGGTTGACGATCGGCGCCGTGGGGGGCGGCGTAATCGGCGCAACAGCAGGGGGAATCGCGGACATCAATCACGGCACGAACGGCAGCTGGCTTCTCGACGGATTTGCCGGGGCATTGGTGGGCTTTTTCGCATCCTGTGCCGCCTTAGCGGTGGTAGCAGTCGTCACCGTGGCCCGCCCGACTTACCGCAGTAAGGTTGTCTATGAAAACGGCAGCCACAACTCGTAAAGGCTGCCCGTGGCCGGAGGATAACACACGGCACGCATGTGTTTGTGGAGCGGCAAGAGGGAGGCAAAGGAAGCAGAGGAGGTCGAGGAGAAAGACGCCTTCGGCGTTCGGCTGTGCCTGGCGCTGGGCAGGCCCGCCTTGTAGTTTCGCTTTATGTTCGCCGAGGGTTATATTTGGTACAATAGCGATTCCGGCTGTGGTAGTGTTTGCTAGGTTTGTCCATTCCAAACTTTCCGATGACGTTGAGGCCCAACTCGCCAGAAGCCGCAGGAACAGGACCCCAGAACTTTCCACTGAATGAGAAGCAGCGCATTGCCGTGGAGCACGGCGATGGGCCGCTGCTGGTTGTCGCGGGCGCAGGAACGGGGAAAACGCGGGTCATCACCGAGCGCATTCGGCATCTGCTCGAATCCGATCCCAATCTTGCGGGCGAAAACATCCTCGCGCTGACGTTCACGGACAAAGCGGCCGGCGAGATGAGGAGCCGCGTGGTGAACGCGATCGGCGACCGCGCGAAGGGCGTGTGGCTGAGCACGTTCCATAAATTCTGCCTGGAAAGAATCCTGCGGGCGGCGAACGCGGGAATCGAGCCGCTGGACGAGTTGGATCACAAGATTCTGCTGCGGCGGAACATCGGACGGCTGCAGTTGAAGCATTTCAAGCGGCTGCAGGCGCCGAGCGAATTCCTGGAAGACTTCGTGAAATTCTTCTCGCGGTGCCAGGACGAGCTGGTAACGCCGGAGGACTACGCGCGCTACGTTGAGAGGCGTCGCAAGGAATTCGAAGCGAGAAAGAGCTCGCTCGAGGCGGATGAGCGCGCCATCGTGCAGGAGGAGGTTGAAAGACAGGAGGAGCTGGCGCGGGCCTTCTGCGTCAGCGCGGAGCTGCTGCGAGAACGGAGCCTAACCACGTTCGGAGCGCAGATCCTTGACGCGGCGAAGCTGCTGCGGGCGGAGAGCACGCTGCTCGCGCAGTTGCAGAACGAATACCGCTACATCCTGGTGGACGAGTTTCAGGACACGAACATCGCGCAGCTCGAATTGTTGTGGCTGCTGGCGGGCGACCAGCGCAACATCATGGCCGTCGGAGACCACAATCAGGCGATTTACCGGTTTCGGGGCGCCTCGTACGGAAGCTTCACGATTTTTCTGGAGCGGTTTTGCGGAGTGCGCACGCCGAAACAGAAGCCGTTGCCATTCCAGGATCCGGGCGCGGGCCGCGAGCCGCCGTCCGCTTCAAAGCCCGCAATCGCGATTTCGGAAAACGAAGCGGGGCCGGAATCTCTCCTGAACCTCGCGGAGAATTACCGGTCGACGAAGCGCATCCTGAACGTGGCGCATGCGGTGATCCGACATAACGAGCAATCGTCACTCCTGCCCGACGGTAGGCTGCACACCGAGAATCGCGAGGGAGAAAAGATTCGCGTAGTGGAATTCGGCGCGCCACAGGAAGAGGCGCAGTGGGTGGCGTCGGAAATCGAACGACTTCACGAGGCGGGAGCGCGATGGGGCAGCATGGCGGCACTCTACCGCATGCATACGCACCGCGATCTGCTGGTGGGGGCTTTGCAGCGGCGCGGCATCCCGTTCGTGATCCGGCGATTCTCGATCCTGTCGAACACGCTCGTGCGGGATTTACTGGCGTGGCTGCGGCTGATCGGACAGCCCAGCGACAACGTGGCGTGCGCGCGCGTGCTGGCGGCGCCGTATTGGGGACTGGAACCGCGCGATCTGGTGCGGCTGGCGGAACGCGCGGAAAAGAATCGCCGGCGCCCGTTATGGGACGAGGTCGATGCGGCGCAGAGGGAGTTGCCGTTTGCGCGCATGGGGACGCGACTGCCTGAGCTGGTTGCGCTGGTGAAGCAGTTGCGACAAAGCGCGCGGCGCAAGACTGCGAGCGAATTGCTGGACGATCTGATCGCCGCGCTGGGCGTGGCGCCGCTGCCGTCGGAGGCGGACCACTACTACCTCGACCGGTTCGCGGGTTTCGTTCGGGACTGGGAGCGAAAGGCCCTCGCGGAGGCGGAAGCGGGCGAGACCGCGGAATTGGCAGGCGAGAGCGCGAACGGCGAGCGGAGAACAGGGAAGCGGCTCAGCGATTTTCTCGAATATCTCTATTACTTCAACGAGGCGAGGGGAGACGTCTGCATCGAGGACCAGCCGGCTGACGATGCGGTGGAGCTGATGACGGTGCACTCGGCGAAAGGGCTGGAGTTTCCGCACGTGTTCGTGATCCGGCTTTCCAAGCGCGATTTTCCGCCGGGGGCTCGCAAGGTGGTCTTCGAGTTTCCTCCCGAGCTGATGAAAGAGGAAAAGCCGGAGGGGGATTTCCACATTCAGGAAGAGCGGCGGCTGTTCTATGTGGCGCTGACGCGCGCGAAGCAGCGGCTGACGCTGTGCACGGTGGTCAACAAATGGAAGAAGCCTTCGCCTTTTCTGGAGGATCTGCTGGAAGACCGGAAGGTAAAGACGTTCGACGCGCAGCAACTGGCGCCGAAGGTGGCGCTTGCGCCGGTGGAGGAAGACGCGGCGCCGGAGCCCGATTCCGCCGATCCGAGCGATCTTTTCAGCGGATTGCGGGAGCCGTCGCGGGCGTACTCGCGGGCGGCGCTGTGGGCCAAGGCGTTTCACCCGCCGAGGCCGGAGCCGCTGCAGTTGAGCGCGTCGGCGATCAACGAGTACGAACATTGCCCGATGAAATATATGCTTCACCGGAACTGGAGCATTCGCGGAGGACCGCACGCGGAGGCGACCTTCGGAAACGTGATGCACAAGACGATCCAGGAGTTCGTGCGCGAGTTGCGGCAGGGGCGCAAGGTTTCGGTTGACGATCTCGGGTTGATTTATGACCGCGAATGGTCGTCGGCGGGTTTTCCGGACGACTATCACGAGAATGAATACCGGAGAGAGGGGCGCGAGGCGCTGGAAGCGTTTCATGTTTCGTACACGGCGGCGCCAGCGGACGTGGTCTATCAGGAGAAGACGTTCGAGCTACCGATGGAGCACGAAATCATCGTCGCTGGGCGAATGGATCAGGTGAACCGCATCGGAAAACGAGAGTACGAGATCGTGGACTACAAAACGGGACGACCGAAGGACGCGAAAAAAGCCGACAGCGATCTGCAGCTGAGCATTTACGCGCTGGCCGCGCGCGAAGTGCTGGAAATCGAGCCGACGCGCCTCGCGTTCTACAATTTGATGACGAACGAGGCGGTGGTGACCACGCGCGACCAGAAGGCGCTCGCCGTCGCGAAGCAGAGGATCGCCGAAATAGCGGACCGGATTCGCGGAGGCGACTTCGCGCCGAAGCCCGGGTACGGCTGCGCGAGTTGCGACTACAAGCCAATTTGTCCGGCGCACGAACAGCTTGTGTCGATTCGGTCAGCGAGGGCGACGGGGATGCGCATTTCCTGATGGCCGGGTGTGAGAACCGGCAAATTCGCAGGTCCAGCGGCTTAGAGGGGATACGGAACGTCAAACGTTGATTTTGGTTTGCGGTCTCCAGCAGGGCTTCGAATTTCGTCTCGCGAATCGGCAAGGCACGCGTGCCTTTCCGCTGAAAACAACTGGAACAGGTGCGTGCCGTGCGCTGAACAGTCGGAGGACAAAGTCGAGCCGCCGGCTTTGATGGTTCTATAGCGGCCTCCACAAAAAAAAGGCGGCCGCTGTGGCGACCGCCTCTTCTCCTGAAAGGCCCGAGGAAAAAACTCAAAGCCTCATTCGGTTTCGCGCATGGACTACAGTGAAACTCTCTCCCGCGAGAAGAACGCGAACTGATTTTGCGTCACGTCCGGCTCGCTTCGTTCATTTGTAAATGTCAGGGCGAACGAAGTCAAGCAGAAAAACTTTTGCCGCGATGGCTTTCGAGAAACATCTTGATCACGGAATTTTTGCCCGCGGAATGTATCTCCGCAAATCCTAGCGGGCGATGCCCAACGCGCTCTGGTAATAACCGTCGCGCGCAGAAACTTCCAAGTCGGGGCGACGGACGCGAACCTCGATGGTGTGATAGTCGTGGGTCTTGTCCTCTTTCTGAGGAGAGAACGTGAGCGTGTACTGATTGCGCGCCTCTTCCGTGACTTCCGAGTAGAGGCGGTCGAGATCCTCTTCCTTGCCGGCATAGAAGGTGTCACCGCCGGTCTTGACGGCGTACTTATCGGCCTGGCCGAGACCGTGCTCGATAATGGATTTGCCGGGAATCGAATGCGCGACGGAGATGGAGTACACGGAAATGTCGGACTCGAGAAGGAAGCGCAGCGTTTCATCGAACGTGTGCTGATTGTGGCGCGAATTACTGCCGTCGGAAACGAGAAAAATGATTTTGCGCCGGTCGCGGCCGCGGCCCTTCAGCATCTGGCCCGCAGCGAAGATCGCGTCATCCAGCGCGTTATTGTTCGCCGGTCGCAAGGAACCGTGGAGTGGAACGCCCTGGCCGGTCGGAAGAGCCTGGCCGTTGATGACGGGGCCGATGGTGCCGGGGCCGGAGTTGACGGCGGTGGAATGGGAGTCGATTTCGAGGCGCTTGAGCTGCGTGAAAAGATTGTCGTTGTTGAAAGAAAAGCCGGAAACCTCTTCGGGATAGTCGGTGTACTTCATGACGGCGACTTCGTCGCTGGGTCCGAAGCCGGCCGAAATGGAGATCAGGCTCTTCTGCACTTCCTTCGCCTGCTTCGTGGAGAGGTCGTTATCGACCAGGACGACGGCGGAGAGGGGAAAGGGATTCGAGTCGAAGAGAATGATCTGCTGCTCGATACCATCCTCGAAGATCTGGAAGTCGTTTCGCTGGAGGCCGGCGACGAGCTGGCCACGGCCGTCCTTCACGGTGACGGGCACGAGAACGAGATTCGTCCGAGACACGATCCGCGACCGAGTCGTGTCCTGGGGAAGGGCACCCCGCCTCTGTTGCGCAGCGACACCCGGGGTGGCATGCTGAGGATTCGAGGATTGTGCGTCGGCCGGAACGCTCGCGATCAACAGCGCGCTCGATAAAAGAAGGATTCGCATCATGGCAATCTCACGTCTCCAGAGTCTCCTCTGTCAGGCTCGCGGGACTCGTCTGCGTTTGACCCGAACATCCGTTGCGCCGTTCCGCGCATCGTACCAGTTCTGATGCCCCCAGGAGAGAATTATACAATGCGTCGGACGCGTATCGCGGCCGTGCTGTTTGCCGCGGCTTTGGCAGGCGCTCTCGCCTGGAATTCCTTGACATCTCGCGCGCTGGCTGCGCCACAGCAGGAGACGCAGGGTCCCCTGCGTCCGCCCGGAAGCGCGTCGCAATCGGAGGCTCCGAAACCGCAACAACAGCAACTGCCGGAATCGGGCCACACGCTGAAGGCGCAAACGAACCTGGTGGACGTGTTCGTCACCGCGCGGGGCAAGCATAACGCCATCATCTCCGATTTGACCAAAGACGACTTCAAAATTTACGAGGATGGGCAGGAGCAGAAACTTGCCTACTTCGATAAAGAGGCGAACCTTCCGCTGACGATGGGCATTCTGATCGATACGAGCGGCAGCATGCAAAACATTCTGGACGCGGAGCAGGACACGGCGTCGCGCTTCATTCATGAAATCATGCGCAAGAAAGACGAGGCGATGGTGATCGGGTTCGACTTCGACGTCAACCTGCTGGCGGATTTCACGGAGGACACATCGATTCTGGAGCGGGCGATCCGGCGGACACAGATCGACGCCGTGGCGGGAGGAGGCGTGGTGACCCCCGGAACGGTGCCCGCGGGGCAAAACGGCGGCACCGATCTGTACGACGCGATCTATCTTGCCTGTCACGACGAGCTTTCGTCGCAAACCGGGCGCAAGGCGATCATTCTGCTGACCGACGCGGAGGACACGGGAAGCAAGCTGAGTCTGGACGACGCAATCGCCTCCGCGCAGCGGACGGACACCGTCATTCACGTTCTGCGGCTTGCGGACGAGCCCTTCTACTTCGGAATGGGAGTGGGATACAGCGGCTCAAGCGTGGCGCGGAGAATGGCGGACCAGACCGGCGGGAGGGAGATCGAAGTGAGGAGCGAGGGGTCCCTGGAAAAAGCGTTCGACGAAATCTCCGAGGAACTGCGGTCACAGTACGTCCTGGGCTACTATCCCACCAACGTAAAGCACGACGGAACCTTCCGCAAAATCAAAGTGGAAACGAACCGGCCGGACACACACCTGCTCGCGCGCAAAGGGTACTACGCGCCGATACGGTGAACGGGATTTGGGTTGGTAACGGCCACGACTGAAGAGGACGCTGAAAAAGCGGGAAGCTCTTTTCGTTTGCGACCTCCCTGAGGCAGGCTCCGACTCCCTAAAAAGCATTCATGGCGGCGACGATTGCCGCTCTATTTGCCTGGGGGAGTGGCCGGGGTCTGAGCCGCCGCGTAATAGCCTTTTTTCGTGCGTACGGTGAGGCCCTTGCGATCGGCGTCGACTTGGATTTTTCGGTAGCCGCCATTCGAGAGAGGGTCGGTAGGCGCATAGGCGATGAAATACTGGCTGCGCAATTCGGTGCCGATGTCGACGAACGATTGGGCGAGATCGTCCACGCGGTAGGGGAAGAAGGCACGGCCGCCGCTCTCGTCGGAGAACTCCTGAAGGACCTTATCTCCCGGATCGAGATGATATTTTCTCGGCTGATCGGGATTGTCGACGGCGATCCAGTCGGTATTGGTGCTGATCGTGTAGATGGCGACTTCGGCGCGAATCGCCTCTTCCAGAGCATCGCTGAGGGCGTGATCGCTCAAATCATCGTCCCCGTCGCTGATGAGGACGAGTACGCGGCGCACCTGCAGGTTGGAACCCGTGGGCAGCGGCGGATTTATGAGTCTTTCGGAGGCCATGTAAATGGCGTCGTTAAGCGCCGTTCCCCCGCCGGCTCGCTGGCGCCGGATCGCGTCGCCCAGCTCGCCAACATCATCGGTAAAGTCCTGAACCACTTCGGGCTCATTGTCGAACGTCACAAGAAAAGCCATGTCCTTGTCATGACGGATGACGCTGGTAAGGAAATCGATGGCGGCATCCTGCTCGAACTGGAGGCGCGGGCGAATGCTGTTGGAGGTATCCATCAGGAGCCCGATGCGAAGCGGGAGATCGGTCTCGCGGCCAAAGAAGAGAATCTTCTGCGGCGAGCCGTCCTCGAGAACCTGGAAATCGTTCTGATTCAGGTTCGTGATGAAGTTGCGGCGGCGGTCCATCACGGTGGCCACGAGATGAACCAGGCCGGTGGTGGATACGATCTTGGGCGGTTGCTTCTGCTGGGCGGATGAAGTTTGATCCTGTTGCGGACTGGACGAGCTCTGCGCGGGCGGAGACTGCTGAGTTTGCTGGACCTGCTGGCGCTGCGCGGGTCGCGCGGGTTGTTGCGCGCGCCCGCCTGTTCCCGAGATTCCCAGGAATACGACTGCCGCGAAAACCGCACAGGCAAACTTCACGACGAGAATTATAGGAACTAGTCCGGGGCGGGTCAACTAACGGGGGGACGCTCAAGGCGCGCCAGCTACTTCAGGCCGTCGACGATATAGAGGTCGGAGGTGATACGCGTGTAGCCGTAGACGTAGCTCTTGGATCAGGACGAAAATGAAAGTGATGGGCCGCGGGCCGTCGGAGGCTGAAGAGTCTGTGCAAGAAGGAGAAAAGCGGCAGCACTTCGGCTTCGCACAGGGTGAACAAGCTGGCGCACTCCAAAGCGGCCCGCGGCAGCCGTGCGAGGTTGGCGGAGTCGCGTGCGGACGCGGCACCCGCCAACGAACAGCGTCAGTGCGGATAGCCGGATTCGATGAAATTGTCGACGTCTTTGTGGAGTTTGTCGCGAGCCTTGGTGTCGATGTAGACCATGTGGCCCGACTGATAGTAGGCGAAGGTGATGTGCGGGCGAATGGTCGGATCGAGGCCCATATGGCTGACGGTTTGCTCGATGCCGTCGAACGGAGTGGCGAGGTCGTAATAGCCGCAGACGACCAGGACTTTCAGATGAGTTTCCTCGGTCATCGCGGAGCGCAAGACCTCGGCGACTTCCGTGCCGCCTTCGCGGTCCCATGGGCGAACATTGGCGGTGACGGTGTAATAGGCGTCGCTGTCCCATTTCAAATCGCGGCGAACGTAATCCTGAAACGTAGCGACGAAGGCGCCGAGATAGGAGGCTTCGCTGGGGTCGTATTCCGGGCGCTCGCCGGCGGCATCCGCGTCGATGCCTTCGAAACGGGAGTCGAGACGGCCGACGGTGCGGCGCTTGTTGCGTTCGAGTTCCTTAAACCAGCGAAATGGGCTGACGCGGAGATTGCATTCCTCGATGAAGGTGGGCGAGAGGGCGGTGAGGCGCGCGTAGTCCTGGACGACTTTGTGATATTCGTCTGGAGACAACTGATCGCCCTTTTGAAGGGCCTGCGCGTACTCCCCGTTCGTAAACTCGCGAGCTTCCTGCGCGATCTCGTCGACGGTCTTGGCCTGAAGATCGGGCGAGAGGAGGTGGTGGTACCAGGCGGAGGTCGCATAGGTGGGCATGTAGAATTCGAAGCGGTTGTCGGCGCCCCAATTCGCGAATGCGACGCTGGAAACGAGCACGATGCCGTTCAGATAGATGTTGTGGCGGTGCTCCAGAACGCCCGCGAGTTCGGCCGAGCGGACGGTGCCGTAGCTTTCACCGATCAGGAATTTCGGGGAATCCCAGCGCTCGTTGCGCGTGATGTACTGGTAGATGAAATCGGCGAACCAGCTCGCGTCCTCGACGACGCCGTGAAATTGATTTGGATTTTCGCCAGCCGCGGGGCGGCTGTAGCCGGTGGACACGGCGTCGATGAAAACGAGGTCGGTGGCGTCAAGGAAGGAATCCTCGTTATCGGTGATCGTGTATGGCGCCGGCATCCCGTGGCCGTCGCCGGTGAGCACGACGCGCTCAGGTCCCATGCCCATGTGGGTGAAAAGCGAAGCCGAGCCGGGTCCGCCGTTGTACACAAATGAAATGGGGCGCTTCGCGGCATCCGGAACGCCGTCCTTCGTGTAGCCGACGAAGAAGAAGGTGGCCTTGGGCGTGCCGTCGTCGGCCTTGATCACGTAAGTGGCCGCGGTCGCGGTATAGTTGATCGTCTGGCCGCCAACGCGGGCGCCGTGGTGGGTCACAGAAGATTTCTCCACCGGTGGCAGAAGTCGATGCTCCGACTTTTTCTCTTCGGTCGGTGTCTCGGCACGCTGTTGGGATCCCATCTCGCGGCGAGAGCGCTCGGGGTTGCCCTGCGCCAATGCGGTTGCTGCGCTGACCAATCCCGCGACTGCGATAAGAGCAATGCGATTCAAGTTCATGCCTTCTCCTTCCGAAATGAGTGATCCTGATTAGGGCGTTTGAGTCGTGCGCGCGCGGTCGGAGAACACTCGGACGGCTGGGTGGTTTGCGTGGTTTCATCGAAAAGAAAAAAATCAGGGAAGACTCGGTGCGTAGTGCGCTGGACGTCGTGAACGGCGCCAAAACCAAATTGTCCGCCAAGGCAGGCCGCGCCACGCTTTTTCACCGGGCGGGGTTCGAAGTTCTGGGTTAGAATCGACCGCCGAATGGAGCCTGAAGCAGGAAATGGCGTTACGGCGGTCTATCCGGGTTCGTTCGATCCGGTGACGAACGGGCATCTCGATTTGATCGCACGCGGAGCCAAGATTTTTGGCCGGCTGATCGTTGCAGTGGCGCAGAACCTCGATAAGGATCCTCTGTTTGGCGTGGAAGAGCGCATGGAAATGCTGGAAGCGGTGACATTCGAGTTCCGCAATGTGGAAGTGGACATCTTCGGCGGATTGCTGATGGATTACGCGCGGGCTAAGGGCGCGCGAGTGGTTCTGCGCGGGATTCGTGCGGTCTCCGATTACGAATATGAGCTGCAAATGGCCATGATGAACCGCAAGATCGAGCCGGAAATCGAGACGGTGTTTATGATGCCGGGAGAAGCCTATAGCTACGTCAGTTCGCGGTTGGTGAAAGAACTGGCGAGGCTTGGCGGGTCGGTGAAGGGACTGGTGCCGAAATTGGTCGAGGAGCGCCTGCGCGGTAAAGTGAGCTGAGCGGTCGCGTTACGATCGTGTGATGGCTTCGGATCCAAGCACGAAAGGAAAAGAATGGAACCGGCAACCGGAATGAAACTTCAAGAAGAAGTTCGCTTTGCAGAACGCGTGAATCGAATTGCGGTGTCGCCGACGATGGCGGTGATGCAGGAAGCCGAACGGTTCAAGGCCCGCGGCGCCGACGTGGTGGATTTCGGTCCAGGCGAGCCGGATTTCCCGACTCCGGAGCACATCAAGCGCGGAGCGATAAAGGCGCTGGACGAGAATCGCACGAAGTACACGGCGACTGCGGGTATCCCGCCATTGCGGCGCGCGATTTGCGATTGGCACGCCGCGCAGCTCGGCTCGTCGTATGAACCGGCCGAATGTATCGTCAACATAGGCGGCAAGAATTCCATCTTCAACACCATCTGCTCGCTGATTGATACGGGCGACGAAGTCATTATTCCGGCGCCGTACTGGGTGAGCTATCCGGATATCGTTAAATACGCGGGCGGCACCCCAGTCTTCATCGAAACGAGGGAACAGGACGGGTTTTGTCCGAGCGCCCGGCAGATCGAAGAGGCGATCGGGCCGCAGACGAGAATCGTAGTCATCAATTCGCCGAACAATCCCACGGGCGCGGTGATTCCGAAGGAGGAATTTGAGGCGATCCTCGAAATTTGCAGGAAGCATCGCGTGTGGCTGCTCTCGGATGAATGCTATTCGCACTTCGTCTACGGAAACGCGAAGCCCTATTCGATCGCCAGCGTGGCGGGAGCGAAAGAGCGGGTGATAATCGCCGGATCGTTCTCGAAGACGTTTGCGATGACCGGCTGGCGCCTGGGATATACGCTCGGGCCTGCATCGCTCATCAGCGCGATCAACAAGATACAGAGCCAGGCGACATCGAACGCAACATCCATCGCGCAATACGCGGCCCTCGAAGCGATGCTGGGGCCGATGGATTCGGTTGGAGTGATGCTGGCCGAGTACGCTCGACGGCGCCAAATCATTCTGGCGGGCTTGCGCGCGATTCCGGGAGTGACCTGCACGGCGCCGCAGGGAGCGTTCTACGTCTTTCCGAATATCGCATCACATTTTGGCAAAGACATGCCGGACGACACGACGCTGGCGAAGCAGTTGCTCGAGCGGGAACACGTCGCCGTCGTGCCGGGCGAAGCGTTCGGAGCGCCGGGGCACATCCGGATTTCCTACGCAACTTCGGTCGAGCGGATCGAGGAAGGATTGCGGCGCCTCGGCCGCTTCCTCGGCCAGTGATCGAATCCGGCTCCGCCGCTTGTGGCGAATGGCCAATTGAAAACTGACGCGCCAATCGTGAAACCCTGTCCAGCGCGACTCGATCCTATTTTCAGCTTGCGACCGTGGGGCGCGCGTTCGCTCGCGCCGCTTTTTCCCGACAAAACCAATTTTGTGCAGCCCATTGGAGAGGCGTGGCTGACGGGAGTCGAGTGCAAGTTTGCCAACGGTCCTTTCGCGGGCGAAAAACTCGGAGAGGCGTGGCGCGAGATGGACGCCGCCTGGAAGGGCACGGCGATCGACCGCGGCGCGGGGTTTCCGCTGCTGGTGAAGTTTCTGTTCACGCGCGAGAAGCTTTCCGTGCAGGTTCACCCGGACGACGACTATGCGGCGCGGAACGAATTGCGAGCGGGCGGCCGCGGAAAAACGGAAATGTGGTATGCGTTGAGGGCGGAGCCGGGGGCTGAAGTGCTGCTGGGACTGAAGCCGGATGTCACGCGCGAGAAATTCGAGAAGGCCATCGCGGACGGCACGGCGGAATATTGCCTGGAACACGTTCCCGTGCGGGAGGGCGAAGCGATATTCGTGCCGGCGCGAACGGCGCACACGATTGGCGCGGGCTTCGTGCTGTGCGAGATCCAGGAGTACTCGGATTTGACCTATCGCGTCTACGATTACAATCGCCGCGATGCGAGCGGAAGGACGCGCGAGCTGCATATCGAGAAGGCGCTCGAAGTACTGCGTTTTGGCGAACAGAGCGGCGGGAAGGTGGATCCGGTGCGGATCGAGCGCGGCGGATTAACGGAAACGTATCTGGCGGCCTGCCGGTATTTCGCGACGGAGAAGTGGGAGTTTCAGCAGGGTGTCGCGGCCGCGAGTTCGCGCGAGCATTTCGATCTGCTGATCTTTCTCGAGGGCAACGGAAGCATTGAGTGGAGCGATGGGACCGCCGAATACGGTCAGGCGCAGCCGTGGATGATTCCCGCGGCGCTCGGCGCGTATGAAATCTCGGCGCGATCTCGAACGGCGTTGCTGCGAACCTACGCGCCCGCCGATATGGCCGAATTCGCGGCCAGGCTCGAAGAGCGCGGCGTGGAACGGAGCCGCTGGTCCAGGGTGGTCTACACCTGATTGGACGGCGCGATGAATTGGGAGTGAGCGCGGAAAAAAAACTGGTATCGTGCGCGGTCCTGCTTGCGGGCGGGCGCGGAACGCGGTTCTGGCCGCGCAGCCGCATACGTACCCCGAAGCAACTGCTGAATATCGTCGGCAGCGAAACCATGCTGCGGATGACGATGCAGCGCCTTGCCGGAGTTTTCGAGCCGCGGAACTTCTGGGCCGTTACGAACGAAGAGCAAGCGGCAGCTGTGCGACGCGAGCTGCCAGGTGTCCCAGCCCCGCACATTCTGGCTGAGCCCGTCGGACGCAATACAGCCGCGGCGATCGGGCTCGCCGCGATCCATCTCGCGCACGAGCATGGTGACGCGCTGATGGGCGTCGTCCCATCGGACAGCTACGTAGCGAACGCGGCGCGTTATCGCAAAGTGGTTCGCGCGGCGCTCGAAGCGGCACAAGCGCCTGGCCACCTTGTCGTGCTGGGAATTCCGCCAACGCGGCCCGAAACAGGATACGGCTACATCGAAAAGGGCACGGGCTCGCTGCGTTTGCGTGGCGCGATGGCCTATGGAGTGAAACGGTTCAGGGAAAAGCCCGATCTGGCGACGGCGCGACGCTACGCTGCGTCCGGGAATTATTTTTGGAACGCCGGAATATTCTTCTGGCGCGTTTCGACATTCCTGCAGAATCTGCGGCGCTTTCTTCCGGCAACCTGCGATGCGCTCGAAGGGCTCGGCAGAACGATTGGCACGCGCCGGTATGCGTCCGCGCTGCGCAGCATTTATCCGAAACTCGAGAATATTTCTGTGGATTACGCGCTGATGGAGCCGGTGACACGCCTGCGCGTGACGGGCGGCTCGCGAACCAAACGGGAAGGGGATGGACCCGCGGTATTCGTCATCCCGGCGAGTGTGGGTTGGAGCGACATCGGCTCATGGGCTGCCGTCTATGAACTTCTGGCAAAGAGGCCAGGCGCGAACGTGTCGGCGGGACCGGCGTTTTCCAAGGACGCGAGCGGAAATTATCTGTGGTCGCCGAAGAGACTTGTCGCGGCGGTAGGCGTGCGGGATCTGGTGGTGGTCGAGACGGACGACGCTTTGCTTATCTGCTCGCGCGAGCAGTCGCAGGATGTGGGCAAGATCGTGAAATGGCTCGAGCAGAAGCGCATGTGGAAACTGCTCTAGATACCGAGCCTTTGACCAAAGCCACGCGACGTGTCGTGTTAAACAGTTGGCGAGCGCCATTTTCCGTGAGTCTTCGGCAGCAAATCAGAACGACAACGCATCCAAAAATTGACGCTTGATCAGGCCAGTTTCTGTTTACAATCTGTGTGCTCCCTGGCCTTCGACGATCGGGTGGGTGTTCCTCAGTTTGCGACTGACATTCCGAATCGCGTAATCGATTTACCTGTTCAAGGAGCGAAATCTTAATGGTGTTGCACAAGACGAGCTGCTCCCAGATTTCCAACGCCCTCTTTCGCATTTTTCTTTTCGTAGTACTGATGGGGGGAACGTTCGCGGCACGGGGGGATACTGCTCCCTTCGACCTGACGGGGCCGCGCGTGGAAATGCGCGTCACGCGCGCGGGCAAAACGCTTCCGATTTCCGACGTCGCCAATCTGCAGGCGGCAGATCGTCTGTGGATTCATCCGGACTTTCCCGACAGCCAGTCGGTTCATTATTTGCTGGTGGTCGCGTTCCTGCGCGGGACCACGAATCCACCCCCGGATGAGTGGTTCACTCGCGCGGACAGTTGGACGAGAAAGGTGCGCGAAGAAGGGATCGTCGTCACCGTGCCGGAGGGCGCCCAGCAAGCGTTGTTGTTCCTAGCCCCGGAAACGGGTGGGGGGTTCGGCACGCTGCGGTCGGCAGTTCAAGGAAGACCGGGAACCTTCGTTCGAGCATCGCAGGATCTGGATCAGGCAAGCCTGGATCGTTCGCGCCTCGACAGGTACCTTGCCGAGGTGAAGCGCACCTCCGACTGGAATCCGAAGGAGCTGAAGGAACGCTCGGAAGAGCTCGCGCGGACTCTCCATATCAAGGTCGATCAGCAATGTTTTGACAAGCCGACGGAACAGCAGGAGCCTTGCCTGACTCAGGGCAGCGATCAGCTCGTTCTCGGCGACGCGCACACGCAATCGATGGTCGCCGCGCTTACGTCGGGAGCGTCCGCGAACTTGATCGGAGCGGTCAGCTCGACTCCCCTTGCCGGGGCGGGCACGTTCAGCCCGTATGTTGGAACGGTGCTCGACCTGGCGCGTCTCATGGGAAATCTGCACACCGCCGAGTATCAGTACATTCCGGCGCTGGCGCGTCCAGACACGGATGAGCTGAACCTGCGGCTGAATAGTCCGCCCTCGTTTCGCAATCCGAAATCGGTGCTCGTCGTGGGCTTGCCGGCGGTGGAAGCGGCGCAGCTTCCGCCACTCCAGGCCGTGGACGCGAGCCAGGTTTTTTGTCTGCACAAGACGCCGCTCGTTCTGCCTGTAGGCGGCGCGCCGCTTGTGTTTTCGACGAACATGGCGCACGACTTCGTGCTTCGCGTGCCTGAGGGGTCTGGCAAGACGATCGATCTGCCTGCCACAGCCGATCCGGCGCGAGGAGGATTCGTGGTCGATACGCGGTCGGTCCCGACCGACACGATCGTTTCACAAGTGAAGGCGACGCTTTACGGACGTTGGGGTTTTGAAGCGTTTGAAGGTCCAAGTTTCAATCTGCGCGATGCGCACTCGGCTAAGTGGATGGTTCCAGCCACGGATCAAGGCGCGCTTGTTGTCGGCCGTCAGGACACGTTGCATCTCGAATCGGACTGCGCGGTTTGCGTCGATTCGGTTACCGTTCGCGACGCGCAGGGCCGCGAACTGACGGCCACGTGGAAAATTCTGAAGCCAGACGAGCTCGAGGTGCACGTCCCCCTGCAAAATGAGAAAACGGGCGTGATGACTGTGCGTGTGAAGCAGTTCGGCCTTAAGGAGCCCGACGAGCTTCCTTTGCTCGCCTATTCCGAAGCGGCGCATCTCGATCATTTTACGTTCAATGCCGGCGACCACCAGGCGCTGCTCGTTGGGACCAGGTTGGACGAGGTGAAGGCGCTCAAAATCGAGGGAGTGGAATTCGTTCCAGGAGCGCTCACGCGCGCCGGCCAGAAGGATCAGTTGCCTTTGCTGGCTTCGACGACAATTCCCGTCGGTGCGTTGAAACCGGATCAGACCGTCGTCGCGCACGTGGCGCTGAAGGACGGCCGCACTCTGGACTTGCCGTCGGCCGTGGAACCGCCTCGTCCGGAAGTAACGCTGATCGGGAAGAGCATACAGCCGGGGCCCAGCCCGTCGGCGATTCGATTCGCCAGTCAGGATCAGCTTCCACAGGACAGCCGTCTGTCGTTCTTCCTGAAGACGGTGACGCCGAAGAAATTTCCGCGAAGCGAAAAAATCGAGGTGGCCACGGAAGACGAATCATTCGACGTGTCGCTCAGCATTTCCGACGGCAACTTGGTATTGCAGGATGCCGAGACGGTGCTGGCCATGCTCGATCCCGTGAAGAGCTTCGGGCCGTCCGCGTTCGGCGCTCTCCGTTTTCGTCCCGTGAGCGAGGACGGAGCGAAGGGCGATTGGCAGCCGCTGGCGCGCCTGGTCCGCATTCCGTCACTGAAAGAAGTGCGCTGCCCGGATTCTCCGGACAAGCCATGCACACTCAGCGGGACGAATCTATTCCTGATTGATTCGGTGGCGTCCGATGCGCAGTTCACGCACAACATGCCCGTTCCGCTCGGATTCGCCGACAGCACGCTCACCGTTCCGCGGCCGAATGGGACTCTGCTCTATATCAAATTGCGAGACGATCCAACAACCGTAAACACGGTCGTCCTGCCCGTGCTGCCGGAATAGCCGGCAGCGCGGTTGCGCCCGCGCCCCAGCGCTCCAACGACAATTTGGTCCGGCCGGGGGCGGGATTCCCCGGGCCCGCGCTTCTCCGCAGAAATCGTATCGCTTATACTGCCGTCATGACGCAGATCAAGTTCGGGACCGACGGATGGCGCGGCATCATCGCCGAGGACTTCACCTACGAGAACGTGCGCAAGGTGGCGCACGCGATCGCTCGGTACGTGGTTCGAGCTGAGCGGTCTGATCGCGGTGTCGTGGTGGGATATGACACGCGTTTTGGATCGGAGCGCTTCGCGCGTGTTGCGGCTGAGACGTTAACGGCCGCCGGAATTCCCGTTTCGCTCGCAGCCGAGGCTTGCCCAACGCCGACTGTTTCGCTGCTCGTGCGATTGCGCGGAGCTGCCGCCGGAATCCAAATCAGTGCAAGCCACAATCCGTATCAATGGAACGGCGTGAAACTCAAGGCGAGCTACGGCAGCTCCGCGTCGCCCGCTATCGTCGCGCAAGTGGAGTCTGAAATCGCGAGGGTGCTTCGCGAAGGAGTTCCGGCGCTGCCGCCACGCGAGGATTTGCTCCATTCGCTCGACGCGCGCACGCCGTATCTCGAGAAGCTCAGCGAACTAGTCGATTGGGACCGCCTGCGGGCGGCGAAATTGCGATTTCTCATCGATCCGATGCATGGCGTGGCGCGCGGGCTCCTCCGCGATCTGTTTCGCCGCAACGGGATCGAGTGCGAAGAAATTCGGGGGACGCGGGATCCGCTCTTCGGCGGCGTGAATCCAGAGCCCATCGAGCCGCACGTGGAAGCGCTGCGCCGCGCGTTGCGCGAGGGCAAATTCGACGCAGGATTCGCTTTCGACGGCGACGGCGACCGCATTGGAGCCATGGATCCCGACGGGACTTTCATAACACCGCATCAGATCTTTTCCATTTTGTTCTGGCATCTGGCCGGAACGCGGAAGCTGGCGGGGAACGTCGCAAAGACCCTTTCGACCACGAAGATGATCGACAAAATCGCGGTGAAGTTCGGACGCGAGGTCTTTGAAACTCCAATCGGGTTCAAATACATTTGCGACCGCATGCTCGAGAGCGACATCCTGCTGGGCGGCGAAGAAAGCGGCGGAATCGGCACGAAGCTCTATTTGCCGGAGCGCGACGCAACCGTGAACGCTCTGCTGCTGGCGGAGGTGATGGCCTGGCACAGCAAGACGCTGAATCAACTGGTCGCGATGCTCCATCGCGAGTTCGGCGAACATCATTACGGGCGCGTCGACCTTACGCTCAAGCTCGGGCAGAAGGAAAAGGCGATCGAATATTTCTCGAATGGTAAGTTAGGGCGCATTCTCGATTGGCCAATCGTCCGGCGAGAAAGTCTGGACGGCGTGAAGGCCTATCTTGGCGATGTGGGGTGGGTCATGGTGCGCGCGTCGGGTACGGAGCACATGCTTCGCGTTTATGCGGAGACAATTCGTCCGGAAACGACGCGGCGTGTCCTCGACGAAGTTGTGGCCGTCGTTCGCGGGCTCTGATCTATTTCCGCACGACGCGAGGCTCGAAGGCGAGCCAGTGGAATACTGAAGACAGGGAAGGCACTCATGAAGCGGCGGCTCTATACGCTCGATGTTTTCACCACGAAGCCGTACTCGGGCAACCCCCTCGCGGTGGTCACCGACGGCGACGGTCTTACGCAAGCGCGGATGCAGGACATTGCGCGCGAGATGAATCTATCGGAAACGGTGTTCGTGCAGAAGCCGACGAGCGATCGCGCGCTCGCGCGTCTCCGCATTTTCACCACCACGCGCGAACTTCCGCTCGCGGGGCATCCCGTGATCGGCACGTGGTTCCTGCTCGCGACGCTGGGTGTGGTGCCGGCGTCATCCGAGGGAAACGTTCACGTGATGCAGCAGACCGGCGCCGGAATTCTGCCGGTCGAATTGACGTTTCGCGACGGACGGCCGGCGCTCGTTACCATGACGCAAAAGCCCGCGCGCTTTGCACCTGCGAAGCTGAACCGCGCAAAACTCGCCGCCGCGCTCGGACTGAAACCGAGCGATTTCGACGCACGCCTGCCGCTGGAGTTCGTTTCTACCGGAATCTTCAACCTAATGGTGCCGATCAAGCGGCGCGCGAGCCTGGGGCGCATTCACATCAACATGCGCGCCTTAGCTCAACTGATTTCGCGAGGCGGCGTGATGGCTTACTGCTTCGCGCTGGACGGAAACGGGCGCGCTTTCGCTCGCGGAATGCTGCCCTGGGGGCTGGTGGAAGATCCTGCGACCGGTTCTGCCGCGGGCTCGCTTGCCGCGTATCTGGTTCGGAACGAGCGCTTGCGCGAGAGACAGACTCTCGTGATCGAGCAGGGAATCGAGATGGGGCGGCCCAGTCAAATTCGCGCGGAAATCAACGCGGCCCGCGGACGCCTCGTGCCAAAGGTCAGCGGGTCCGCAGTTCCCATTCTCGAGGCCCACATCGAGGCCTGACTCAGCGAGGCGTTCGCCGCAGGGATTCGTTGGGCATCGCGGGCGCGCGGAATTATTTAGCCTCCAACTTCTTGAGAGCCGCGTCGAGAATTCCGTTTAGAAACGCAGGGGCTTCTTCGGAAGAGAATTTCTTGGCCAGTTCGAGAGCCTCGTCGATCACCACTTTGGGGGGCGCAGTTCCGAAACGAAATTCGTAAATCGAGAGCCGCAGAATACTCCGATCGATCGCAGCCAGGCGTTCGAGCCGCCAATTCTCCGAAAGTTCGGTGATCATCTCATCCGCGGCAGCAGTCTGGGCGACGGCGCCTTCGAAAAGCTCGTTCGCAAAGTTGCGCGTTTGTTCCGCAGCGCGCGCCATCTTCCAGAAGTGCTGCTCGATGCGAGACGGGCTCTGATGGGCCATATCCCATTCAAAGAGCATCTGCAGGGCAAATTCGCGGGACTTGTGGCGAAGCGTCATACGGGCTCGGAGCTGACGGCGAGCGGCGATGCTTCGATCCGGAGCGTGCGAATCGCAGAGAGCATGTCAGCGGCGGGAAGAGCGGCGCGATCGGGCCGGTGGCGCAGAAGCCTTCCCGAGTTTGCGAACGAGCTGCGCCATCTCAACCGCGTTGACGCCGGCTTCGTAGCCTTTGTTGCCATGCTTGAGGCCCGCGCGGTCGATGGCCTGCTCGAGCGTGTCGCAAGTCAAGACGCAGAACGCCATGGGAACGCCGGTGTCGAGCTGCGCGAGCTGAATGCCGCGCGCGCTCTCCGAAGCCACGTAATCGTAATGCGACGTTTCGCCACGCAGGATGCAGCCGATGCAGACGATCGCGTCGAAGCGGCCAGTGGCGGCCAGATTTTTCGCAGCGATCCCGATCTCGAAAGAGCCCGGCACGCGGACGACCTCGATCTGCTTCTCGCTTGCGCCGCCACGTTCGAGCGCATCGAGGGCTCCTGCTAGAAGGCGATCCGTGATGAACTGGTTGAAGCGGCTGGCGACGATCCCGAAACGCAGGCCTTCGGCGTTCAGTCCCCCGCGAATTTCGGTTGGCTTCAGCGGACTCATCAGCGCCCCTGAAACTTCGCGGGCCGCTTTTCGAGAAAAGCGCGTGTGCCCTCGCGCATGTCTTCGGTGGCGCAGCAAAGCCCGAACAGCGTCGCCTCGAGGAACAAGCCTTCTTCCTGCGTCATCTCCATTCCATGTTCCACCGCTTCCATCGCGTACTTCACGGCGAGCGGCGCGTTTGCGATGATCTTACGTGCGATCGCTTCGGCCGTCGCGAGAAGTTGGGCAGGTTCGGTGACGCCATTCACGAGGCCGATGCGCAGCGCTTCTTCCGCCGTGATCATTTCGCCGGTAAGAATTAGCTCGTGCGCCGCGCCTTTCCCGCACAGCCGGGCCAGTCGCTGAGAACCGCCGTATCCCGGAAGAATTCCCAGTTTCACTTCCGGTTGGCCGAGCTTCGCATTCCGGCTGGCAATTCGCATGGTACAAGCCAGCGCCAGTTCGCATCCGCCACCGAGCGTGAAACCGTTGATCGCAGCGATCGACGGCTTGCCCATCGTTTCAAGACGATGAATGATTTCCTGGCCATAGAGCGAAAATTCTTTGCCGTCAACGGGCGTGCGCCGCGCGAGCTCGTTGATGTCGGCTCCCGCAATGAACGCCTTTTCGCCCGCGCCGGTGAGGATCAGCACGCGAACGGAAGTGTCACCGCGAGCGGCATTCAGGCAATCGCCAAGCTCGTCCATCGTTTTGCGATTCAGCGCATTCAGCACGTTCGGACGATTGAACGTAATCCGCGCGATCTGATCTTTGACGTCGTAGAGCAAGTTTTCGTAGGGCATGCGTTCCGCTTCCTTGGCAAATTTCGATTTTCGAGTTTTGTCGTCAGCTCAATTGCATCGGTTTTGGCTTGGCCGGATCGCCGTAATCATAGAAGCCGCGGCCGGTTTTTCGCCCGTGCCAGCCTGCAAGGACCATACGTTTCAGCAGCGGAGGCGGCGCGAAGCGCTTCTCCTTGAATTCATCGAACATGATGTTCGCGATGTAGTAGGTCGTGTCGAGACCGACAAAATCGAGCAGCGTGAGCGGTCCCATCGGATGACCGCAGCCCAGCTTCATGGAATTGTCGATATCCTCGATCGAGCCGACGCCCTCTTCGAGCGCTCGCACCGCGTCGAGAATATACGGCACGAGCAGACGGTTGACGATGAACCCGGTGCGATCGGTCGTGCGCACGGGCGTCTTGCCCAGCTTTGCCGCGAATGCCAACACTTCCTCAAAAACCTTCGGATCCGTGGCAATCGTCCGAATCACTTCCACGAGCTTCATGACCGGGACGGGATTGAAGAAATGCAGGCCGAGAAAGCGGTCTGGGCGCTGCGTGAACGTCGCCATCTCCGTGATAGACAGCGAGGATGTGTTGCTTGCGAAGATCGCGCTCTTCGGGCAGACCGCATCGAGCGAGGACCATAGCTCGCGTTTCGCAGGCAACTGCTCGATAATCGCTTCCACGATCAGGTCGCATTCCTTCAGGTCGTCGAGATTCGTCGTGCCGCGCAGGCGCCCGCGGACCTGGTCGCGATCCGAAGCGGTCAGAGTTCCTTTTTCAACGAGACGACCCAGGTTCTTTTCGATGGATTTCAGGCCTTTTTCGACGAGGGGCGCCGAAACCTCGCGCACGATGACGGGGAAGCCCGCGTGTGCAGCCGCCTGCGCGATGCCCGACCCCATCAGGCCGCAGCCCACGACTCCCACTCTTTCGATCGGCATTTCCGCTCCCGGCGAATTCAGGTTTGCGTGTAGTAGGGTACGGGAAAAATCAATTTCGTGCCAGCGTTCCCCGCGTTCCCCGCGACCGAAGCCGAAGCATCGAGCCAAAAACGCAGGTTACCCGGACGGTGGGACTGCTCCCATATACTTGGGTCGACAACATCGATACCACTCTGGCTCAAGCTGCGGCGCACGGCGGAGAAATTATTGAAGCCGTCCACCACGATCAGCCGGGCAGCACTTCATGGATCGCGATATTCCGCGACCCGGCGGGAAACCTGATCGGGCTGTACCAAGAGGGCCGCGCTAATTTCCGTAGCGGAGGCGCGTGGAAGCCTGCGGCCGCCATGGCTCCGTCAACGCATGACGCTTGGTCGCCAGGAATAAACCCTGTCAACGCAAAGTAGAAATGTCCGGTTTTGCGCAATTTAGAAATGTCCGCTTCGATGGTTTGCGCCAAGGGTGATCGGGAGGCGGGCTGTAGTGGGTTTTGGTTGGGGATTTTGGTTTGCGATCCGCGAGCCCTGGAGGCCGTAGGCCGGAAGGACTTGCGGATCGCGGCGGGGCCGGACAGGGCTGCAGCGGCAGGTAACGGCCGCGGAAGCGCAGCCAGTGGGTGCCGTCGAGCCGCTTTTCGATTTCGGCGCGAGCGCCACGCAGTCCGGCGCAGACCTCTTCGCGCCGCAGGCCCCATCGTTGGCCTTTCCAGACCACCGTGTGATCGGAGCCCACCGTCCGCGTCACGCGCACGCTGAGAATCTGCTCCAAGCGATGCCCGCGCTCCAGTCGCCGGTGAGCGTCACGGCCTTGTGCCGCCCGGACCGTAAAGCGCTTTTCCCAGAAGGGCCAAAAGGTGATTTCCAGGAAGCGATTGGCCCCTTCCAGCGTATCGATTCCCGCCAGACGCATTTCTTTCACCAGCCGGTCTTGCAGCGTGCCGAACAGCCGCTCGACGCGTCCTTTGGCCTGGGGCGAATGGGCTGCGATCCACTCGATGTCCAGTTCCGCCAAGGCGCGGCCGAATTGTGTGCGCGCCGGTGTGTCCTGCAACTGCTCTTGCCGCTCCGCACCACGCGTGGTTACAAACAGGCTGTTTTTGTCGGTGTACAGCGCCAGCGGCCGCCCGTGACGTTCCAGCCAGCCGCGCAGGGTCCGCAGATTTTCTTCACTGGAATCGTGCTCCACCAGGCGGCCCCAGACGCGGCTGGTCGAGTCATCGATCATCGCAATCAAGTGGCAGGCCGGGCCGCGCTGCTCCAGCCAACGGAACGGAGAGCTGTCCATCATCACCAGTTCGCCGAACGAGGAACGCCGCGGCCGCCACACGTGCACCTGCTTCCCTCTCCGGCGGCGGGTCTGCCACAGTTCGGCGGCGCTCATCCAACGGCGGAGCGTTTCGCGGCTCACCGCCATCCCTTGGCGCGCCAGATGCTCGGCCGCCAGCGTAGGACCAAATCCGGCATAGCGTGCCTGGCGCAGCTCGCGCACCGCGCGCTGCCTCATAGCCTCAGGAATCTTCCGGTTCGAACGATGCCCTCGCAATCGGTGGACGATTCCCCGATCTCCTTCGCGGCGCAGACGTGCCTGCAAACGACGCACGTGCCGGTCG
>DATGHM010000077.1:0-29064 GCA_035307985.1 Candidatus Acidiferrales bacterium
TTTTCGCCGGACGGCTCGCAGATCGCATTCACGGGCGAATATAACGGGCAGCCGAACGTTTACATCATTCCCGCGGAAGGCGGGGACCCAAAGCAGTTGACGTTCGAGTCTGCCACGCCGACCGTCTCCGAGCGCATGGGAATCGAGAATCAAGTCATGGGCTGGATGCCCGGAGGGAAAAACGTTTTCTTCCTCTCGCGCCGCGACACGTTCAACGACTGGTTTGGACGCCTGTTCGAAGTTTCGATCGCAGGCGGGCTGGCCACGCGCGTTCCGTTTGAAAATAGAGGTGACCTGACATCGTTTTCGCCCGATGGAAACCAGGTTGCTTACAATCGGATTTTCCGAAACTTTCGCGTGCGGAAGCGTTACACGGGCGGCATGGCGCAGAAGATCTCTCTTTTCGACCTCAAGACGAATCACTACGAAGAACTCGACAGCAGCTACCAGGGCACGGACACCTTCCCCATGTGGCACGGCGACACGATCTACTTCGACTCGGACCAGGGTCCCGAGCGCCGCATGAATCTGTTCGCGTACAGTGTGAAGACGAAACAAATCCGGCAACTGACGCATTTCAGGGAATTCGACGTGAACTGGCCGAGCCTGGGGCCCGATTCGATCGTCTTCGAGAACGGCGGGTATCTCTACCTCTTCGACCTGGCCAGTGAAAAGGCGACAAAAGTGACCGTGTACCTGCCGGGAGATGAAAATCAGGAGCGAAAGCACTGGGACAAAACAGCCAGCCTGATCAGTTCCTACGATATTTCGCCCGAGGGAAAGCGCGCCGTTTTCGAGGCGCGCGGAGATGTTTACACTGTTCCCGCAAAGGAAGGCAGCATTCGCAACCTGACGCGCACGGCCGGAATTCGCGAGGAGGACGTGGCCTGGTCGCCGGACGGCAAGTGGATCGCGTATCTCTCCGATCGCACCGGCGAGCAAGAGATCTACCTGATGCCGCAGGACGGAATGGGCAAGGAAGAACGTATCACGTTCGATGGAGCGATGCAGCGACTACAACCCGTGTGGTCGCCGGACAGCACGAAATTGCTGTTCGCGGACAAGTCGCTGCGCCTTTTCTACGTGGATATCACCGAGAAAAAACCGGCGCTGATCGACCAGGGCAAATATGCGGATTTGACCGACTACAACTGGTCGCCGGACAGCAAATGGATCGTCTATTCCAAGGCGGCGCAAAACGGGAACGGCGTTGTCTACCTCTATTCTCTCGCGGAGAAAAAGATCACGGCGGTAACGACGGATTTCACCGACAACCGCAATCCCGTGTTCGATCCCAACGGCAAGTACCTTTATTTCCTTTCCGAGCGCGATTACAACGAAGTTCTCGGCGTGTACGACTTCGAATTTGCGAATCCGAAGGCGACGCGCGTTTACCTGGTGACGCTGCGCGCGGACACTCCTTCGCCCTTTGCGCCGCAGAGCGATGAAGCCGAGGTGAAGAAGGCGGGGGCAAGCGCGGAAGCGAAACCGCGCGAGGCGGAGAAGAAAACCGAGACCAAGAGCGAAGGAAAGACCGAAGAGGAGAAGAAGGAGAAAAAGGAGTCCGCGGAAAAGGAAAAGAAGGAGCCGTTCCGGATCGATTTGGACGGAATTCAGAATCGCGTCGTAGCGCTTCCGACTCCGCCTGAGAACATGGGGGGTCTGGGCGCGTCGAAAGACTACGTCTTCTACATCACCGCTCCAATCTTCGGGCTCTCCGGTCCGCTGGCGGACGAAGGATTCGCGCTGCATATTTTCGACATGAAGAAGCGAAAGGATTCCGTCCTGATCAACGGCGCAACCGGCTACGCACTCTCATTTGACGGGAAGAAAGTCCTGTACGCGGGCCCGCCAGGCGGCGGGGGCGAAGAGCATCTGGCGCGAACCTTCGGCATCATCGACGCCACGCCGCCGTCCGGGCCTCCGGGCCACGTCGGCGAGAACGCTCTGGCGCTGAGCGGCATGCAGGCCGAGATCGATCCGCGCGCGGAATGGAAGCAGATGTTCTACGAGGTGTACCGGCAGGAGCGGGACTATTTCTTCGAGCCCTCCATGAACGGCGTGAACTGGGCGCAGGAACGCGACAAGTACGCCCAGCTTCTGCCGTATGTGGCGGACCGCTACGACCTGAACTATATCCTGGGAGAGATGATCGGAGAGCTCTCGAACTCGCATACCTACGTTGGCGGAGGCGACTATCCGGATCTGCATCCGATCAACGTGGGACTGCTCGGCGTCGATTTCGAGGCGGATGCGGAGAACGGGCCCTACCGCTTCAAGAAAATTTATCCCGGCGAAAACTGGAACGACGCCCTTCGCTCGCCGCTGACCGAGCCGGGCGTCAACGTGAAGCAAGGCGATTACCTGCTGGCGGTGAATGGGCAATCGCTGCGCGTGCCGCAAGATCCGTATTCCCTGTTCGAGAACACCGCGAACGACAATGTGACGCTTACGGTGAACTCGAAGCCATCGGAGGAGGGCGCGCGGCACGTGGTGGTCAAACCGATCGGCAGCGAATTCAAGCTGCGCGAGCTGGATTGGATCGACACGAACCGCCGCAAAGTGGAGAAAGCGACGGACGGGCGCGTGGGGTATGTATACCTGCCGGACATGGGCGACTCCGGCTTGAACGAATTTGTGAAGCAGTATTTTCCGCAGATTCGCAAGGAAGGAATCATTTTCGACGTGCGATATAACGGCGGCGGATTCGTCGATCAGATTATTTTCGAGCGATTGCGGCGCATTCTTGCGGGTATGGAAGCGGCGCGGAACTTCCAGAGCGGGACGGTGCCGCCCAACACGTTTTATGGTTACATGGCGTGCGTCACGAACCATTACGCCGCCTCGGACGGCGATTACTTCTCCTATTTCTTCAAGTACTACAAGCTCGGGCCTGTGATCGGGACGCGAACCTGGGGCGGCGTGCGCGGGATTCGCGGCGAAATCCCGTTGATGGACGGCGGCTACATCACGCGGCCGGAATTTTCGCTCTATGGCCTCGACAGCCAATGGATTATCGAGAACCGTGGCGTCCAGCCCGACATCGTGGTCGAGAACACGCCCGACAAAACGATGCAGGGACACGACCCGCAGCTCGAGCGAGCGATCGAGATTGTCATGAAGGAGATTCAGGAGCATCCGAAGAAGCTGCCTCCCCGGCCGCCTGATTTGCCGCCGTATCCGGCAGGCCCTGGACAATAGCGAGGTAAAGAACTCGGCCATTCCAAGGAGCAAGGAATGACGGCGAAAGAGTTGAGATCGTCACCAACGAAATTCAGACGCACCCGAGAAAGCTGCCTCCACGTCCAAGACTTGACCGGCATATCCTCCGGGGCCGGCAAATTAGTGGACGTCAGAATCTCTTGGAGGCTTACATGAAGCGACTCTGGGGAGTTTCAGGCATAGCTTTGCTTTTCCTCTCGGGTGTTGCAGTCGCGCAGCAAAGGCCTCAGGACCACAAGACGCCGCAGAACACGTCGCGGCAGAAGTCTTCCACTCCGCAGAAAGGCGGCGCGGTGGGACACGGTTACATCCCCGCCCACGGGCCGTCACCTGCCAAATCCTCCCCTGCCCGCACTTCCGCTCGGTCTGCCAGCCAGACTCCGCACAACACGAACCGGCCGACTTACAGCGATCAAGCCGGACATCCGGACGCGCCGCACGTTCATGCGAGCAACGGTCAGTGGGTGGGTCATTCGACGGACCGGGATGATCCGCACTACAAGATTGACCATCCCTGGGAGCACGGGCACTTCCCGCGCGGGATCGGCCGCAGCTACGTCTACCGGATCGAGGGTGGGGCGAGGGACCGCTTCTGGTTCGGCGGGTCTTACTTCAGCGTGGCCCCATATGATTACGACGATTGCGCCGACTGGAACTGGAGCTCCGACGACATCGTGCTCTATGCGGATCCCGACCATGACGGCTGGTATCTGGCCTACAACGTCCGGCTGGGAACGTACGTCCACGTGATGTATCTCGGCACCTAGCGGGAGAACAAAGCTTCGCGCGGCGCGGACGGTCTCGCCCAAAAATGGAAGCTCCCGCATTCTCGCGCGCTGGCGGGCGGCCACCGTTCGCCGATTTCGAGCCTTGGGTGGGCCACTCCTGCCGGAATCCCGCTCGGATCGAAAGCTAGCGCTGGGCGAGCCAGACATACAGCACCCACACGACGGGCGCGGCGAGGATGAGACTGTCGATGCGGTCGAGAACGCCGCCGTGGCCGGGGACGATTGTGCCTGAATCCTTCACGTTGGCGCCGCGCTTGTAGGCTGATTCGATGAGGTCGCCCATCTGGCCGGCGATGTTCGCGGCGCCCGCGATGAACAATAGAGTGCCGGCGTCCATGTCCATCCAGCGCGAGGCGGCCCACGCCACGAGAAGCGAGCCGACCACGTTGGCGACGGCGCCCTCCCAGGTTTTTTTCGGACTGAGCGCGGGAGCCATCGGAACGCGCCCGACAAATTTCCCCGTAAAGTAGGCAAGCGTATCGCCGGCCCAGATCAGCGCAAGCGTGAAGAGAATCAGCTCGCGTCCAAAGCGTTCGACCTCGTTGATGCGCGCGAGATAGCTGAACGGGAGCGCGACGAAAAGAAGTCCGGCGGAGCTGATCGAAATTGCGGGCAGGACATCCCGGAGCGGCCAACGCGTGGCGAGCCCGATTCCGACGGCGCCAAAAAGAAAGGCCAATAGAACGGCGTCAACCGACACAGAAAAACCGGCCAGTTTTCGCACGACGACAAAGCCGATCCCAAACGCGCGAGCTTCCGCCATGCCCGCGGAGTACTGCGCATAAACGAGGCCCGCGGCGCAAACCAGCGTCCATTTGCGGAATGCGCGGAGGCCCAGGCGTTCGCCGAGCGCGAAGAACTCGACGAGCGCCGCCAGCGCGAAAACGGCGGCCACGATCGCAACGAACCAGGCAGGCGCCCACCACACCAGAACAACCACCGCCGCGATCAGTACAATTCCCGTGATGATGCGGAGGGCCATTGCGGGCTAGCCTTCAGAGGAAGCGGCGCGTTTGTGCGGCGCGGGCGCGCCGAGCCCGCCGTAGCGGCGTTCGCGCTTTTGGAAGTCGAGAAGAGCTTCGAGCAGGCGCGCGCGCGAAAAATCCGGCCACAGCGTGTCCGTGACGTAGATCTCGGCGTACGCAATCTGCCAGAGGAGAAAATTGCTGACGCGCATTTCGCCGCTCGTGCGGATCAGAAGGTCAGGGTCTGGCAGGCTGGCGGTATAGAGATGCCGGGAAATGCTCTGCTCGTCGGCGCGAAACGAGGACAGGCCCTTCGCGCGCACGTTGTCGAGGAGAGAATTGAAGGCATCGACAAGCTCCGCGCGGCCGCCGTAGTTGAGCGCGACGGCGAGATTCATGCCCGTGTTGTGTGACGTCACCTGCGCGGCCTCTTCGAGGTCTTTTTGAACGGGTCCCGAAAGCTCCGCGGCGCGGCCGATCACGCTGAAGCGAATATTGTTCTTGTGCATGACGGGCAGCTCGCGCTTCAGGTATTCGCGCAGCAGGCGCATGAGGAAATCGACTTCCGCCTGCGGCCGCCGCCAGTTTTCAACCGAAAACGCATACAGGGTGAGATAAGGAATTTTCAGTTGGGCGCAGGTTTCGATCACCGTGCGCGCCGCGTTGATTCCCGCGCGATGGCCGGCGAAGCGCGGAAGATGACGCCGCTGCGCCCAGCGGCCGTTGCCGTCCATGATCGTGGCGATGTGTTGCGGCAGCTTCTTCAGGTCGAGCTTGCTGAGAAGCTCCTCTTCCTCGCGGTTGGCCTTCAGAAACTCCGTCGCTTTCACTGGGAAACCGTCCGGCACATCGGCGGAACCGCAAAGTAGCACAGGCACTCGGGTTGCGCAACGCGAGGGCGGGCCACGGCGTGCACGACCGGAACGGTTGGGCGGCAGCGGCCGACCGGTCGCGAGGAGGCACACCCGGCTTTGGCGCCCGTCGCGAACACTCGCAAGGCGGCCGTTCGATTAGAATTTGTAGACAAAGCCCACGGAGATCTTCGGACTGAACTGGTTCGTGCTGAAATAGTGAGTTCCAACCATGTCCGCGCCGGCGCGGATGGCATAGCGGCCGTTCAGGGTGTCGAGGTCGACTCCCCCGCCCACTTCATAAGCAAACGCGCCCTGGCCTCCATAGGGAGTCTGAGGAACGAAGTGCGAGCGGCCCGCCAGCCCGTGCCCCCACACCTCGATGTTTTGCCGAAAGAGCCTCGCGCGAACGCGTGCTCCCCCCATTCCCAGAAGAAATCTCGCCTGGTACGGGTATTGATCGCCGAGCGTCAGAACGAACTCGCCGTCGGCGCCAAGCCAATCCTTGAGGTAGTAGACGATGGAATAGTTGAAGCCGTTCGTGCTGATGGTCTTGCTGGGAATCTCGTAGAAGCGCAGGTACGTGTAGCCGACATACAGTTGAAACGGGTAAGTCTCCCGGACGCCAATCACGACTTGCGGGTCAGCGGCGGCGGATTCTTTGCTGCTGCTCGAAAAATCGGCCGTGGACGACGGCGCGGCAGGCGCCGAGGATGCAAGCCATGCCGGCAGTGGCATCGAATACGCCGCGGTCGGCAAGGGACTCGTTTCTGCGGCGGTTGATCCGGATAGCGAGAAGGTTTGTGAATTTTGTTGTGCGGGTGTGCCCCGGCCGAGCAGAAAGATTGCCGACACCAAGAGAGCGAACTGTCTCATCGCCTATCTCCCCCTAAGTCCCACTGCCCCATCCAATTTAGAACGATTACGGCTCCTTGTGTCCACTCTTTCCTGCTTCAGCATACTAGGAAAATGCGGTTGGGGTCTAACCCTTCGAAGGGGTGACCGAAATGAGGGCGGCGAAGACGGCGTCCTGTTGCCGCTGTGGCACATGGACTTAATAGGAAAGAAAAAAGGAGTGGCCCGAGGGTGTCCCGGGCAAAGCGCCCGGTGGGTGGAGGGCCACTCCTTAGAACCGTGTCGATTAGACACCAACCGAAGCCGCTCTGCTGTGACGCAAGTCACCAGCAAGGGTGATATGCCGCTGGTCTGCTAAGGACGGCAAGCCGGCTACGACTTCACCAGGCCGAGGAATTGGCGCGGGTCGTTGGCGAATCCGGGAAAGACGCCGTTCAAGTTGCTGTCGCCGAGATGCCTCGAGATAATTTCGCCCAGGACGCTCCGGTAGTCGGTGGTGACGGCGAGGTCGCGGTTCTGGTGCAACTGGTCTTCGCTCATCCCCGGCCAGCGCGTGTAGACCTTTCCGCCTCTGATGCCGCCGCCCGCGACGAACATGCAGTTGGCATGGCCGTGGTCGGTGCCGCGATTGCCGTTCTCGTGGGCCGTGCGCCCGAATTCGGACATGCTGACGAACACAATATCGCCCATGCGGTCTCCCATGTCCTGATGAAACGCGGCGATCCCCTGCCCCAGATCGCGCAGCAAGTTCGCGAGCTGGCCTTGCACGCCGCCTTCGTTGACGTGGTTATCCCAGCCGCCGCTATCGAGGAATGCCACCTCGAGGCCCAGGTTCGCCTTGAACAGTTCGGCAATTTCCATCAGGCTGCGCCCGAACCGGCCCTGCGGATATTGGGCGCCATTCTCTGGCTGATATGCATCGGGATTTATCTGCTTGAGCTGATCGACAGCTTCGAACGTTTCGTGGCTCACTCCGCGCATCGCTTCGTCCACCGTCTGCGCGTACATGGCCTCGAATCCGCCTTCCGTCACTTGCGGCGGACCGTACATCCGAAACTGTTTTAAATCGGGGATTGCGATTGCCGGCGCGCTTCCCTGCAGCGTCAGCGGCAGGTACGGCCCAAACGCTACGGCGCGGAATGGCGACGCTTTCTCTTCGGGAGACGTTTGCAGCGCGCGGTTCAGCCAGCCGTCTTCGGTCGCCTTCACGCCAGGCGTCCCGGATTCCATGAAGTCCTGCGCGTCGAAATGCGAGCGCGTCGGGTCAGGCGAACCAACGGCGTGCACGACGGCGAGCTGGCCATTGCGGAACAACGGAACCAGCGGCGCAAGGCTCGGATGCAAGCCGAAGAAACCGTCGAGGTCGAGCGCGGCGTCAATGCTGCCGCTGCGCGGCTGCGGAATAGCGATCGTCGGGCGAAACGCATAGTAATTCCTCTCGGCAAACGGCACCACCACGTTCAGGCCGTCCATCGCGCCGCGCTGAAACAGCACGACCATCTTTTTTTTACCGGCGCCGGTCGTCTCCGCTACGGCGCGTTGCAGGAACGACGGCAGCGCCGCCATCCCCAGCATCGCGATACCGCTCGATTTGATGAAGTACCGCCGCGAAATGTTCATGAGCCACTCCGACTTGCCTATCAATCCCTGGATCCATGGCTGACGCTTCGTAACACGGACAGGCCGGCGTCATCAAATCAGCGGCGCTGGAATTCCGGCGCGCCCAGGACCAATCCTGCGATCAGGCCTTCGTTCACGTGCTTGACCGGATCGTCCAGCCGCGCCTGCAGAATCCGCGGATCGCTGAGCCGCGCTTCGAGAGTCTGTTTCGTTCCCGGCGTGACCTGCCCACCCAAAAACAATCCGAGCGCCTGCGAAAGCGCGACATTCGGATCCGTCGCGCCGTCCGCGCCGAACATGCTCTTCAAGTTTACTTCGGCTCCCCACATATGGTCGGTCCCGAACGCGAATGCAAAGTTCAACCGGTTCAGCAGCGCGCCCGAATTGACCCAAATCTCCGATTCATCCGAGTAACCAGTCGGCGGCTGGCATTGGAACAGCGGCTCGCCCATGCGTCCCACCCACTGCACAAGTGGCAGCGTGACTTCGACGTCCGCATTCAACGCGCGCGCCGTGCTGGCCACCAGCTCGAACGGCGTCTTCACCTTCGCACGGTACGCGTCCTTCGACCAGAATTCCGGCGAATAGATCATCGTGTGCAGGACGGCGCGAATGTCTCCTCCCGAAGATTCGAATTCCTGCGCCATGCGATCGACGAGCGCCGGCGGCGGATTGTCCGAAACGAAGTGCCGCGCGAGCTCGGTCGAAATATGCCGCGCTGTGTGAGGATCGCTCGCCAGCATCTCGAGCGCCTTTTCGCCGTCCTTCATTCCGCCGTAATGGAACGTACGCCCCATCACGACTTCCTTGCCTTCCGCGTGGATGCGGTCGTTGAAAAAGAATTCGGCATCCTTGCGCGGGCCGCGAATCGTCCAGCCGGTGAGGCATTCGGCCATCGCGATCACGTCCCGCTGCGTGTAGCCCGCATCGACGCCCACCGTGTGCAATTCCATCACTTCGCGGCCGTAGTTTTCGTTCAGCCCGCGGTCCTGCCGTTGCTTCGGACGCCCGTTCGCTCCCTGCATTCCGACGCCCGGCGGCATCACGCCGAAACGCGCGTAGTAGCGGTCGCGTCGCATGGCCCGCATTGCTTGCATGCGCTTGACCGCAGCAGGATCGGCGCTCAGCCAGTTGTCCAGATAAAAGAGCATCGCCGGACTTTTCGCCGTTGCGAGCAGCAGGTCGCTGAACTTGCCCATCGTGTGCGGGCGAATCGTGTCGCGCACGTAGGACGTGACCAGCCAGCGGTCGGCGCCCTTGTTCGCGAAAACGTTGAAGTGGTTGAACCAGAAATCCTCCATCACGGCTTCGAGTTGGCGGTTGCTGTAGATAGCGCGGTCCATCTTCGCCATCGCAAGCTCCGCGACGATGCGATTCGGTCCAACCATGCGCGCTAGTTCTACGTTTGCCCGATCGAAATTCTCGTCGCCGGTGGGCAGCATCGTGGCGACCGATTCCTGTCGCTGCTGCTGCATCTGCTGCTTGTATTCGTCTTTGGTGACACCCTCTTTTTTCACGGCTTGCGCTGGCGGCGGAAAATCGTTGAGCAGCTGCGGTGACGACATGCCAAGCGTCGAGTAGCGCTCCAGGCGCTTGTCCAATGCGGAATCGTCAATCGATTGGGGGTTGAGCTGCTCGTCGATCCATTTCGCCAGGCCCATTTGCCGTATGCGCTCGACGTCGCCGGGTCGTGGCCCGTACGCCAGGCGGTTGAACGCATGCAGGATGGCTTGGTCCTCCGTCAGCTCTGTGATGGGAAGGTCGCCTCTGAATGTCTTGGAGAGAGCGGCGGTCTCGGACGGTTGGTTGTCCGATTCACTCTTCGGCGTCGCGCGCGGAAGAGCAAATGCGGACGATGCCGCCAGTATCGCGGCGATCGAAGCCGCAACAAGTGTCGCGCCCGCTGCGTCGAGCCGTCCGCGCGCCGGTGCTCCCTTCCTGGAGAGAGCGCGCCGAGCAGCTGTCGAACGCGGGTTTGAGCGAGACGTCCCCTTCATGGTCGTCGCAGGTAGCTTAAACCCGGAAGGTGAGAAAAAGTTGCGGGCTCGGCGAAGAAGTCAATGGCGGGAGGAAAACCACAGATGAAGGCAGACAAACGCAGATCCCGTAGGAATATGACATGGGTGTAACCGATTAACCAGGTCCAGCTTTTCGGTCCTTCTGACGTTATCGGTGTTTCTCTGTGGTTGTTTCTCTTCTGCGGTTGCGTACAGTTATCCGCTCGTGGTTCCGCGGTTATATCCTTAGGTTTCCGCAGTGTTTAGCGTGTTTATCCGTTTTAGAGGTTAAGCGCCCTTTAGCCGGATCAGGAGGAATCTGAGCCGCTGCTCATCCTGATGAGAGATTTTCGTGATTTCCACGCCCATTCCGTTGTCCGTGACATGCCGGACGGTGCATTCGGATTCAAACGTGGCTACCGCGTCGTCCAGCGTAAGTTTCAGGACCGTGCCCGGCGGCTGCGTTTTTTTCGTGCGGATGAACATCCCGCCCAGGCCGATTACCGTCACAGTGCCTTCGAATTGTGGGCTGCCGCCGTTGCCATGAATCCGCATCGTGTGGCCGGTCGGGACCAGAACGCGCTGCTGCCGCCGTAAATCAGGCTTGACCATATGCATTTTGATATTTGCGCGCTCAGCGCGCTGCGCGAAAGCCGTCGAGCGTCCAAACGTCCTGACCCTCGTCGTGGCACAGCACGTAGAAGTTGCCGTCGTCCGCACGCACGCGGAAATAACTGCCCTGAGGGGAGTACCACCGGCCGTCCAATTCCTGCACTTCGAATTTCCGTCCGCGCAGGACAAAACTCTGCGGCCGTTCGTCGGCACGGTGCCCCGCATAGCATTCGACGCGCAACACGCTCATCGCGCCTCCGCGGGGTGGAGGGGTAACCACCGCAAGAACCTAACTACAAACCTAGTATATCACTCTCTTCTCACCCGGCGAACTGACCCGAATCCAGTTTGTCGGTCTGAACACGACATCGAACGAATGGCTAGGGCGTCGCTAACAACAATGCTTGATGCCGACCTCCATTCTCCAAAATTCATGGCTAGTGCAGAGAGATTTGTAGTATACGGGTGAGCTACACAGAATTCCCCGTGTTGCCGAGGCCAGCCGATGGACGACGCCTTGATGATGCACCGCCTGCATTTTGCCTTCACCATCACGTTTCACTACTTGTTTCCGCAACTGACGATGGGACTGGCGCCGCTGATCGTCCTCCTGAAAACGATGTATCTCCGTACGAACAATCATCTTTACAACCGCGCGGCGCGATTCTGGGCGAAAGTCTTCGGCATCAGCTTCCTGATGGGAGTGGTCACGGGAATTCCAATGGAGTTCCAGTTCGGGACGAACTGGGCCCGCTTTGCGCGATTGACCGGAGGCGTGATTGGCCAGCCGCTGGTGATGGAAGGCGTCTTTTCGTTTTTCCTGGAGTCGGCGTTCCTTGGGCTTTTTCTCTTTGGCGAGAAAAGGCTGAGCAAGATCGGCCACTGGTGGGCGGGATTCGCCGTGTTTATGGGCTCGTGGCTGTCCGGCTTTTTCATCGTCGTGACGGACGCGTGGATGCAGCATCCGGTCGCCTTTCAACGCGGCGCGGACGGCAGCTTTCAGGTCACGAGCTTCTGGGGCCTGCTGCTGAATCCGTGGGCGCTGATTCAGTATTCGCACAACATGTGCGGCGCGCTCATTACGGGCACGTTCGTGATGGCGGCCGTCGGCGCATATTACCTGCTCGAGGATAAATTCATCGAGGAGGGCCGCGCGTTTTTGCGCGTGGCGGTTACGGTCGGGGTTATTGCGTGCATCGTGCAGATTTTCCCGACCGGCGACCTCCACGGGAAAATGGTGGGCGTGTATCAGCCGGTCGCGCTCGCCGCGATGGAGGGCCTTTTCAAGACGCAGACGGGCGCGCCGATGGTCATTCTTGGCCAACCAGACGCGGAGAGCGAGCGCATCGACAATCCGATGATGGCGAACAAGGTCCTCAGCTACTTGCTCTACGGCAAGACGACGGCGACCGTAAAAGGCCTGAACGAGTTTCCGAAGGAAGACTGGCCGACGAACATTCCCCTGGTCTTCTACACCTACCACGTCATGGCCGGGCTGGGGACGATCTTCGTCGCCGTGATGGCGGTGAGCGCCTTTCTGCTGTGGCGCGGCGTGCTCTACAAATCGCGCTGGATGCTGTGGATTATTTTGTGCTGTCTTCCCTTCCCTCATATCGCCAACACCGCGGGTTGGATTACGGCGGAAACGGGGCGGCAGCCGTGGATTGTGTACGGGCTGATGCGGACGGCGGTGGGCTATTCCAAGGACGTTCACGCGGGAAACAGCTTGTTCACGCTGATCGGGTTCATGGGGCTGTACACGATTTTGGCCATTCTGTTCTTGTTCCTGGTGTATCGCGTGATCGCCCACGGTCCACTGGAAGAAACGGGCGCGGAAGTCGACTCAGGCACGCCGATCACGATCGCCTGAGCGCCCGCAACGGAAACGGCAGTTGCGAAGGAGAGCCGGATGCTGCTGGCCTGGTATTTGCTGGTCGCCATCATGATTACCGGATACGTGGTTCTCGACGGCTTTGACCTGGGCGCGGGAATCCTGCACCTGTTCATCGCGCGGACGGATGAAGAGCGGCAGATGGTGATCCGCACGATCGGGCCGGTCTGGGACGGGAACGAGGTGTGGCTGCTGGCGGGCGGCGGCACGCTCTACTTCGCGTTTCCTCTGCTGTATGCGTCCGGGTTCAGCGGATTCTATCTGCCGTTGATGATCGTGCTGTGGCTGCTGATTTTGCGGGGGATCGGCGTCGAGTTGCGCATGCACCTCGATTCGCCGGTGTGGCGAGGGCTCTTCGACGGATCGTTTGCTTTCGCGAGCCTGCTGCTGGCGCTTTTTTTCGGCGCTGCGCTTGGCAACGTCTTGCGCGGCGTGCCTCTCGGCAAGGACGAATACTTTTTTCTGCCGCTTTGGACGAACTGGAGAGTCGGGCCCGAACCCGGGATCCTGGATTGGTACACGGTGCTGTCCGGGGCCGTTGCGCTTTGCGCGCTGGGATTGCACGGTGCGTATTACGTCGCGCTGAAAACAAGCGGCGACATCAACGCGCGCGCGAAGCAGGCGGCACGGCGTCTCTGGCCGACGGTTGTCGCGCTGACGGGCGCTAGTTTGGCGGCGACGCTCTACATCCGGCCCGACCTGCTGGACAACTACAAGCGGCTACCAGTGCTGTACGTGATCCCGGCGGTCGTGGCGGCAGCGCTGTTCAACATGTGGCGGGCGGACGCCAAGGGGCACGAGCGCGCAGCGTTTCTTTCGTCATGTGCCTATCTGATTTTTATGCTGGTCGGTGCGGCAGCGGGTGTCTACCCGAACCTGCTGACGTCGACTACCGATCCCGCCCTGAATATCACCGTGTACAACGCGCACTCTGGAAGCTATGCACTGTCGACCGGACTGATCTGGTGGACCCTGGGAATGGCGATCGCCGTCGGTTACTTCGTTTTCGTGTACCGGATGTTTCGCGGCAAGGTGACCACAACCTCGCGCCACGGCTATTGATCCGTCCAGAGTGCGACACGATCAGACCGCCATCGCTACCCACGCCGTTCGCTGCGGCAGGAGAACATATGCGAACTTCCGCGCCGCCTGTTGCAACGGATTTTCAGTCTACTGAAGTGGGATTGAAAATCGCCGTAGACTGTTGCACACAAACGGTCGGAGGTCGGTCCAATCTACTGCATACGACAAATTTGAGAGCCCTTATTCGCCGGGCGGCGAGACGGGCGCCGGTTCCGTAACCCGGCCCTTCCCCGTCAGCGCCGCGACGATTTCCTTCCCGTGGAACCGGCCGTTCTCAATGAAAATATCCGACGTATTGCGCCCGCCTACAACGACTCCCGCCAAATGAATGCCGGGAACATTCGTTTCGAGTGAATCGGGATTGATTTCGGGGCGCATTGTGACGGGATCTAGCCGGATTCCCTGTTTGGTGAGAAACGTGAAATCGGGATGATAGCCCGTCAGGGCGAAGACCTGCACCGCGCCGAGAAATTCTTCCTTTTTCTCATGGCCGTCGGAGCCCTGCGTCACTGACGCCGCTGCTCTCTCTCCGGCCTCTTTCGCGCGCCCGAAGGCCCCCCCTTCCACCGGCTGAACGTAGACGCGGCCCGGCTCGAACCGTGTGACGCGATGGTTGAATAGTGCTTTGATCTCGCCGGCGCGGATGCGGTTCTCGATATCCGGCTTGACCCAATACTTCAGCTTGTCGCCCACGGTGGGGCCGCGATGGACCAGCGTGACCCGCGCACCCGCGCGGAAGAGTTCCAGGGCGGCTTCTGCGGCTGAGTTTTTCGCGCCGATGACGACGACGTCCTGCTCCCAATATGGATGCGGATCGGTGAAGTAATGCGAGACGAACGGGAGATCCTCGCCGAGGACGCCAAGCTGGTTCGGCAGATCGTAATACCCCGTTGCGATGATCACCTTGCGCCCGCGATACTCGTGCGGCCGCCCTTCGCTGTCCGCGGTGTGGACGACGAAGGAGCCATCATGGCCGTCGATGGAGCTGACGCGCTCGTAGAGACGCGTCTCGAGCCCGTAGTGGTCCGCGGCGCGCCGATAGTATTTCAACGCTTCGGACCGCGTGGGTTTCGCCGTGGCTGTGGTCATCGGAAGATCGCCGATTTCCATGCGCTCGGCTGTCGTGAAGAACTGCATGCTCGCCGGATAATGGTAGAGCGAATTGCACAGGCAGCCTTTGTCGATGACCACCGGGCGCAGGCCGGCGCGCTTAGTCTCGATCGCGCACGCGAGCCCCGTGGGGCCTGCTCCGATACAGATGACGTCGAATGAATCCGAATTCATAGGTGAACGATTGCGAGCAGACCGCCCGTCGCTGCATGGCGAGGGGCGAGTTTGCTTCCCTCCTGTTGAAAATGATAGCCCACGATGGGCGTGAATGGTTTAGAGATCGCGTGAATTCTGTTGGATGCTGTGGAGAGGGTTTGGACGCAGGAACCCGGCTTTGTTTTGGTCGGAGCGAAGCAGGGTCCGAAACGACCGCGGCGCGGCACCAGCGATGCCCTCGATCGAAGGCCTTCCGCTTCTGCTTCGTCTTTTTTTTGGATTCTCGAGACTGGATGTTCCGATAAAGGCAAAGCGGTGAAGCAGAAGAAGTCGTATGATGTTCGGCTACCGCAGAGCTCTGCATTCGAGAAGAACACCGAGGGTCGCTATTGATCATGAAGCTGACCGAAAAGAAGCATCTGTGCCCTCCACTTTTGGCCGGTCTGTTGGCCGCACTTTTTGCGAATGTCGCAGTTTGCGCCGCATCGCCCACGCAGACGCCCAAGGAGACACGGCGCGCGATGAAGCGCGAACCTCAGCGTGGCGAAGCGAAGCGGGGGGCGGTTGCTCCCAAATTGACGAAGGAGGACCTCGAGACGTTCCTCGATGGGTTTGTGCCGATGCAGTTGGAGCGCGACGACATCGCGGGCGCTGTGATCTGCGTCGTGAAGGACGGCAAGGTGATTCTCGAAAAGGGCTACGGCTTCGCCGATGCGCAGAACGAGAAGCCCGTGATCCCGGATGCAACGCTTTTTCGGCCGGGATCAATCTCGAAGACGTTCATGTGGACGGCCGTGATGCAGTTGATGGAACAGGGGAAGATCGAACTCGATCGCGACGTGAACGACTACCTCGATTTCAGGATTCGGCCGTGGTTCGGCGTGCCGGTGACCATGAAGGACCTGATGACGCACACGCCGGGCTTCGAGGAGTCGTACAAGGATCTTTTCCTGGAGAACCTCTCGCAGATGCTGCCGCTCGGGTCATACCTGTCCACGCACCTGCCGCGCGAGATTTTTCCTCCTGGAACGACGCCCGCCTATTCCAATTACAGCGCCGCGCTCGCAGGTTACATCGTGCAGCGCGTTTCCGGCATGCCGTTCGATGATTACATCGAGAAGAACATCTTCCAACCTCTTGGGATGAATCACACGACGTTTCGCCAGCCCCTACCGGACAATCTCGCGCCGATGATGTCGAATGGTTACGACCGGGGGTCGGGAAAGCCGAAAGGCTTCGAGTACGTGCAGGCATGGCCGGCGGGGAGCGTTTCCACTACGGCCGACGACATGTCGCACTGGATGATCGCGCACCTGCAGAACGGCGAGTACAACGGCGTTCACGTCCTGAAGTCGGAAACAGCTGCGCTGATGCATTCGCGCGCGTGGACGAACATGCCGGAGCTCAACGGCGGAGCCTACGGATTCTACGAGATGTCGCGCAACGGGCAGAGGATTATCGGCCACGGCGGAGACACGCAGTGGTTCCACAGTCTGATGGGACTGATGCTCGACGATCACGTGGGATTTTTTGTCTCGTACAACAGTGCGGGTAAAAGCGACATTTCGGCTCCCGACGCGCTCTGGGAACATTTCCTCGATCGTTATTTCCCATATGCCCCGCCCGCGGCGAGGAGAGTCGCGAATTCGGATGCGGACATACAGGCGGTGGTGGGAACGTACTGGAGCAGCCGCCGCTCCGAGACGAACATCGCCGCAGAGGCGGCCGCGTTGAACCAGCCAAAGGTCACGGAGAATTCCGACGGGACGATCAGCATGGAGGGGTTCAAGGACTTTGCCGGCAACCTCAAGCATTTTGAAGAAATCGCCCCGATGGTTTTCCGCGAACTGCACGGTCAGGAAATGGTAGGGTTCAGGAAAGGCATCAACGGACGAGAAAGATTGGTGCTGGACTTCCCGTTCCAGGTCGGACAGCGCGTTCCAGCGTGGAAAAATGGAAAGATGAACCTCGCTGCCATCGAGGCCGCCGCGGGAATTTTCGCCTTGACGCTCATTTTCTGGCCCGTGGGGATTCTCCTTCGACGCCACTACGGGCAACGTATCGAGCTGCCCGCGCGTTACAGAAGAACGCGAGCTTGGATGAGGGGCGCATGCATCGTGGACCTCGCGTTTCTTCTCTTATTCACGGCGTGGATCTCTTCGGCAGAGTCGAGTTTGAACGCGTTCAGCTCGCAATTCGATACCCGACTGCACCTCTTGCAGGTTTTGGGCGTCATCGGCGTGGCTGGCGGGGTGTTGTCGGTCTGCTACTTCATCCAGTCGTGGGCAACCAACGCACGGGTGTAAGATTGTGATCGGGAAGAATGCATGAACCTGATTTGGCCGGTCGTGCTCAAGAGAAAGCGGTTCGTCCTAGCGTTGGCCGCAACTGGGGTGGGGATTTTCGCGTTTACGCACGCCGCGCGCGGGCAGGCACCCTCGGCGTCGGCCACGCAAACGGATGCACCGCAATCCGCGACGTCGAAGACGTCATCCGCGGCCTCGAGCGCGGCAGCCGGCGACGCACTTTCAGTGGGGCGCGTGATCTATGCGGAGTTGACGCAAACGATCGACGCCAGGAAAGCGAAGATCGGAGAACCGATCGCCGCAAGAGTCACTTTGGCGGTCCTGTCGTGCGGCAAAGTGCTGATCGCCGACGGAGCGAAGATCAGCGGCCACGTCACCGAAGCGAAACGCCGCTCCCAAAAGAATCCCGAATCGGTGCTGGGAATCGTTTTTGACCGCGCGGAACTCAAAGAGGGCGGCGAGGTGCCGCTGGCGCTGACCGTCCAGGCGGTTGGGATCGGCGGATTTTCGACGGGATCAATGGCGAGTGCGAGCGCAGACCCAGACAGCCACTATTCCGGCGCTGCCGCACTGCCGGGAGTGTCGGGGCGTGGGGCGGGTTCGGCTATGACGCCTGCGACAGCCGAACTTCCGGAGGCGGCGAGGCAACCGGCGCTGGATCTGGGAAGCAAGGGCGTAATCGGATTGTCGAATCTGCAGCTCGAGGAAGGAACGGAAACAACGAAGGGGTCCCTGCTGACCTCGACGAGCAAGGACGTCAAGCTCGATCACGGAGACGAATTGGTTCTACGGGTGATCGCGTCAAAAGCGACGCCAGCCGGGACGAAATAGCGAGCGAGTGTGGTCCCCGCTTCTCGCTCGGGAGCGACCCTCACAGCAATTGGCGCCGTCATCGTTGGACACATTCGCGTTTTGTCGCTTGGCTGGCCTGCAAAGCGGGAGCCATGGATCGATGGACGAAAGAGGGGCCCTCGCCTAGACGGCACGTCTCGAAAGCGGCTCAGCTTCCGGCTGTTTGTGTCCTGGCGGTTTGAGCTGCCTGCCGGAACTGCTCCATCATTTTGCGTATGGCCTCGTTCGACCCGGGATTGCGCTTTTCGCGCCAAGCCTCGAGGCGTTTGCAGTTTTGTTCCAGATTGCTGAGGAACTGCGGGCTGCTGAACATCCCGCGCCACGCGGCGAGAACCGGCTTCACCTGCTCGAACACGCCCCATTGCTCTCCTGTGTTCTCGAAGAAGAACTGCTCCTCGATCAGACCGCGATTGGCGATGCTGGCCACCATATCCCAGTAGCCGAGCACCATGCGCATGTTGGCGTTCTCCCGGCTCCCGGGAGGACATATCCGCATAACGTCTTCCGGCGTCTTCACGTGAAAGTTATTCGCGAACCAGTCGCGGGCTTCGCGCAACCGCGGCTCGCGGCGGTCCTCGTACAAGCGCAACAGCAGATTGACCTGCTCGTGGGTTACTTCGCTCATTTTTCTCTCCCTTTCGGATTGGTCCTTGTTAACGGGTTAAATGGTCTTTCGCCCCAGTTTGTAGTGTCCGCTCGAGTGCCCCCGCTGGAAATATTCAGAACTGCTTTTGGTTTCCGGCCTCCATTTGGTACTTTGAATTTCGTTTGGCGAACTGGCAAGGCGCGGCTACCTCTCTATCGTCCACCGAACACAATACCGAGCGGGTTCCTGCGTCGAACCGCAGCACGACATACACGGTTCGTCCATGCTTCCACTTTTGCGCTTCAGGCCGACTGCGCTCGCTGCGCGAATGCCGGCGGCTCGTCGGCGCTCGGTCCCCAGCTTGCGGGCACCGCCACGTTCAGCATGCGCAGATAAACGCTGAACTGGCCGCGATGCTGGTACCAGTGACTGAACATGACGTCCCGCAAGAACTCTTCTCGAGGTTGGGCCAGAACTTCCCGGCTGCCTGCAAGCATACGCCAGGTTTCCTTCATCGCCGAGTCTTCGATTCTGGGCAAGAGGCTGCGGACCACTGCGATGCTTTCGTCATACGTATTCAGTATTTCCTGACGGCTTGCCGGCTGCGGAAAACGGTCGGCCTTGCCGAATTCGGGCGCTTGCGCCGGATTGTTTTGCACAAAGCGAATGATCGCGCCGGGTACGGATGCGAGATGGTGAGCGAGCTGCCCGGCGGACATTGATTTTTCGTGCGGTTTCCAGGTCAATTTGTCTTCCGGCAAACGCTCGAGAAACTTCCGCGTGACGGGAGCCTGTGCTTCAAACTCTGCAAGCAACGATTCTGCAATCGACATTGCCATCTCCTTTGTCCTAAGTTGCTGAACTGCTTTTTAACTTGCAGCCTCCATTACCGCTGCGAGTTTCCTCGGGCGAACTGGCGAGACATGCCTTCCTTTCTATCGCCCGCTGCCGGAAAAGACAAAGACGATAGCAAGGCGGCCAGGCCATGCCAGTTCGCAAAACAACGTTCGGAGCGCCAAGGGAGGCTGCAAGAAGAAAAGCATTCAGTGTGCCTCACCGTCCGCGCTACCGGACTCACGTTTACTTCGAGCGAGCCTTCTCCGCGCGCTGGCGGATGCGCTCGTTGATGTGCGTCCAGCCCTTCCCCACTCCCTGCCGGTGGTCGTCCGGAATCAGCCCGAGAGCCGTGTGGTGAAACTTGATCAACGTGCCGCCGTCGGACTCGCTGAGGCGGTATTGGAGGTTCGAGACGACGGGATAGGACATGAACAGCGGCCCCGTGATCTCGAGCAGCGTTGGCCGTTTGATGGCCTGCACCACGCCCCAGAAATGCCCGTTGCCGTCGCCCAGATCGCGAAACCAGCGGCCTCCGGGCCAGGGCTCGATCTTCATCGGCATAGCCTCGCCATCCGGCTTGTCGTTGCCGGGGCCCAGCTGCTCGAGCAGTGCGGCGAAAGTCACGTCGAGCGGAGCGCGGACTTGAATCTCCTGGGTAATGGTCAACGTCATGTTGTCAAGCGCTGTTGCGGTAGAACTCATGTTTGCTCTCCTGTTCGCAGATTCGGTCATGTTTTGTCGGATTGCTTGGAATCGGTCCGGGCTTCGGCTTCGGCGCGCTCCTTGATGCGGGTTAACTGATGGTGCCAGAAGCGCTCGAACGTTTTCGTCCACTCGTGAAGCGGACGAATCGCTTCGGCGTTCGTCTGATAGAGCATATGCCGGCCGTCGCGCCGGACGCGGACGAGGCCGACATCGAGCAAGACGTGCAGGTGCTTAGAAACGGACGGCTGCGGCCAGCCGAGCGTAACCACGATGTCGCCCACCGGGCGCTCGTCAACCAGAAGGCTGAGGATGGCCCGCCGACGAGGTTCGGCGACGGCGTTGAAGGCATCGGAGGTTGTAGAAGCGCGAGGCATGGATAGATAATACATTCCTATATAGGAATATGTCAAGCAAATTTGCAGAGACCGAGCGGCAGTCCTGCCCACTTCCTAGCCCTCGTTTCCGTCTGTCACATGATTACGGTAGCCGCGCCATCTGCGGAGACTCTCAATTGCTTCGCTGCGAACAAAGAAGTCTCCTGTTTGCGAGTCGATGGCTCGAACCTCGAGATGTTCTAAGATTTCAGAAACGACAACAGCGGCGAAATCAGCGTCGCGAACATGGAGGACAAAACCCCGGCAGTCTTCTTCGGAACCGCAGTCCACCTCGATCGACCAGCCGTCGCCATCAATGCGCCCCCAAGAGGGATCAGAGAAGTCAGTGCTTGGCACAACACCTTTTATCTTCTCGATGATCGCTAGGCGCTTGCCAAGTGGAGCGGGTCTAAAATCAGCAGGGATTTCCGCTACGGATTTGGCATCGCGAGGGAGGTCTTGGACGAAGATATCCCAACTCATTTCGCGTTTTCGCTCCTACTGCCCGAACACGATAGTGCAAGAGCAGTGTCAGAACAACTTCTCAAACCTTCCCCGCTAGGCTACAGCTTGAAGAGTTCGCGGAGGCGCTTGGTTTGCGCGCGGGAGACGGGGATTTCGCTCTGGCGCTTGTCGTTCATTTTCAGGATGTAGCTGGACTTGAACCAGGGGACAACTTCCTTGATGTGGTTGATGTTGACGAGATAGGAGCGGTGCGGACGCCAGAAATTGTCGGCGTCGAGCGCGGCCGCAAGCTCCTCGATCGTGCGGTAGTTCGAGACGCCTTCGGCATCCTTGGCGAAAATGGTGATGGTGCCCTCCTCGGTGCCGACGTAGATGATGTCGTCCGAATCGACGAGAAACATGCGCGACTGCGCCTTCACGAGAATTTTCGTCCGCGGAGGCTTCGACGGCGGGGCCGCGAGCTGACCGACCAGGGATTCCAGGCGCTCGACCGCAGAGGTGTTGGCTTCGAGCAGTTTTTTGGCGCGCTGGATGGCTTTGGCAATGCGCGGCTTGTCGAAAGGCTTCAAAACGTAGTCGACGGCATTCACGTCGAACGCCTGCAGGGCATAATGATCGTAGGCGGTGGCGAAAATAATCTGCGGCACACGCAGCTTGCGCTCAGCGAGCCGCTTGATGACGCCGAAGCCGTCGAGGCCGGGCATCTGGACGTCGAGAAAGACGAGATCGGGATTGTGTTCCTTGATGAGAGCGATCGCTTCGAGTCCATTCTTGCCCTGCGCGACGACGTTGATTTCAGGGAAGCTCTTCAGGACGTAAGCGAGTTCGTCGCGGGCGGGGCGCTCGTCGTCGACGATGATGGTGTCGATCGGCATGACGGACTGGAAAAGTATAGCGCAGAAGCCGGCTGTTGATAGCCGCTGGTGCCCCGGCGGACTTCGGAAATGCGCTTACTTCTTTAGCGTCCGGATGAACGCCACGACGTCCTTGATCTGAGCTTCTGTGACCTTGCCCTTGTAGGCGGGCATTTTTCTCTTTACCGTCGGCTGTAATCGCGGTCAGCTCGGCATCGCTTTGTTTTTGGACCTCATCGGAGCCGAGATCGCGAACCTTCATGGATTTGCCGACTGCCGTATCACCCTTGCCGTCCGCGCCGTGGCACATCGCGCACTTTGATTTGTAGGCGGCTGCGCCGCTTTGGCGCGTGCGCCGGAACAGTGCTGAAAACCAGAACCGCGGCGGCAAACAGCAGGGGTTTGCCGATTCGAGCGATTGCGTTGTTCATGGTCTCTCCTTCAAGGACGGGGGAAGGACGCCGCTTGAAGAAAGCTAACGGGTTTTGAAGGCGTCCGCAACGATGGAAGTCACGAGGAAGCGTAACGGGTATCACAACGTGTGGCGCCGCTCCCCCTCGGAGCGTGGGCGGGTCCCGCCGCGCGGGCAGGCTGAGACCTGCCCCCTACGAACCTCTCAGGGTGGGTTAGAATCGCGGAGCAGCGCGGAGGAGAACATTGGCAAAAGAAAAAGCGCGAGCGAAGGTCCTGTCGAGTGAAACCGTCTATCAGGGGAAGGTCTTCGGGGTGCGGCGCGACCGCGTCATCGAGCCGAGCGGCGTGGAAACGACGCGGGAGATGGTGACGCATCCGGGGTCGGTGGTCGTGATGCCGGTTTTCAAAGACGGGCGGATTCTGCTGATCCAGCAGTACCGGCACGTCGCGGGACAGGCGCTCTGGGAACTGGTGGCGGGAAAGAGGGATGGCGAGGAGGATTTCGCGGACGGCGCGCGGCGCGAGCTGGCGGAAGAGACCGGCTACACAGCGAAGAAACTGACCCAGATCATGGACGTGTTCCCGAGCCCAGGGTTCGTGACGGAGAACATGGTGATTTTCGTCGCAGAAGGACTCACGAAAGGCCAAGCGCGTCCAGAAGACGACGAGAAGATCACGCCGAAGATCGTGACGCTGCGCGAGGCGGAGCGATGGATTCGAACAGGGAAAATCAGAGATGCGAAGACGGTGGCGGGAGTCTTGTATTACGCGACGTTCCTGGCACGAAGGAAAAGAACAGCTCGTCGTTGAAACTCAATCCTCACCGACGGAACGCAACGGCCGCCAGGCCGCTAAGCGTTGATGCACTGGTTGCGCAGCAGGCAGACGGCGGACCATGGGCGCGAGCCTTGCTTGCCTTTTGACTCCGGGAGCATTGAGAGAAAACGCATCCACGGGTTCATGCGTTTCAATCGCGCTGCGCTCTTGAGCATGGAGCGAACCTCAACTGCGAGCCAGCCGTGAGCCGCAAACAAATCGGGACCTTCCTCAGGGGAGAACTTGAACTCGGCGTTTCCTCGCTCTATCTGCGGGCCCGTGCGCTGCTTGAGCATTTTCAGCAAACCCGGCGAAGCAATATCCGATGCCCAGTACTGGAAGGAACGGACTGCCGCGAAGTCTTCGGCGAGCGAGGCGACTTCCTCCTTCGAGAAGTAGATCAGCAAACCTTCGGTAATGATCAGAGCTCTTCTCGCAGTGCTCCCCAGACGCGCGAAGAGTTCTCGACGGGCGTTCGCGTCAGACAAATCGAGGCGGACGCGTTCGAGGCCGCAGGCCGGTTTCTCATCCCGCAGAATTTCTTCCTTGTAGTCGAGTATCCCGGGGAGATCGATTTCCATCCATTTCAGGGACGGCGGCAGGGACATGCGATAGGGCCGCGTGTCGAGACCGGCCGCGAGATTGACGATCGTGTCCACGCCCTGATTGATCTGCAGCCGGATAAAATCGTCAACGAGAACCGTGCGCGTGATCCAGGTCCAGGTGGCACGCTCGCTGAAAGGCATGGACTTGGCAATTTGCTCGCCGCGCTCACCGGCAAGGCGTCGCGCGAAGGGATCGCGAAAGAGAGCGTCGGAGCGCTCCGATTCGCGGGCGCGATAGATCGCGGCAAACAACGCCGTGTCGGAAATGTTTCGGACAACCGGTTCGTCGGCGTTCATTCGCCCCTCTGCGACACTCTGCATAAAACCCCCCCGCGGGCGTTTGGAAGCGGAATTTGCGTCCTTCCCTGTTGAACGCGACAGCCGGGCGACCGCTCACTTTTCCATGTCGCGGATGTGCGTGGCAATGAACCACTGGTTGCCGAATGGGTCCAGCACGCCGGCGCTACGGTCGCCATAGGGTTGATCGGCGGGCTCTTGAATCGACGTACCGCCGGCGGTCAGCGCACGGCGATAGACCGCGTCGACATTCGGCACGTATGAGTAGAACATCGACTGCGTCGGCTGGTACGGGCCGTGCGCTTCGCCCATCTCGACCACCGCGTCGCCAACGCGGATTTCGGCATGGTGTACGACCCCATCCGGCGACGCGTACTTCGCGATTTCCTCCGCTCCGAAGACACGCTTCAGGAACGCGATGACGGGCTCGGCCCGCAGCGGGTGCATGTAGATGTTCACGTTGTGCAGGCCTTTGGGAACGTAGCTCTCACCCTTGTGCGTGGCGATGTACCAGAAGTTCCCCGCAGGATCCTTCACGGCCGCCCCCCGCTCTCCGTAATCGTGATCCTGCGGCTCGCCGATGGAAACGGCACCGGCGGCGAGCGCTTTCGCGTATGTTGCGTCGGTATCCTCCACATAGACGTGCAAAGCGACCGTATTCGGCTTGCCTCTGAAGTCCCGACCGGGAATGCCGCCGCCCATCATGAGCATCGTATCGCCGATGCGCACGTTCGCGTGAAGCCCGCCCGCCGAACCAATGGCCCGGAACGTCTCCTCGGCGCCAAAGGTCTGCTTGGCGAACTCCACAAGCGCTTCGCCCTTCGCCGCGACCATGTAGGGCTGCACGGCGCGGAAGCCTTTGGGGATCGGGCTCACCTTCGGACGTTCCTCAGAGCGAAGCTGTCCGCCTTCGGGACCTTTCGTCATCCCTTCCATGCGCCTGTGCATCTCTTCAACCGACATTTCCTCCTTCACCGTGAACGCGCTCCACACGTACCCGAACGGATCGGTCAGCAGCACGTCGCGATGGCCGTAGAACTGATCCTGAATCGGCCGCTTCACCTTCATTCCCGCTGCGACTGCTTGTTCGGCAACCGCGTCCACGTCACCGACGCGAATGGAGAGCCAAACGGGGGAGTTGCCCAGCGTTTCGGCACTAAAGCGACCGCCCTCCGGCCACTCCTCAGCCAGCATGAGGATCGAGTCGCCGATCGCGATCTCGGCATGGGCGATGTGGCCACCCGCCTCGAAGCGGAAGGTCTCGCGCGCTCCCAGAGCGCGCGTGTAGAATTCAATCGCTTTCGCCGCGTCTTTGAACGTCAGCCGCGGTGATGCGGTGGTGCCAGGTTCTAGCACCGGCTTAACAGAAGCAGACATTGGTTTTCTCCCTTCGAATTCGGATTTCAAGCGTTCCCTGAAATCTTCACGCGGCAGGCCGCGCAGGCTGGAGGCCGTCTGCGCCAAATCGGCAAGCTCGGCGTCCGCATCGGGCAGAGCGGCGCGTCGATGGGCGAGAATCGCGTCAACGATCAAATCGAGTTGTTCTGCGTAATTCCGCTCAGGCATTGGCCTCACCCAATTTGCGCTTCGCCTTTCCCCCCGCCGGCGTCTGTAACTGCGCGCGCAGGCTCTGAATCGCCCTGAACTGGAGCTGCTTGATCGACCCCTCGCTGCGTCCCAGATCCTGCGCGACCTCACGAATGCGCTTTTCTTCGGCGAAGCGCATCTCGATCACGCGGCGCTGATCGGGCGGAAGCGTCCGAACCAGGCGAAACAGGAGCGCGCGGCGTTCGACCTGCTCGATATTCGCCGGATCGACCGGAAACGATTCCGGGCCCTCTTCTTCCCTGAGCTGCTGTTCGCGCGAGGCGCGGCGCCAGTGATCCGCAATCGCGTTGGCGGCTATCCGCAGAAGCCAAACCATAAAAGGGACGCCGCGCCACTCGAAACGGTCCAGGTTCGCGAGCGCCTGATGGAATACCTCCGACGTGACGTCCTGGGCCGCTCCGCGATCCGTCAGGCGACGGGACACGTAGGCGTACACCCGTTCGAAGTGGTGCTCGTACAAGTCGGCGAAGCGAGCGGGGTCGCGTTGCGCCGCTTCGACGAGAAGCCGCTCGTCCAGTTGGTTCGTCTCAGGCGCCAACAAGTTCTCCCGAGCACCGCACTCGATACAATAAACCAGCCAGCGGGGGAAAGGTTACGCCGCAGGAGGAAAACGGACCCTGACGGGGCGGGTTCTGCCGCGGCAGGCAAGCTAAGGCCCGCCCCGCTCGCGCTGCCAGGAAAAACCCGAGAAAGCCGAAGGCGAGACGAATGCGAGATCGCAGATGTTTTGGCGGGTAGAATTTTGTAGGTCCTGTGATTGCAGCGATTTGCGAGGAATTCTATTCGTAGGCAGTTGCGGGTAGACGTCGGTTTTGCGAGGGCCCCAGGAATCCTCAGAGGTTCGCCGTGGATGTACTTGACGGCGGCAACTATGCGCATGCTATAGTCCACTGAGTTTAAACCGGAGGTGCCGCATGCCCGGGAACAGCACAGATCCGCAGGTGAACGAAATCCGAGCGTTCAACCGCTTTTATACTCGCAAAATAGGCGTGCTGGACGGAATGGCGAGCCGCCCCTTCTCTCTTGCCGAGGCGCGCGTGCTCTACGAACTGGCGCATCGCGAGCAGCCCACGGCGACGGACATCCGCAAGGAGCTTGGGCTCGACGCGGGATATCTCAGCCGGATCATCCGCGGGTTCGAACGCCGGAAGCTCGTGGCGCGCGCCCAATCGAAAACGGACGAGCGGCAGAAGTTCCTTTCGCTGACGCCCAAGGGGCAGAAGGTTTTCGCGCCGCTCGACGAGCGCTCAAATCGGGACGTAGCGGCTATGATCGAGAAACTGGCGCCCGCGGAACGCGGCCGTTTGCTTGATGCAGTGCAGACAATCCGAACTCTTCTCGGCGACAGGCCCGAACCGCGAACGCCCTACCTTCTGCGGCAGCACCAGCCGGGCGATATGGGCTGGGTGGTCCAGAAGCAAGGCATTCTCTACGTGCGGGAGTACGGGTGGGACGAAACCTTCGAGGCGCTGGTCGCGGAAATCGTGGCGAAATTCATCAAGGAATACGATCCGAAGCGTGAACGCTGCTGGATCGCGGAAAAAGATGGAGCTCAGGTCGGCGCGGTTTTCGCGGTGAAAGGGTCCGACGAAGTCGCCAAGCTGCGGCTGCTGCACGTGGAACCGGAAGCGCGGGGACTTGGCATCGGAAAGCGCCTGGTGGAAGAATGCGTCCGCTTTGCGCGACAGGCGGGATACAAAAAGATGACGCTATGGACCCAGAGCATCCTTTACGCCGCGCGGCATATTTACGAGCAGACAGGTTTCCGGCTCGTGCGCGAGGAAAAACACCACAGCTTCGGAAAAGACCTCACGGGCGAGACGTGGGAACTCGAGCTGCGGGCGAACGGTTCGCGCGTCGCGACTTAAGCTCTCTCGACGGCTCGCGCTCCACGAGGAGAGATTCTTCGGCCCGGAAGGCGCCCCGGGATGACAACGCAGGTTAGTCGGCGGCCTGCGCGGTTGCGCTAGAGTAGCGGCCTCGAAACCAGAGAGAGACATTCACCAGCGCAATCAGCGCCGGCACCTCAACCAGCGGGCCGATGACTCCTGCAAACGCTTCGCCGGAATTCAGGCCAAAAACAGCGACGGCAACGGCGATGGCCAGCTCAAAATTGTTGCTCGCGGCAGTGAACGATAGGGTAGCCGCCTTCGAGTAGTCCGCGCCGAGCCGGCGTCCCATCCAGAAGCTGACCAGAAACATCATCACGAAATAGATGACGAGCGGGAGCGCGATGCGCAGGACGTCCAGCGGCAGGCGAACGATCACATCGCCCTTCAGGCTGAACATGACGAGAATGGTGAACAGCAGAGCGATCAACGTCAGCGGGCTGATGCGTGGAATGAAGCGTGTGCGATACCAGGTCTCGCCTTTGGCGCGCAAGAGCCAAAAGTGCGTGAGTATTCCCGCGAGAAAAGGAACGCCAAGGTATGTGAAGACACTTTCCGCGATTTCGCCGATTCCGACGTTCACCGCGCTTCCTTTCAGACCCAACAGCGGCGGAAGAATCGTAATGAACACCCAGGCGTAGACGCTGTAGAAGAGCACCTGAAAGATGCTGTTGAACGCGACGAGGCCGGCAGCATAGTCGGTGTCGCCGGCGGCAAGTTCGTTCCAGACGATGACCATGGCGATGCAACGCGCGAGACCGATCAGAATGAGGCCGCGCATGTAGGCAGGCTCGTCGCGCAGGAATGCGACGGCCAGAAGAAACATCAGCACGGGCCCGATGATCCAGTTTTGCACGAGCGAAAGAAGGAGCACGCGCCGGTTGCGGAATACTTCGGACAGCTTTTCGTAACGCACTTTCGTCAACGGCGGGTACATCATCAGAATCAAGCCGACAGCGATCGGGATATTCGTTGTGCCTATCTGGAATCGCTGAACGAACGCTGCCGTGCGGGGAACGAAATGGCCGAGCGCGACGCCGACCGCCATGGCCAGAAAAATCCAAAGAGTCAGGTAGCGATCGAGAAATGATAGTTTGGCGCGCTGCGCGGGGGAGCAAACGGCGCTTTGAATTGGTTGGGTTGTCATGATTTCGCGAGTGTCCGAATCATTCGCGGCCGATGCGGCGGAGTTCGCGTTCCAGGGCCAGACGCTGCAGGCTCGCGAACGGCAGAGATAAAAGCAAGCCGATGCGGCGGTCGAGAACCACGAACGCATCGCGGAAGGCGCGCTCGATCTCGTCGGGCC
>DATGHM010000078.1:0-9940 GCA_035307985.1 Candidatus Acidiferrales bacterium
CTTGCCTGCGACGAAATGGTGATTCGCTGCGGCGCTGCGCCAGAGGATTACACGGCGGGCATTCTGAAAGTCTGCCGCTTCAGTCTAAGCGAGGACGTTGCGGGAATTTCAGGAGTTTCTGGATCGAATCTCAAGAATCGAATGGAGCGAATCATGTTACTTTCTTCGGAAAAGCCGTTCCTGCGCACGCCCAAGGTGTTGGTCGGAAGTCTGATTGCCGCAATTGTTGGCATCCCGCTGCTGATGGGGCTGTTCACCGTCGCGAACGCACTTGGCACTCACGCGGAGGCTGACCAGTCGAAGTCCCAGAAAACAATTACATGCACCTCCGATAGCGTTGAGTACCCCGAGGGCACCGTAATCCAGATGGGAAATGGTCCCGAACAGATGTGCGTTCGCAGCGTGGATGGATCACCTGAATGGGTACCTACCAGTAAAGCGATAAGGGAGCGAAGCACGACAGTGGTGCATGTTCCCGAACCGCCGCTAGTGTATTGTTCGCCCGGCCCAACTGCCGAATACGGTCGCTGCACCTGCCAAGCCGAAGGAGAATTCTCGACCGGCGCACGGGTCAATTCAGCAAAGGGACCATTCAAGTTGCGCTGCGAGAACGGAAACTGGGTTCAGACCAAAACGCCGAACACCGTACGGAAGTAGCCACCGCTAATCGTGATCATAACGTATCAGTTAAGCCCGACGCGGTGGAGAAGGCTGGCGAATCGAGGGTCGCCGCGCAGCGGATCAAACGCCGGATCCACCTTGAGAAGCCGCAGAATGTTCGACAGAAGCGCGAAACGGCCTGGCCCACACGGATGCTAGTCGAGCCCGACGCGGTGTATCAACTCCGTAAATCGAGGGTCGCTGCGCAAGGGATCAAAGTAGGGATGTACTTTGATGAACTGCAGCATATTGGATTGTTCTTTGTAGGCCTGCTCGAGCCAGGTGAAGGCTTCCTCGTTCTCGCCGAGGCCCAGGTAAGCATTCACCATAGCGCCGGCGGGGACGTAGCCTGCGTTTCGCCGTCGTTTTAACTCCGCGAGCAACCGAAGCGCATCACTGCGCCGCCCGTCGTGCGCATAGGCCCGGATCAGTATTCCGAGCGCGCCTGAGCTGCGGTTGGAGACGGATGCCGCTCTCTCCAGCACGGGAATTGCATCCCCGGCTTGATTGTTCGCGATCAGCACGAATCCCAGGTCCATAAGAGCGCCGAAGTCGTTGGGCTGTAACGCCAGCGCGGCGCGCAACTCGCGAATAGCTTGATCGTAGCGACGAGTCTGAAACAGTGTCCACCCGAAGTCCTCGAAGGAAACCGCCAGTGGGTCCAGTTCCCGGCCACGCTCCGCCGAAGCCACAGCTTCGTCCGCGCGCCCATGGCACGCCAGCCATAAAGCGAGTCCCTCATAAGCGGCGGCGTTGTTCGGGTTCAATTCCAGAGCGCGCCTGTATTCCGTCTCGGCGTCTGCCCAGTGCCACTCCTCCTGTTTCACATTGGCCAGCAGAACGTGCGCTTCGGCCAGATTCGGGTCGAGTTCCAGGGCTTTCTCGGCCGCGCTCGTCACTTTCGGACGCATCTCGTCGGCGGAGCCACCGACAAAAACCGTGCCGAGATTGCCGTATGCATTTGCCAGGCCCACATAGGCGGGCGCAAACGTAGGATCTCTTTTCAGGGCGTCCTCGAAGTAAGGAATGGTGGCCTCGAACTCAGCTTTGCTGCTGCTTGTATTGAGTGCGAATTCGCCCTTTGAATAGCTCTCGTAGACTTGAGGCGCCACGGGACGCGTCGCGGTAAGCCTTCGCTCCTCCTCGCCTGTGACTGTAACCTCCACCTTTTCCGCAATGGTCTGTGCCAGATCGCTTTCGAGGCTGAGCGCGTCTCTCAGCTCGCGATCGTAGGTTTCCGACCAGAAGTGCTCGTCGGTGGCGCCACGAATCAGCTGAGCCGTGACGCGGATCCGGCTGCCGTCTCGCATGACTGACCCCTCGACAATGGCATCTACCTTCAGCGTTCTGGCGATTTCCGTCACCGACATTTGCGGATTCTTGAAGCGCATCACCGACGTGTGCGAAATCACGCGCAGGTCGTGGATTTGCGCAAGGCGTCCGATGAGGGCTTCGGTCATCCCGTCCGCCAGGTATTCCTGCCCCGGGTCGCCCGACAGGTTTTTCAGGGGTAGCACCGCTAGCGACCTGATTTTGGGCTGGGCCGCACGATCTGCGCGACCTCGCGACAGGATGTAGGCGATCGCAAGCACGGCGAGTACAGCCAGCGCGGCTAGGGCAACCCAGTAACGCGCCGGCACTTTGGCTCTCGGCGCGCCCTCACCCGGCGCGGCCACGGCCTCGGGCTCTTTCTCCTCTGCTTCCTCTTCTAAATGCTGTCTGCGGCTTTGGATCCAGGCGTCCAGCTCGGGAGTCAAGGCGTAGACCGAGCCACGCTTGTCGTGCAGGTGCCGGTGGACGGGCATCGCCTCGCGCTTTTCCCAGCGCTGGACGGTTGTCACGTCGCGGTTCAGGTAAGCCGCGATTTCTTTCCAGGAATCTAGACGCTCTTCGGATGCTCGCTCGGGCGGTGGTGTACTGGGGAATGGTTCGCCCATCGCGCGCTCCTGGTCCGGGGACGGCCTCACAAGCTAAGTAGCGCGATTGTAAACCCCACGGCCTGAACTGCAAAGGACTGCATTTGACGGCAAATGCCCATGCCGCGCATTGCAGTTTGACGATTCCCGCGAAACTGTCCATGGTGTCCGCACATGTCGAGTGGGAACTCGCCGAAAGGCATTCCTCGGGCTGGTTTCCTGCGCAGGGCTACGGCGCTGATGCCGCCCGAGGAGCGCTCGGCAAAGCAAACAATTCCGAGACCTTGGAGGTCCTTCAAAACATGAGACGGAAACTAATGTGGTTGGCGCTGGCGGTTGCGGCAATGACGCTCGTGGCTTTCTATCACGCGAAGTCAGCGTGGGCGAGCCAGGTTTCTGGATTCACGGGCACCACTCTAGTTAAAGGCACTTTCGCCGAATTTGAAGTCTTCAACCAACTCACACAGGGCCAGCTTCAGCAGTTTGCTCCTGGATTTCCTGGTCCTACGTGGTTCTCGCTTGAAAAGACGAAGGGGCCGTCAGATTTGTACATACAGAGCAACACCTGGGCCGTGGGTGGGAGCACAGGCTGGCATAGACACCCCGGGCACAGCCTGATCATCATCACGGCTGGACAGGTAACGCAGTATCATCCTGACTGCACGCCGGAAGTTTACGGGCCGGGCACTGCAAATGGTCCAACGTTGCTGGACAGCGGGGATGACGAACACCTGATTCGGAACGAGGGCTCCGTTCCGGCAGCAGGTTTTGCAGTCCAGATCGTTCCCGCTGGCGCAACGCGCCGGATTGACGAGCCGGAACCGGACACGTGCCAGATTCCGTAAATTGCGTTCGCGGCGTCGGAGTGCTGCAGGCGTGCAGCACAAGCCTAGGCGAAGGCATCGATCCTGTCTTCGCCTTCTGCCGGCGTTCGAGCTGGCCACAGCCGCATTGGACGGTCCGCCGGAGTAGTTAGAGCGATCGACTCCTTGGCAAGCTCTTGCCGCTAGCTCGATCGAGTTGCCGTGGGCGTTGCCGGTTCGCCCGGCACCGGCGCGACCCCTGCTGAGGTCGTGCTGATCTGCGGGAACACGGCGAGAACAGCCGGAAGCTCCAGGCGAAACGTGCAGCCGCCTTCGGGGCGATTGAAGCCGGTAATGCGTCCGCCGTGCTCCTGCATCACGCCGTAGCAGATGCTCAAGCCCAGCCCGGTGCCCTTGCCGACCGGCTTTGTCGTGTAGAAAGGATCGAACACTTTTTCCGGCTGCCGCAAGCCGGGCCCGTTGTCGGAAAACTCCACCACCACGAACCCCTTCTCGCGAAACGCGCGGATCGTGAGCGTGCCTCCGCCAACCGTTTCCATCGCATCCACGGCATTGCTGATCAGGTGATAAAAAACCTGCAGAAGCTGGTTCGGGTCGCCGCGGACGCCGGGGAGAACGCCTCGATTTTCGAGCTGGATGCGAATGTTTTTCTCACGCAGGTCGAGATGACGCAGCTGCACGGCGCTGGTCAACACGGTATTCAGATCGAGCAGTTGTTTTTCCGCCGGCACCTGCCGCGCGAAGCTCAGCAGGTTGTTGACGAGATCTTTCGTGCGCCGTGCCTGGTCGCGTATCTTCTCGGCGATCGTGTACGGTCGTCCGCCCGGCGCGCTTTCCTCGATCAGCACGTCCGAGTAACCCAGAATCGCCGTCAGCGGATTATTGATTTCGTGCGCGGCGCCCGCGGCCAGCTGCCCCAGCGAGGCAAGCTTCTCCGACTGCACGAAGTGCGTCTGCAGGCGTTTCACGTTCGCCAGTGAGTCCCGCAGTTCCTGCACCAGTGCCGTCCGCTCGCGGTAGACAAGCTGCTGCCGCAGGAAAACGATCGACGCCGCAACGAACACGGTGATCAGAGTTGCGGTCAGGCGGAACATCTGCACGGGCGCCGGCGCTTTGCTGATGAACACCGCCCAATAAGCAAGCGGCAGGGCGAAGAGCAGCGCAGTCATCGCCACGCGAAAGGGCCACTGCGCGTCGCGGCGCGGCACCGACGCCAGCGGCTGCGGTTCCAGCTTCAACCGGCGCGCGATGATGCCCGTGGTCCCCAGCCAGACAAACGTCGCGATGAACGGCAGAGCGAACAGGCTGCCCACGTACTTTTGCGAGACCGGCGCCGCCCGGTGTGCCATCAGGTATCCCATCGTGTAAAGCGATGTCGCGCCGCACAGGTTCCCGTACACGACACGCCAGCTGCCCCGCGCGGTGATGAACAGAAGCCCGAAGCCCACCGCCACCAGAATGTTCTCCGACATGTAGATCTGCAAGTCGCGTTGGTTGAACAGCGAAGCGACGGGCCAGACATTCTTCCACGGCACCGCCATGAAGATGTAGAGGTAGAGCCAGAAAATCGCCAGCAGAGAAAGGTCGAGCAAGCCGTAGCGCAGCGTTTCGCGCATCTTCCTGGCATGCGGCAGAATCGCCAGCGCCGCCATGAACGGAACGGTGTGCAGGAAAAACAGCAGGTCCCCCGGAAACGGGCTGTGCACGTTGCGGTGCAGGACAAGGTCCTGGTAAATCCACACGAGTTGTCCACCGAGCCACAGCGTGCAGCCAAGCCCCATCAGCATCCAGAAGGCGTTGCGTCGGCGATACGGCGAGGCCGCATTCGCCAGCAGGCACGTGTTCGCAAACAGCGCGACGAACGCCTCCGTCAGATCGCCGATGGTCGAGAGCGCGTGGCCGTGCCGCAGCAGCAGCGAAGCGGCGGTGTAGCCGCCGACGAAGACCGTCCAGGCACACAAGATGAGAACGGAAGACCGCGAAAGCTTCATGTTTTGAGACACACCCGCAATGTTCTCGGACACACCTGCGACTGAAATTCTAACGTGAGCATCGAAAGTCTCGGTGCCTCGCTTCGGAGGAAATTCCAAAGATACACGTCCACCCAGCCGAATCGTTTCGAAGCGAACAACACAACCCCGCGCAGCCTGTGCGCCCGCGCGTGATTACTCCACGATCTGGCAGGAAGAGTAGGATTCGGACTTGAGCCGCTGTTCCGGTGTGAGTTCACCCGAGCCCGCCGGCGAAATCCTTGGCGACCCCCAGCCGGGAGTCGCAGAACCTCTAAGGCTACTGGCCGAGCGGCGATTCAAAGGCGGAGCGGCGATTCAAATTTGAGTTGCCGCGCGGATGGCGCGGCCCAGCCCCCCGCCCGACATCAGAGTCAGTGTTAGAATCCCAAAGACGGGAGGGGTGGCCGAGCGGTTGAAGGCGGCGGTCTTGAAAACCGTTAGACCCCAAAAGGGTCTCGTGGGTTCGAATCCCACCCCCTCCGCCAGCCTTTGAGCGATCACACACGAGCGGGAGATGTAACTCGGCTCTTCAGACCTGACGGGGTTGGTGTCACAATTCCGTGCCTCCGCCGCTGCGCGCTGCCAGAATCCTCGGGTCTGAAGACTTGAGCCACATTGCGATCGCGGCCTTTCGCGCCCCCAACGTCCCCTGAGCGGTCTCCCGAAGCCGGCCGCGCCGCTCGCCGCACCGTTCGACAACTCCTCCTTCTTCGTCCATACTCTTATGGCCGCAACCACGAAGGAGAACGAGGCAGCATGACCTACGTTTATTGGGCCATTCGTTGTAAAACTCCCGGATGCGACAACAACATTCTGCTTTATTGCACCGGGCCGCAGGGCCAGTCCGATCCTCCCGTCCTGCACGGTCCTGAAACGATCGACGTGAAGTGCATGTCCTGCCGCCAGACTCACTCGTACCGTCGCGACGAGATTCACACGAAACTCGGATCTGCGCCTCCCGCCGATTTTGTCCCTCATCCCCTGATTCGTGGATGATCCAGCCGGACGCCTCGCCCATCCGGGTTTTTAGGGGGTCGGAGCTTTAGCTCCGACATAAAAGCCGCCAAGAATTAAGGGGGCTTCAGCCCCTGAAGTTGCCAAAGGCTCGCCAATTGGTCCCGCCGAACTGACTATCGCCCTTTCTGCGCCTGGCTTTTTGTCGTGACGTAAAGTCTCGCAAGGTCGGCGGCCTTTAAGAGCCCCTGAAACATCCGGCGCGCACTCGAAAATTCCTTTGAAAGCCTTCATGCCCGCGCGACAATCGCGGCCCGGGAGACCTCGGCAAATGGGTGGCAAAGGCCCTGGCCACAAATCGCAGCGCGCTTGGGAAGCGCGTCAGCGCAACATTCGCAAAGCCCGCGCGGCGCGCAAACGCGAGCCTTTGCCTTGGCGCAGCGGCCTTGAATCCCGCGTCATCGAGCAACTGATTTGGCAGTGGTGGCTATCGGTCGAGCCCCGCAAATGGCCCGCCTACCGTGTCGCCCGATTTTTGGGCGTCAGCCACACCTGGGTGAACAAGCTCGTCAAACGCTTCCAGGCCGATCCCGACCGGATGCGCAGGCGCATGCGCGCGTTCGCCCCCGCCAATCTCGAAAAACTCGAACGCGCCCGCCAGGAAACCCGCTGGCAGCGCCAGCATGGCTGGCTCCGCGGACCCATCCGCGCCCGGCGCGTGAAATTCTCGCTCCAGGGCAAACAGCGCGCGATCCTCGCCGAGACCGAATCCGAGAAACGCCGCCGCGCCGCGAAAGCGCTCGCCTCCTCGCGCCAGCCAATCCAACCTCCCTCTTCTTCGCGCCACCCACACACCCACCCGCCCGTTTCCTCGTCGCAACCGCACACCCACTCTCCCGCTCCCCCGCCGTTCACCGACCTGCCCCTCTGGGCCCGCGGCATCATCGCCCCTCGGAATTAATGTAGCTCAGGCCCGCCCGCCATCCTGTTGAGCTACACGGCGCGCCACCCGTTGCTTTTTTGCGCAAACACTGCTTTCGTTTTAGCTTCGCCGGCCGATCTTGGGAATACTATCGAAGCGAATTTTCCCTCGACGGACGGCGGAGATGATTCAAGAGCGACGACAACATCAGAGGCTGGTTCCGGATTCTGCGACGCCGATCTATCTGAGCGAATCCGGTAGCGGGCAGTTGTTTGATCTCTCCGAAGGCGGCGTCGGAGTCGGCTGCGCGGCTGCCGCCGGCGAAAACCAGATCATCTCGCTCGCCTTCGATCTCCCGGGCGTTGGCCAGCCCATTAAAGCAAGAGCCGAAACCGCCTGGACCAATGATGCGACACGTCGAGCCGGATTCCGCTTCGTGGCGCTGACCGAAGCCTCCCGCCTTCAATTGAAGGACTGGATCGCCTCGAGAGCCTTCGATACCGCGCAGGCTCCGCTCGCGTTCCCCGAGTCCGCGCCCGGCTTCCCGGCTCCCGTCTGCGAAGAGACGGAAGCTGCGGGCAGCACCGTTTCGCCCGACTGGCACGAAGAAGAATTGGCCGGTCTGAGAGCGGCGCTCACTTCCTCCACTCGAGCCCGTACTGGACGGATACGCCGCGCCGTCGGGATTGGCGCAGCGGTCGTGGTGCTCGCACCGGTCTGCCTCTACCTGGGCCACCTTTTGGGCGACATGGGCCACAACGTTCAGGCCACCGAAATCACCACGATTGCGAAGGCCGATGCGCCTCCCGCGAAAGCCGTGGCCCCGGCTGCGAAGCCATCGGCCGCGGCACATCCAGATTTTCCCGAAGGCCTCTCCATGGACCGGCCGGGCTTCGTGCTGCAGGCAGGCGCGATGACGCACGAAACCTATGCAAACGAGATGAGAAAGTCTCTGGAGCAAAAGAATTTTCCGGCGTTCGTCTTCAGGCGTAGCAAAGGACGCTTCTATCTCGTCGCCGTCGGCCCGTACGCCAACGCGAACGCCGCCGCGCGAACCAAAGACAAGCTGGAAGCGCTGGGTTTCCAAAGCATCCTCAAGCGTTGGTCCCCAGAATAGGATCACGGCCCGCGGCACAGTTTTTCCAGGAGGCCGGGGCTTCAGCCCCGGCGCGGTCGTTAATGTAGCTCGGGTCTTCAGACCCGAGGAATTTTGCTCGCATGGGAGCGCCATTCTCCTGAATGGCGCAGTAAAATGGCGCAGTAACAGGGCGCCCCCAACCCCCTTCGCACAGTTTTCCAGGAGGCCGGGGCTTCAGCCCCGGCGTAAAGTCTCGCAAGGTCGGTGGGCTTCAGCCCCTGAAACAACCGGCGTGCACTCGAAAATTCCTTTGTAAGCCTCCTTTCCCGCGCGACATTCTCGCCTCGCTTTTGACTCAAAACCGGCGATTGCTGGTTCTGCATTTTGCCCGGTAGGGGCACGGCACGCCGTGCCCGTTTCGGCTTCTGGGAACGCCATTCTCCTGAATGGCGCAGTACGCCCCCAACCCCCTCAGCACAGTTTTCCAGGAGGCCGGGGCTTCAGCCCCGGCGTAAGTCTCGCAAGGTCGGTGGGCTTCAGCCCCTGAAACAACCGGCGTGCACTCGAAAATTCCTTTGTAAGCCTCCTTTCCCGCGCGACATTCTCGCCTCGCTTTTGACTCAAAATTGGCGATTGGTGGTTTGGCATTTTGCCCGGTAGGGGCACGGCACGCCGTGCCCGTTTCGGCTTCTGGGAGCGCCATTCTCCTGAATGGCGCAGTACGCCCCCAACCCCCTCAGCACAGTTTTCCAGGAGGCCGGGGCTTCAGCCCCGGCGTAAAGTCTCGCGAGGCCGGTGGGCTTCAGCCCCTGAAACAACAGACGCTCACCGAAAACTTCTTTGTGAGCCTCGGCGAATATGCAAAATCCCGGTTTTTAGGAGGTCGGAGCTTCCAGCTCCGACATAAAAGCCGCATATTCGCCAGGGGTTTTAACTCCTGAGGCTGGCTTCGTCTTGACGCGCCTCCCGCAGACAGGTCTTCATCGCAGGAATCGACCGCCTCGCTTTTGACTCACTCCGTGGTCAGTAGCGCCGGCGTCCCGCCGGCTTTTTTCGGCCCACGCTACGCATTTGCGCGAGCTGGAAGCCCCATTCTCCTGAATGGCGCAGTGCCGGGCGGCCCCCAAAGACGTAACTTCGAGGAGCGGGCCACCGCCCAAGCCGGAGTGTACTCGCCGGTTACGAATCACAGTGATTGACTGGGACGATGCCAAGTGATAATACTTTTCTTTCCTAGGGGCTTCCTCAAGTGCTGCGCAAGATTATTCGGATTAAGAATGTGGGGCGATTCGAAAATTACGCCGCCCTGGGCGACGTAACAATGAAACGCTACAACTTGATTTTTGCAGAAAATGGCCGTGGTAAAACGACTCTCTGCGCAATCCTCCGCTCGCTCCAGAGTGGCGACCCGGCATTTGTGAACGGACGCACCACACTAGGTAGTCAGGATGTGCCGGAAGTTACGATCCTCACTGACGCCGGGCCCACAGAGTTCGTGGGTGGCCACTGGAGCGCGACAGTTCCGAATATTGCCATCTTCGACTCAACGTTCGTTTCCGAAAATGTTTATTCCG
>DATGHM010000079.1:0-6803 GCA_035307985.1 Candidatus Acidiferrales bacterium
CAGTTCGTTCGACATGCATCTCCTCGAGGCGTGCGCCTCAGCCTGCCGGCGATTTCGACCCCGCGTTTCGGGATCGAGGCGCTAGCGTATCGTGCAGCGAATGAAATCGTCAAATCGAAAAACTTCCTCCGGCCAAAGAAAGGCTGATCGAACGCATCAGGAAACGCGATGCAGCAAGTCTTGTTAGAATCCTTCGTGCTCCCGGGCCTTTCTCAACGTCTTCCGTGATCCCCATCCACGCCGCCCCTGCGGCTGCCGACTTCAACGGCCGGCATGGGACATCTCTGTAGTTTGCACGGGTAGACCTCGGGATGACCGCCGGGATGACGCCCCGATTGACTTCCAGAAAGCGTGGTTCTACTATACCCCCAGGGGGTATGGTAGGAATGGCTTACGTCCATGCAAAGGCTCGCAACGCCGCCTGTGGCTGCGAGACACACGGCGCGCGCAAGGCTGTTCGCGTCGACCCGGCCATCCGGTCCGCCAATACGAAGCGCCTGCGCCGCATCGAGGGCCAGATTCGCGGCATCGAACGCATGGTATCGGAAGACCGCTACTGCGCCGACATTCTCGTTCAAATTTCCTCCGTCCAGGAGGCCCTGCGCGCCGTCGGCCGCGCGCTGATGCGCAACCATCTTCGCCACTGCGCGGCCCAGGCGATTCGCAAGGGCACGAAAGCGCAAGCGGAATCGATGTACGACGAGCTGCTCAGCCTGATCTATACCCACGCCCGCTGAAGAGGAATTGGGAGAGCTTAAGGACGTTTCATGGAACGTGATCCAGTCTGCGGAATGACGGTCGATCTCGCGCATGCCCGGGCCACCGCCGAGCACCAGGGAAAAACCTACTACTTTTGCTGTGAGGGATGCGCCACAAAGTTCCGCGCCTCTCCCGAGCGCTATCTCGACGGGGGGGCTTCGCCGCCCCACGCACAGCATGCCTCGATGGTGCAACTCGGCGGCACAAAGGCGAGCGTAAACGCGATTGCTCCCGCCGCTCCGGAGCCGGCCGCCGTTGCCCCCCAGCCGCCAACGGAAGGCATGTTGCACCACTCGGAGCGAGTGCCCACCCATCCCGGCCCCGAACGCGCCGGCGAACCTTTCCAGGCCTCGCAAAAGACCTACGTCTGCCCGATGGATCCCGAAGTTCGCGAAAGCAAGGCCGGCCCCTGCCCCAAATGCGGCATGGCGCTCGAACCCGAGCTACGCACGGCCCCCGAAACGCGCGTCGAATACACCTGCCCAATGCATCCCGAAATCGTTCGCGACAGGGCCGGCTCATGCCCGAAGTGCGGGATGACCCTCGAGCCGCGCATCGTCGCGGCTGAGCCCAAAAATCCCGAACTCGAGTCGATGGTGCTCCGCTTCTGGGCGAGCTTGTCGTTGACGTTCGCGATTCTTGTTTTAGGCATGTCGTACATGGTGCCCGGGCAACGCGCACATCCCTGGTTCTCTATGCGAACCACCGCCTGGATTGAACTCCTCCTCTCGACTCCCGTGGTTCTCTGGGGCGGACTCCCCTTCTTCCAGCGCGGCTGGGCCTCGATCAGGAACCGCAGCGCCAACATGTTCACGCTGATCGCCCTGGGCACGGGAACCGCGTACATCTACAGTGTGATCGCTGTTCTGTTCCCCTCGATTTTCCCGGCTTCGTTTCGCGCCAGGGACGGTTCCGTCCCGGTTTACTTCGAAGCCGCCGCGGCGATCACCACCCTGGTTCTCCTCGGTCAGGTGCTCGAACTGCGCGCCCGCGAACGCACGTCCGGAGCCATTCGGGCTCTCTTGAAGCTTTCGCCGCGCACCGCCCGACTTGTTCGCGCCGACGGCACGGAGCTCGACATTCCGCTGCAGGAAGTCGCCGTCGGAGACGCGCTGCGCGTCCGCCCCGGCGAGAAAGTCCCGACCGATGGCGTCGTGACCGATGGAACCAGCTCGGTTGACGAGTCGCTGATGAGCGGCGAGCCCATCCCCGTTGAAAAAACGACGGGAAGCCGCGTCGTTGGGGGCACCCTCAACGGCACGGGAACGTTCCTGATGCGCGCCGAGCGCGTCGGCGCCGACACGATGCTCTCCCAGATCGTCCGCATGGTCGGCGAAGCGCAACGCACGCGCGCTCCCGTGCAACAACTCGCCGATCGCGTTTCAAGTTACTTCGTCCCCGCCGTCGTTCTGGTCGCCGTGCTGACTTTCATCGCCTGGGCCGCGCTGGGGCCGTCGCCGCGAATGGCGTACGCCCTGCTCAACGCCGTCGCCGTGCTGCTGATCGCCTGTCCCTGCGCGCTGGGACTCGCCACGCCCATGGCCATCATGGTTGGCACGGGCCGAGGGGCCATGGAAGGCATCCTCGTGAAAAGCGCCGAGACGCTCCAGATTCTCGAGAAGGTCGATACGCTCGTCCTCGACAAGACCGGCACCGTCACCGAAGGGCGCCCTCGCGTTACCTTGATCGTCGGCGTGCACGATTGGGACGAATCAGCCGTCCTGCGCGTCGCCGCCAGCCTCGAGCGCCCCAGCGAGCACCCTCTCGCCAGCGCCATTTTGGCGGCGGCGAAGGAAAAGGAGATCGCCGCTGCCGATCTCGCCGACTTCCACTACCGTACCGGTCGAGGCATCACCGGCGCGGTGGACGCCAGGCAAGCCGCCTTGGGCAATCGCGCCCTTTTCCAGGAGCTTGGCATCGCGCTGGGCGATCTCGATGCGCGCGCACAGTCGCTCGAAGCGGAAGGCCAGAGCGTGATCTTCGTCGCCATAAACGGCGAAGCCGCCGGACTCATCGCCGTCGCCGATCCCGTCAAGCAGACGACGCCCGAAGCCCTCGAAGCGCTGCACAAGCAGGGTTTGCGCATCGTGATGCTCACGGGCGATAGCGAGCGCGTGGCGAAAGCCGTCGCGCAAAAACTCGGCATCGAGCGCGTCGAAGCGGAAATCCAGCCCGGCCAGAAAGCGGAAGTCATCAAACGGCTGCAGGCCGAAGGCCACATCGTTGCCATGGCCGGTGACGGCGTCAACGACGCGCCCGCTCTGTCGCAGGCCAACGTCGGAATCGCCATGGGGACGGGAACCGACGTCGCCATCGAAAGCGCCGGAATCACTCTCCTTCGAGGCGATCTGCGCGGCATCGTTCGCGCCCGCGCGCTTAGCCGCGCCACCATGCGCAATATCCGCCAGAACCTTTTCTTCGCCTTCGCCTACAATTCCGTCGGCGTGCCCATTGCCGCGGGCGTTCTCTATCCGTTCTTCGGCCTCCTCCTCAGCCCCATCGTCGCCAGCGCGGCCATGACCTTCAGCTCCATCTCCGTAATCGCCAACGCCCTTCGCCTCCGCCGGACGCGCCTCGCTTGAGTAGCGCCGGCTTGCCCTGGCCGCCCTGAGTGTCTTGGCGAAGGGACGGGAACGGAAGCGTGTCTCACCGGCGACCGTGCTCGGTGCGGCTTGATCGATACACGTGTTGAACAAAAAACGCCGTAAGCCCAGGCCCATCAACAAAAGTGCCAAAAATGATCGATACACTTTTGACATGGTCTTGCTTCTGCAAGAATCACCAATCACCCTGTCGCACGAGTCACGAACTGCAGGTCAAGGGGTGCCCAACGGCACGGCCCACGCATTCGCTCCTTGCCCCCGTGTTTCCTTGCCCCCTTCCTTCGTCGAAATTAATCGATACACGTGTCGAACAAAAAACGCCGTAAGTCCATGCCCATCAACAAAAGTGCCAAAATTGATCGATACACTTTTCGATGACTTCGGCCTCTAAAAATCTCCAGTCGCAACGGCCCGCCCGCTACAAGTCACGGAGTCACACAGTTTCCGGGCTGGTATAATGCCGAGCCATGACATTCATGACGGTTACCTACGAACTGCAGAACCCGCTGCGCGCCGAGGATTTTCGGGCGCTGGGAAACTTCGCCAACACCTACGGGCTGCAGAACTTCCGCTACGACGAGAAGACGAACCACCTCCATTTCGATTACGACGCTTCGCGGCTGCGCGAATCCGTCGTCGAGCACGTCTTGCGCGAGGCCCGCATCCCCGTCCTGCGCCGCGTCCCGGTGGCATAGGTGGGGTGCGCTTGCGATTGGAGCTGCAACGAGGCGACGATCCCGGAACTGCTTCTTGTTTGCAGGGACGCGTTGCGGCGGCCAGCGACAGCCGCAGGAAAGCCCCTATGACTGAAAACGCCATTCGGCACAAGCCATGAGTGAAGACACTACGAAGCGGATTCACGTGCCGCCGCCATCCGGATTTGGACCGCTCCCCTTCAGCAATGGCGTGCTCGTCGGAAACACGTTCTATCTAGCGGGGCACATCGGTTTTGATCCAGCGACGCGGAAAGTGCCGGAAGTTCTGGAGAGCGAGGTCGAATTCCTGATGACGAGCCTGAAGGAAACTCTGGCAAAAGCGGGCTTGGGGCTGAACGACCTGGTTTACGTCCAGATTTTCTGCCCGGACGTCGGGCTGTTCGAGCGCTTCAACGCCGTCTTTCGAACGTACTTTCAGGATCCGTTTCCCGCGCGCGCGTTTATCGGATCGGGGCCGCTGCTCTTCGGTGCGCACTTCGAGATTCAAGGGATCGCGGCGAAGCGGTAACCACAGATGAACGCGAATCAACACTGATAAAGGCCAAAGGTAAAAGACAAAGCGGAGTACGAAAGCAGTTGAGAGTCGAGAGTTGACCGTTGAAGGTTGGAGGTTGAAACGGTCGGCGGCGCAAGGTCGACAACTCGCGGCGGACCGCGCGAGAAGACGTTAGAGAGAACGGAATTGCGGAGCGGTTGCGGAGGAAAAGAAAAAGGGGCTCTTGCTTGGGATCAAGAGCCCCAAAAGGTCGCGCTTCATCTGGTTCAACCTAGGCGGGGCTGAACCATGGGGTCATCCATCCTAGCTTCCCTCTCAGAGGCAGGTGGGAACGATTCGAACCATCCTTGGGCGGGCCCCTTCCTTCCCGACCACCGACGATCCGGATCGTGTTGAAACGCGACCCGCGCCGGGTATAGAGCAAATAATCAACCATTTGGTTACCGGCGGGCATTCGCAGCATTCCCTCCGTGATTTCAATCACTTGCGGCGAATGCCTTTCGGGGCGCATGGGCGCTCGCAGTCCAAATCGGGAAGGCGAGTTCCGGGTTGGCACCGACGGTCCCGAAGCCGAGGGCTGGTGCGCGCGGCACACTTCAGGCCGCACAACTCATTGTGCGGAGACAGGCTCTAGCCTCATAATAGGTCTCACATGAAGAAATCCGTCGTTGTCGCCGTTTTGCTCGCGCTCGCCGCGGTCGTGATAATCCTTGGATTTACGACCGCGCACTGGACGCGCGCGATTGCAATGCGGAGCGCGGCGGCCTCCGGCGCGAGCCACGCGGCTCCGGCCAATAACGCGGGCGAACCGAAGGACGACGAAGATGTTCACGTCGTACGCTTCGCGAAGAATGCGACACCGGCGCCGCCGTTTCTTCTCCCCGATCTCCAGGGAAACATTATCTCTACGGCCAATTTTCATGGGCATGTGGTGCTGCTCAGTTTTTGGGCGACCTGGTGTCCGCCCTGCCGCGAAGAAATTCCCGAACTGAAGGAACTGCAAGACCGCTACAAGAGCCAACTGCAAATCGTGGGCGTCTCGCTGGACGACGGTCCTCCACAACAGGTATTCGAGTTCGCGAAGCGCGCTGGGATCAACTATTCCATCGTCATGGGAAGCCCGGAAATCACGAAAGAGTACGGGGGCGTACCTGCGCTTCCGACGAACTTCCTGATCGGTCCGGACGGGAAAGTGGTGCAGAAACACGTGGGGCTCTACCCGCTGAACGTGTACGACACAGAGGTGCGGGCGCTGCTCGGAATGCACGTGGACGCAAAGATCGAAACGTTCGAGGACACGGGGCAGATCTTCCTGAAAAACGCCGCGCTGGCCACGGACCTGCCCGGAGTGGATTTCAAGGGCTTGTCGGAAACGCAGAAGAAGGCCGCGCTGAAGCTGATGAATTCCCAGAATTGCTCGTGCGGATGCGGAATGACCATCGCACAGTGCCGGCTTCTCGATTCTTCGTGCCCGGTGAGCAAGGCGATGGCGGCGAAAATCGTGAAAGAAATACGCTCGGGAACGGCGGGCGGCGCCAGCCGCGCCGCGGGCGAGTGAATATTCCTCACATTTGGGCCTCCAGAATCTGCAGCATTCGTTGAAATCCCACTGAAGGACCTCAAGGCGGAGACCGGACAAAAGGGCAAGGCGCGGTCTTGCCGGCCGTTTCCGAAAGTACAGGGAAACACATCCCTTACCGGTATTTTGTGATGAGGATCACTGCTGATTGCCACGCGAACGCCCATACTGCCGGCCAGGAGAACAGAAATGAAACTCCTCAAAAGGTTCCGGCAAGATGTGGACGCGCGCGTGTGGATCGGGGCCGCCGTGATCGCCTGTTTGATGACGGCGGAAGCCTACGAATTTCGCGCGCTGCTTGCGGCGGAACTGTTGTTTGGAATGGCCTTTCTTGTCGTCGTTCTTTTCGGAGCTGTCTTTTACTTCGCCGGCGATGTTGCGGAGCGAGGATTGGGTTGACAGAAGCCGGCCTGCACGCCGTCGCGCCGCGAGTGCGCCGCACGTATCGCGAGCTGGAAGAGATCGCCCGAAAATGGAGTGAGAACGCCCGAGCCGTTCACGCGCACAAGTGTCAACGCAAAGTAGAAATGTCCGGTTTTGCGCAATTTAGAAATGTCCGCTTCCATGGTTTGCGCCAAGGGTGATCGGGAGGCGGGCTGTAGTGGGTTTTGGTTGGGGTTTTGGGTTTGTGATCCGCGAGTCCTGGAGGC
>DATGHM010000080.1:0-5498 GCA_035307985.1 Candidatus Acidiferrales bacterium
GACCGCGTCCCCAAGGGCCTCAACGAAGAGACGATCCGGCTGATCTCGGCGAAAAAGAATGAGCCCGAATTCATGCTGCAATGGCGGCTGAAGGCGTATCGCCACTGGGCGTCGCTGGAACGCGCGCAAGCTGAACCCAAGTGGGCCAATATCAAGTACCCACCGATCGACTACCAGGAGATCGTCTATTACTCGGCGCCGAAGAGAAAGCCCAGCCTGAAGAACCTGGAGGAGATCGACCCCGAGATTCTGCGCACATACGAGAAGCTGGGCATACCGCTCGCCGAGCAAAAGATGCTGGCCGGCGTCGCTGTGGACGCTGTTTTCGACAGCGTTTCCGTCGCCACCACATTCAAGGGAAAATTGGCGGAAATTGGCGTCATCTTCTGCCCGTTCTCCGAAGCAGTGCAGAACCATCCCGAGCTCGTGCAGAAATATCTCGGCTCCGTCGTCCCCTATAGCGACAACTTCTTCGCCGCGCTGAACGCAGCGGTGTTCACGGACGGCTCGTTCGTCTACGTCCCGAAGGGCGTGCGTTGCCCGCTGGAGCTCTCCACGTATTTCCGCATCAATGCCGCCTCCACCGGCCAGTTTGAACGGACGCTGATCATCGCCGACGAAGGAGCCTACGTCAGCTACCTGGAAGGCTGCACCGCGCCAATCCGCGACGAAAACCAGTTGCACGCGGCCGTTGTGGAGCTCGTCGCGCTGGACAACGCGCAGATCAAGTATTCCACCGTGCAGAACTGGTATCCCGGCGACAAGGAAGGCCGCGGCGGGATCTACAACTTCGTCACCAAGCGCGGCAAGTGCCAGGGCGTCAATTCGAAAATTTCGTGGACGCAGGTCGAAACCGGCTCGGCCATCACGTGGAAGTATCCGAGCTGCATCCTGCAGGGGGACAACTCGGTGGGCGAATTCTATTCCGTCGCGCTGACCAACAATCACCAGCAGGCGGACACCGGCACGAAAATGATCCACATTGGTAACAACACGCGCAGCACGATCGTTTCGAAGGGCATTTCCGCCGGCTTCGGTCAGAACACCTATCGCGGGCAGGTGAAGATCCTGAAGAACGCGACTGGCGCGCGCAATTACACGCAGTGCGATTCCCTGCTGATCGGCGACAAGTGCGGAGCGCACACGTTCCCGTACATCGAAGTCCGCAATTCCACCGCGCGGATGGAGCATGAAGCTTCCACATCGAAGATCGGCGAAGATCAGCTCTTCTACCTGCGCCAGCGCGGCCTGAAGCCGGAGGACGCCGTCTCGATGATCGTCAACGGCTTCTGCAAGCGCGTGTTTCGCGAGCTGCCGATGGAATTCGCCGTCGAAGCGCAAAAGCTATTGAGCGTGAGCCTCGAAGGAAGCGTCGGATGACGAGCGCCCGCCTAGGCACAAGTTCGAATTCAAGGAGTGAAGGATGAGTTTGCTCGAAATCAAGAACCTGCACGCGACCGTGGACAATCACGAAATCCTGCGCGGCGTGAATCTACGCGTGAATCCCGGCGAAGTGCACTCGATCATGGGCCCCAACGGCTCGGGCAAGAGCACGCTGGCGCAGGTTCTGGCGCGTCATGAGACCTACAAAGTCACCGCGGGCGAGATTCTCTTCAACGGCAAGGACCTGCTCGCCATGAAGCCCGAAGAAGCCGCCTGCGAAGGCGTTTTCATGGCCTTTCAGTATCCCGTCGAGATTCCCGGCATCGGCAACACGTATTTCCTGCGTTCGGCTCTCAACGCCATCCGCAAATATCGCGGCCAGGATGAAATGGACGCCATGGATTTCCTGCCCCTGTTCCGCGAGAAGCTGAAGCTGCTCGAAATGGACGAGAAGCTGATGAACCGCTCGCTCAACGAAGGCTTTTCCGGCGGCGAGAAGAAGCGCAACGAAATTCTGCAGATGGCCGTGCTGGAGCCCAAGCTGGCTATCCTGGACGAGACCGACTCCGGCCTCGATATCGACGCGCTGCGGATCGTCGCGGGCGGCGTCAACGCGATGCGCAGCCCCGGGCGGGCGTTCATCGTGGTCACCCACTACCAGCGTTTGCTCAACTACATCGTCCCCGATTTTGTCCACGTGCTCGTCGATGGCCGCATCATCCGCTCCGGCGGCCCCGAGCTCGCTCTCGAGCTGGAGGAAAAAGGGTACGTTCCGATGGATCGCGCCTCGCAGACCGTTGCGCAGGCTTAACGCAGCTCGAATGCACACCGCAGGGGGAAGAAGCTCGTGACTCCGGCAGCGCAAGCTCAGACTCAACGCCTCGAAAATTACCTGGAAGCCTTCAGCGAATTCCAGAAGCTCGCCGCAGGCCGTGACCTGCCGTGGCTGCGCGCGCTTCGCGAGAATGCCTTCGCGCGCTTCTGCGAAGTCGGCTTTCCGACTACGCGTGACGAAGACTGGCGTTTCACCAACGTCTCAAGCATCGCGGAAACTCCGTTTCGCATTTCGCGCGATCGAGCCCGCGTTTCACCGCGCGACTTGGACTCCTGGCGCATGGAAGCCGCTGCTTGCCAGCTTGTTTTCGTCAACGGCCGCTTTTCCGCCGAGCTCTCCTCGCTCGCAAATCTGGAGGCAGGCGTTCACGTCAGCAGCCTGGCCAGGCAGATCCTGGAGAATCCAAAGGAAATCCAGCCTCATCTCGGCGCTTTTCTTGACACTCAGCGCGACGCCTTTTCCGCCTTGAACACCGCGTTTTCCGAAGATGGCGCGTTTATCCACATCCGCCGCGGCACTGCGCTACAAGCGCCCATCCATCTTCTCTTCGTCTCGGCTGGAAACGGCGCGCCGCTGATGACTCATCCTCGCAACCTGATCGTCGCGGAAGAAGGAAGCCAGGCGGCGATCATCGAAGACTACGTTTCGCTCGATAGCGGCGTGGCCTTCTGCAACACGGCCACCGAACTCCTCGCACGCGAGAACGCCATCGTTTCCCATTACCTGATCGAACGCGAGGACACGCACGCCTTCAACGTTTCCACTCTCCGCATCCAGCAGGGCCGCGGCACCAACGTCGCCTCGCACTCCTTGCTTCTCGGAGGCGCGCTCGTCCGCAACAACGTGCATCCGGTGCTGGCCGGCGAAGGCGGCGAGTGCCTGATCAACGGCCTCTTCATCGGCGGCGGACACCAGCATCTCGACAACTACATGTACGTCGAGCACGCCAGTCCCCACTGCAGCAGCCGCCAGTTCTATAACGGCATTCTCGACGGCCACGCGCACGGCGTTTTTCACGGCCGCATCATCGTACACAAGGACGCCCAGAAGACGGACGCCAAGCAGACGAATCGCAACCTGCTGCTCTCCGACGACGCGCAGATCGACACCAAGCCGCAGCTGGAAATCTACGCCGACGACGTGAAGTGCACGCACGGCGCGACCATCGGCCAGATCGAGGAGGACGCGCTTTTTTACCTGCGCTCGCGCGGCATCGACGAAGGCGCTGCGCGCAAACTGCTGCTCCTGGCGTTCGCCGGCGAGTGCCTCGACCGCATGAAAGAAGACGCCGTCCGCGGGTTCGTCGGAAGCTTGATCAACGACTGCCTGTTCGAGGCGCCCAGGCCGCGCGAAGCCGCGCCACGCACCCGCCCGACCGATTCTGGCAGGCGCTGGGAGGAGGTTGGATGAGCACCGTCGCCAAACAGCAGGCCGGTGCGCCGTACGCTTCGCTTGAACGCGGCAGCGGTTTCGCTGTCGAGCGTGTTCGCGGGGACTTCCCCATCCTCCGCGAACAGGTTCATGGCCATCCGCTCGTCTATCTCGATAACGCCGCAACATCGCAGAAGCCGCAGGCGGTGATCGACGCGATTCGCAACTACTACGAACACGACAACGCCAACATCCATCGCGGCGTCCATTTTCTTTCCGAGCGCGCAACGGAAGAATACGAACGCGCCCGAAGCACGGCGCAGCAATTTGTGAATGCGGCTGACACGCGCGAAATCATCTTCACGCGCGGGACCACCGAAGCGATCAATCTCGTCGCGCAAACCTATGGCCGCAAGCATGTCGCGGCGGGCGATGAAATCCTCGTCACGGCGATGGAGCATCACTCGAACATCGTTCCCTGGCAGCTTTTGTGCGAGGAAAAGGGCGCCAGGTTACGCGTCGCGCCAATCGACGACCGCGGTGAACTCCTCGTCGGCGAATTCGAGAAGCTTCTCGGCTCGCGCACAAAGATCGTCGCGATCCCGCATGTCTCGAACGCGCTCGGCACGATCAATCCCGTGGAGAAACTCGTCGAGCTGGCGCATCGCTGGAACGCTCCCGTGCTGGTCGATGGCGCGCAAGCCGCGCCGCACCTTCCGATCGACGTTCGGGCGCTCGGCTGCGACTTCTATGCGTTCTCCGGGCACAAGGTCTACGGCCCGACGGGCATCGGCGTTCTCTACGGTAAAGCCGCGCTTCTCGACGCGATGCCTCCCTACCAGGGCGGCGGGGACATGATCAGCTCCGTCACCTTCGAGAAAACCACCTATAACAAGCTGCCTTACAAATTCGAAGCAGGCACTCCCCATGTTTCGGGCGCGATCGGGCTGGGCGCCGCGCTCGATTACGTGAACGGATTGGGAATCGGTGAAATTGCCGCGCATGAAGAAGAGCTTCTGGCCTACGCCACCGCCGCGCTCTCGGCCGTGCCCGACATTCGACTGATCGGCACCGCGCCTCACAAGGCAGGCGTGGTTTCGTTCGTGATGGACGGAATCCATCCGCACGATATCGGGACCATCCTCGATCAGGAAGGAATCGCGGTTCGCACGGGCCATCATTGCGCGCAGCCCGTGATGCAGCGATTCAATGTGCCGGCCACCGTGCGCGCTTCGTTCGCGCTTTACAACACGAAGCAGGAAATCGAAGCGCTGGTGAACGGCATCCGCAAAGTGCGGGAGGTTTTTGCCTGATGTCGGATTTGCGCGACCTGTATCAGGAAGTGATCCTCGAGCACAGCAAAGCTCCGCGCAATTTCCGCGAAATGCCCGCCGCGAGCCGCCATGCCGAAGGCTATAACCCTCTCTGCGGCGATCATTTCACCGTGTACCTGGAACTCGACGGCGATTCGATTCGCGACATCGCCTTTCAAGGCTCGGGCTGCGCGATTTCCAAAGCGTCCGCCTCGATGATGACGCAAATGCTCAAGGGCAAGACCAAAGCGGAGGCTGAAGAGCTGTTTCGCCGCTTTCAAGCTCTGGTCACAAATCAGCCGGCCCCGGGTCAAGGTGCTCCAGATCGAAATGGTGACGGTCACGGCGAACCGAGCGCTGAAAAACTGGGAAAGCTTGCCGTGTTTGGCGGGGTCCGCGACTATCCGGTGCGCGTCAAGTGCGCCACTCTCGCATGGCACACGTTACACGCGGCGCTGGAAGGCTCTCAGCAACCCGTCTCGACGGAGTAAACACAGAGGTTTTTGTAGCGCCGGCGTCTCGGGCCCGGGCGGGTTTGATTCTGAATCGCGTAGGCGCGGGTCTCAGCCTGCTCGTCGTGGCGAGACTCGTCCAGG
>DATGHM010000081.1:0-72162 GCA_035307985.1 Candidatus Acidiferrales bacterium
TAGGAAATCGGTACACGTCTGGAGGGCCCGGCGATCGGCTTTTGGCGAACTGGTTATGATGGACAGCTCGCCGCATCGCTGGAAGATCGCGGGACCGGCCTGCCAGCTGATCGCCCTGATAGACGACGCGACCAGCCGGGCGTACGGACGATTGGTCGAACACGATTCGACGGAAGAAAATCCAATCTACTTACGCTGTGGGGTTGGCTGGAGCGCAACGGGCGACCGCTGGCACTGTATACCGATAAAAGCGGGCTGTTTGTGACCTCCCGCCCAGTGCAAAGGCAGGAAGAGTTGCGGGGGGAGGCCGCGCGTACGCAGATGCATGCTGTGCCCGACTCTATGCCCACGCTTTATGTCCGCGATTGCGCGCCGCGCAATCCGCGCTATAGTTGAGGAAAGAAATAGGTGAGGAGAACTGACGTGCAGCAGCCCGTCATACTAAGCGCGGTGCGCACCGCAACCGGAAAATTCATGGGCGGCCTTTCGCAGCTTGCCGCCACCGAACTGGGCGCGAAAGTCGTTGCCGAAGTGGTCCGCCGCGCCGGAATCGCGCCCCAGCAGGTCGACGAAGTCATTATGGGCAACGTCGTTGAAGCCGGGCTCGGTCAGAATCCCGCTCGCCAGGCTGCCTTGCGCGGCGGGTGCGATCCGCGCGTCGCCGCCATGACCATCAACAAAGTTTGTGGCTCGGGACTCAAAGCCGTTGCCCTCGCGGCGCAAGCCGTCACTCTGGGCGAATCGGAAATGGTTGTCGCGGGCGGCATGGAGTCCATGTCCAATTGCCCCTACCTGCTCAAGGGTGCGCGCGCCGGCTTCCGTCTGGGCAATCAGGAAATTTATGACTCGATGATCGTCGACGGCCTCTGGGAGGCCTACGAAAATTTCCACATGGGCCAGACGGCCGAGTTCGTCGCCGAGAAATACAAAATCTCGCGCGAGGAGCAGGACCGCTTCGCCCTGGAAAGCCATCAGAAAGCCGTGCGCGCGATCAAGTCGTGCTTTTTCGGCGAGCAGATCGTGCCCATTGAAATTCCGCAGAAGAAGGGCGCCCCCGTCGTAATCAAAACGGACGAATCGCCTCGCGAAGACACCTCGATGGAAGCCCTCGCCAAGCTCAAGCCCGCCTTCAAAAAAGACGGCACAGTCACCGCCGGCAACGCCCCCGGCACGAATGACGGCGCCGCCGCGGTCGTCGTCACCAGCGAAGAAAACGCTGGACGCCTAGGCAAACGGCCCATGGCCCGCATCGTCGCGCAGGCCGTCAGCGGTGTCGAGCCAAAGTGGGTGATGATGGCGCCGGTCGAAGCCGTCGAAAAGCTCCTCGCGAAAACCGGATGGGACCGCGACACCGACGTCGATCTGTACGAATTGAATGAAGCGTTCGCCGTCGCCGCCATTGCCGTCACCCGCGTGCTGAAGCTGAATCCGGAAAAGGTCAACGTCAACGGCGGCGCGGTCGCCCTCGGCCATCCCATCGGCGCGTCCGGCGCGCGCATCCTCGTTTCCCTGCTCTACGAACTGCAGCGTCGCAACCTCAAGCGCGGCATCGCCGCCCTCTGCTTAGGCGGTGGCAACGCCGTCGCCCTCGCCGTCGAACGCAGCGGCGTCTGAGGCGATTGGGTATGAGCCGCGTCAAAAATCCAAGAGAGAAGAAGCGATTGAGCCTCGATCGCGACCGCCGCAACGTATTCGGGGAGAATGACAAAGCCAGTCGAAAGAGTATTCCGCGAAATAAGCGGCGCAGTCGCATGCGGCTCCGGCACGCTGCGAGCCAAGCCCTCGCAAAGGTGAGGGGTGAAGTAGACGAATCCGTTGCGATGGAGGCGGAAGCCCTGACCCGGTCGCGCACCATCGTTCTTCAACGCAAAGCTTTCCGAAAGCGGCCTGACGAGCCGCTGAGGACCGTGATCGAGTGGCAGCGGAATGGACGTCTCCAAAACCTGATCAAACAAGCGCTGAAGCAAGCAGGTATTTTGGCAGGGAGCGACCATATCGAGGTTGGTACCCTCAGGTTCGGCGTTGATCGGCGGGATTTGAAGCGGGCGTGCGGCGTAATCCAGAAAGTCCTGAAAGCGAACGCAGACAGCTAGCCCGATGACAGACTCGATCAAAACAGTCGCAGTGCTCGGCGCGGGGACGATGGGGAATGGCATTGCGCATGTCTTCGCGCGCTCGGGCTACAACGTGATCCTCCGCGACGTCGAGAAGCGTTTCCTTGACCGCGGGCTGGAGACCATCGGCAAGAATCTCGATCGCGAAGTGAAAAAGGGGAAAATCGCAGAGGTGGACAAGGCGGCATCACTTGCGCGGATCGACGCGACAACAGACATGTCGAAACTCGCGGCTGCGGATTTTGCCGTGGAAGCCGTGCCCGAACAACTCGAACTGAAAATCCGCGTGCTGAGGGAAGCGGACGCGGCGCTGCGTCCCGGCGTGATCCTCGCCAGCAACACGTCGTCGATTTCCATCACACAGCTCGCCGCGCAGACCAGCCGCCCGGAGCGCTTCATCGGCATGCACTTCATGAATCCCGTGCCCATGATGGTGCTGGTGGAAGTGATTCGCGGCGTGGCCACGAGCGACGAGACGTCGCAGACAGCGATGGCGCTCTGCGAGCGTCTCGGCAAAAAACCGGTCGCCGTGAACGATTCGCCGGGCTTCGTCTCCAACCGTGTGCTGATGCCGCTGATCAACGAAGCGGCCTTCGCTGTGATGGAAGGCGTGGCCACGCCGGAAGCCGTCGACGCCGTGATGAAATTGGGCATGAATCATCCGATGGGACCGCTCGAGCTGGCCGATTTCATCGGCCTCGACGTATGCGTCGACATCCTCGACGTCCTCTTCAAGGGATTTGGCGACTCGAAGTATCGCGCTTGTCCTCTGCTCAGAAAATATGTCGCGGCGGGGTGGCTGGGAAGAAAATCCGGCCGCGGCTTCTACAAGTACGTCTGACATTCCCACTTACAATCAACTATCGGAGATCTGAGCTTTCGTGCGGGGTCTTAGGAGGTCGGAGCTTTAGCTCCGACGTTGCGCTGCCCTCTTCGACCGGGGCTTTAGCAGCTTGCTGAAAAACGCCTTGTCTTCAGGAGGGCGGGGTTTTAACCCCGCCGTAAGCGGGCGCTTTGTGTCAGGGGTTTTAACCCCTGAAGCTGCGGTTCGACTTTTTCAGCGTCCCGTTAGCCCCCGGTATGGTTTCGGGCGAGGCGTTTGTGATGAATCACCGGACAATCGCCGCTGCGATCGCGTTCGCGGCAAGCATTCTGCCGCTCGCGTTCGCGCAGAGTCAGTCTGCGCCGCAAACGACGGCGACGCAATCCGCGCGGCCCGCGCAATTACAGCCGCAACCCGCAACGCCGGCGACGCCCGCCACAAACACAACAGCCGACAAATTAGCCCTTGAGCTGCCGAGCAATCAGTGGTTCGAGGGCCCGCTCGAGCGCGTGACAATTTCGCCGGACGGTAACTGGGCCATCGTCAACCGCCGCGGCATGCAGCCGAACCTTCAACTCTATTCGCTGAAGACGGGCCAGCAGGATCCGCTGAGCCTGATCGCGGATTTGAACCGTCTCGACAACGCCGTGTTTTGCGGGCCGTGGGACTCGCTCGGCACCGGGGGGCTCGCGCGGCTCGGCGAGCGCACGGTGGAAGACGGCTGGTTTCTGCCGCAGGAAGACGGCGAGCACCTGTCCTCGCTTCCCGCCGATGCCATCCCCATATGCGCCCGCAGCGCCAGCGAGCTGGCGTACTACCGCAAGGACGCTCCCGATCAGGCGGTCTTCATCGATCTGCGCGGCCGAGTCCGCGACTACGGTGTCGCCGGGCGAGTCACCGCGATGGCATTTTCGCCAGACGGCGGCTATTTCTACGCGCTGCTCTTTCTGCCGAGCGGCGAGTCGTCGCTGATCCGCATCGACGCGAACACGGGCCAATCGCAAGTGAGCGCGAGCCATCTCGACGCGAGCCCGCTGCCCGAACGCATGGCAATTTCCGCGGACGGAAAGAAACTGTATCTCCCACTCGCCACCGACGGTCACCCGGACAACGCCGCGCGGCAGCAGCCGCAGGCCGACCGTTGGCTGAAAATCTACGCGCTCGATCTTACGACGGGAGCCAGGCAGCAACTGGTCAGCACGCCCGGTGAAGACGACGACGCACCCACAGTTGCGGGAAACAATCTGTATTGGGTTCGCACGGCTTATCGCGATTCGATCGTGCTCCTGCCGTCGAGCGGAGGCGATCCCAAGGAGGTTGTTGCGGAAGGCGAACTGCCGATGTGGAGTCCCGACAGCCACCGGATCGGATATTTTTTCGGCGGAGCGCGACAGGCGGATTGGGGACTCGATCTGGACGACGCAGTTGTCGCGATCGACGATCAGGGTAATCGCGCGTCTGATCCTGCCGTGATCGTCTCGGGCAACGGAGAAGATTTTTCTCCCGCTTGGTCGCCCGACGGAACATGGATCGCGTTTCATTCGCACCGCTCGTCGGTGCCGGCGCCGCAATACGGAGACTCGATCAGCACGGACGACGTCTATCTGCGGCGCGCGGATGACGTTCACGCGCCGGAAATCCGTCTCACGGATTTTGGCTGGGAGACGGGGCCGGCCTACTGGTCGCCTGACGGAAAGAAGCTGCTGTTCAGTTCGTGGGACCGCAACGGACTGCCGGGCATCGACAAACTCTGGGTGCTCACGATTGATCCGGGCACGGGGCGCGTCGTGGACACGGTCAAGCTGCCGCTCCCGTCGGAGATTCGCAGCGCGTCATGGGCGGCGTGGTCTCCAGATGGGACGCAAATCGCTGTCGAGGATAATCGCGGCGGGCAGGACCGTTCGCTGTGGACGATGAACGTGGACGGTTCTCACGCGCAGAAGCTGCTCGATTACAAGGGCACGACGTACGACGGATTGGACTGGATGGCGGACGGATCGTCGGTCGTCTACAGCGCGCTCACGGATGGGCGAATGCAATTGTTCGCGATCCCGAAGATCGGTGGCGTCCCGCGCCAGTTGACGCAAGACTCCGGAAATTTGCTGCACCCGAAGGTGTCGCGCGACGGCAAATGGATCGCATGCACCCGCATCGTGCAATCGAAGCAGATCTGGCGCCGCAAGCTGAACTGAAACTGCTTACCGGCCGGCAGGCCGCCTTCGAATTCCTCATTCCCTCTGCCTGCGACGACGAAAAGGCGCTTCGCCGCGGCAACCGTGGCCAAAGTCTCTTTCTCACGCTGTGAACCTCGGGACTCACCGAATCCATTTGTAGTAAGCTCACGCCCGCGAATGATCGGGGGAGGGCCGAAACGATGAAGCATCCGAACAGGTTTGCGTGGGGCTGCGTGCTTGCTTGCGTCTGCGCTTTTTTTGCGATGGGCTCCGTCGCGAAGGCGCAGGGCAACCAGTCGGCGAACGCGCCAAGCGGCGGGCTGGCGCTGACGCCGCCAATGGGCTGGAACAGTTGGAACAAGTTCGGCTGCAACGTGAGCGAGGACCTGATCAAGTCGATGGCGGACGCGATGGTCAGCAGCGGCATGAAGGACGCGGGCTATCAGTACATCGTGATCGACGACTGCTGGCAGGTAAGCCGCGACAAGGATGGCAACATCGTCGCCGATGCGCACCGGTTTCCGTCGGGGATCAAGGCGCTGGCGGACTACGTTCACTCGAAGGGCTTGAAATTCGGGATTTACTCCGATGCGGGAACGGAAACTTGCCAGGGACGGCCGGGTGGACGCGGACACGAATTTCAGGATGCGCTGATGTACGCGTCGTGGGATGTGGATTACCTGAAATACGACTGGTGCCACACGGGCACGCAAAACGCGGAGTCCACATACCAGACGATGGGCGAGGCATTGAAAGCCAGTGGGCGGCCCATCGTGTTCAGCCTGTGCGAATGGGGCACGCACAAACCGTGGCTGTGGGCTGCGGAAATCGGCGGAAACTTGTGGCGCACCACGGGCGACATTCAAGATCGCTGGTCGGGCATGAAGAAGTGGCCGGATGGGAGCTGCTGCTCGAATGGCGTCGTTTCGATCATCGACCAGCAGGCTGGCCTCGAATCGTACGCGGGCCCGGGACATTGGAACGATCCCGACATGCTGGAAGTGGGCAACGGCGGCATGACGAACACGGAGTACCGGTCGCATTTCAGTTTCTGGTGCCTCCTGGCGGCTCCGCTGATCACGGGCAATGATCTGCGCAACATGACTCCAGAGACCAAGGAAATTCTGACGAACCGCGAAGTGATCGCCGTCGACCAGGACCCGCTGGGCCTCGAAGGGCGGCGCGTCTGGAACGATGGCGATTCGGAGGTCTGGTCGAAAGAAATGAAAGATGGAAGCCGCGCCGTGATTCTGTTTAATCGCGGCGAGAACGACACCGAAATTTCCGTCGCCTGGAATCAGATCGGCTACCCGGATCACCTGTCGGCCGAGGTGCGCGATTTGTGGGCGCACAAGGCTTTGGGTAAGTTCACGGGCAGCTTCAAAGCGAGCGTCCCAAGCCACGGCGTCATCATGGTGACCGTTAAGCCGTAGCACAGATTTCGGAGAGGCGGGCCGAACCTGCCGATCGGATCAAAAGTGTATCGAGAATTTCGTGGGTGATGATTACGCGTACGATAGCTCAACAAAACCGTTCTCGTAAGCGATCACATCCTTCAAATTCCACCTCGCCTCCGGCAGGGAACCGCCGAACAGCCGGAGGCCTTCACCCAACAGGACAGGCGCTATCGTCAACTTGATTTCGTCCACCAGGCCAAGTTCGAGAAAACGCTGGCACAACATGGCCCCACCTACGAGCCAGATGTTTCGATAGCGAGGCGCGAGTTTCGCGTCAACTAATGTCTTGAGATCGCCCGAATAGAACTCGACGCTCTTCCTCGCCTGCGGCCATTCCCTGCCGGTCACCACTACGGCCGGAGTATCGCCATAGGGCCAGCCCAGTTCAAGCGCGTGTTCGTAGGTGCGGGAACCGAGCACGTAACAGTCGATCGCTTTGACGAAGGCCGCAGCTTCTTCCTCCGAAATGGAAACCCCCGCTTCGTAGACGCTTCCAGGGATATCCAGCCAGGAGACACTGTTGTCCTTCTTCGCGATGAAACCATCCAGACTGGAAACCATGTGCAAGGTTACGCTTCGTCTTTTTACGTTTCCTTCGCTGCGTGGCATAGCTCCTCCTCGCATTGGCCGACATCGCCGTGTGTCAGGCAAAGGCTGTTAAACTTGAAGCCATTTTGTGTTCTTAGATGGGCAAATATTTCGTTGGTAGCTCTGTCGCCAAGAGCTTATCCAGGTCCACTCCCGATAGCAGCATTACAGCCTTATAGGCATCGAGCAGCGTCTTGTGAACCGATTCAAGGTCATCGAGCATCCCCTCTCTTCCTTCATCCGAGTTTCGGTGAAAATTATGCTGTCGATAAAATGAATGGAAAAGCCGATTGCGCTCGTCAAGGGCTTTTGCCAACACGGCTTCTAGATTGGCGATCGACTGATTCTTAGGCTTAAGCTTGATGATAAGTTGACCCAGACTGTGCTTGTCTATCCGGCGGAACAAGTCGGCAGCGCGGTTCGGATTGGGCTGATTGACCAAGTCCTCTTCGACGACTCCATATTTTATGAGCAGGTTGCCAAGCTCGGTTTCAAGGAGTTGAGCCGCTTCTGCGGTGAATCCGAATTTCCAATAGACATCATCGAGCCTGGGCATGACTAGGATTATAGCGACTCTTGAGATCCCCACGCTGGCGTGTCGGCTCAATGGGCCCAGCATCCCAGCGTCGCCTCCTTGTAGTCCTACGACCTAAACACGGCCGACGGTGCGTGGTCGCGCGCTTGCCGGCGCGACAGCGCATGCAAATCACTGGGTCTTTTCGAAATAAATCGTCGAACGACATGGCCTTTCCACATCCACAATCCTGAAATCAGCAATGCAGGGAGAAAGACCTCCCGAATAGCCCAAGCGTAGTATGGAGTGTCCTTCGGCGAATCATAAATATAGCCGATGATCGGAATGCCAAAGACGATGTGAATCCAGCGAAAAACCATACGTTTGCTGCTTTGCGTCATGATGCACCTCCATTCACGAGTCCTGAGCCGTCTTAGGCGTCCAGTTGGGCGCTTCGACGCCGAACTGCTTGGCGTACTCGACGTGCAGGCGCTGCCAGCCGAACTTCATGGCCTCGGGGCCGACGATGCGGCCAATGGGCTGGCCGTCGAGAAGGCGATCCAGAACATCGAAACAAATGTGCCACCCGGCAGCGCCCATTGCGATAAAGGGGCGAGCGATGTTGGTCCACAGTGTCAGGCGCGTGCCGCCATCAAAGGCTTCGAGTTCCCAACGCATATCGAAGCCACCCCAGTTGTACTCAAGCGCGTTGGGGCGGTCGGCTCGCGTCACTCTTGTTTCGGTAATGTGCAGCGAGGGCGCTCCCACCGTGGTGAGCTTCGCCGTTCCAACCGTACCCAGGCTCTTGTCGGCATCGAAGGGCGCCCACTCGCGCAGATGTTCCGGGTCGGTAAGCGCCTGCCAGACTTTCTCCGGCGAGTGGCGCAGTTCTCTCGTGAGAATGAGCGTCCACTTCTCTCCGTCCTTTTGTACATGCGCCACGTTGGCCGGGCCCGGTATGTACTGCTCGCGGGTGCTCATGTCTTCCCTTTCCGTCTTCCCTTCATCACGCGGAAACGCCTCGTCCCGACTGACAATCCCGCCGAGGACGGTGACCACTGGCAGGCTTGGTCCTCAGCTCACCGCTTTTTTCACCAGAGCGCCGATCCTTGCCTCTTCGGCAGCAGTCAGCGCCTTCAGCGCGAAGGCGGTTGGCCACATGTGGCCTTCGTCGAGCTTCGCCTTGTCGCTGAAGCCGAGCGTAGCGTATCTCGTCTTGAACTTCTGCCCGCTCTGGAAGAAGCAGACCACCTGGCCGTCCTTGTTGGCATACGCGGGCATCCCGTACCAGGTCTTCGGCGAGAGGACCGGCGCGCTGGCTTTGATGATCGCATGGAGCCGCTCCGCCATGGCGCGATCCGGCGCCGGCATCGCGGCGATCTTGGCAAGCACGGCGCTTTCCCCGTCCGCCTTGCCCGCGTGCGAGCCTGCCTTCAATTCTTGCACGCGCTCCCTCATCGCGGCCTTTTCCTCGTCCGTGAATCCCTCGACCCTGTTGCCGGTCGCGCTGGCGCCCCTGGCGGACTTTTGCGTTTCCTTCTTTGCAGATTTCCTCTCAGCCATAATGTTCTGCTCCTGGCCCCGGACGGGGCAATTGCTCGGTCAGCCCTGCCAGCGCATCAGTTGCGTGAGTTGAATGAGGTTGCCGCAGGTGTCGTTCAGCATGGCGATCTTGGAGGCCGTCACGTCCTTGGGCGGCATCGTAAACTCGGCGCCGCGGGCCTTCATACGCTCGTAATCGGCCTGCAGGTCGTCGGTGAAGAACATGGCCGCGGGCTGGCCCTGTTGAAAGATCGCCTGCTGATAGGCTTTGGCCGCCGGGTTGTTGTTCAGCGCCAGTTGCAGCTCAGTGCCTTCCGGCTCCTCGGGCGAGGCCAGGGTGAGCCAGCGATATGGGCCCTGACTGAAATCGGTCTTCTTGGCAAAGCCCAGTACTTCGGTATAGAAGCGCAGGGCCTTGTCCTGGTCATCCACGTAAATACTGGTCACTTTGATTTTCATTTCGTTTCTCCTTTGTCGCGTTCGCGGTTTGGGCCACGCCGTCTTTTCCTTGATTTCCTTTTCTTTCGTGTTGATTGATCCATGCGGTCGAGGTGGCGTTCGAGAGCATCCACGTGAGCGGACCAGAACCGGCGGAACGGAACCAGCCAGGCATCTACCTCCTGAAACGGTCCGGGTTTCAGCCGGTAGAGACGGCGCTGAGCGTCCACCGTGGATTCCACGAAACCGGCGTCGCGCAGCACTCGCAGGTGCTTGGACACGGTCGGCTGCGTCATACGAAGCCGACTCTCGATCTCTCCCACGGAGTGTTGTGACGAGACCAGGAGGCTCAGGATCGCTCGACGGCTCGGCTCCGCAATGATTGCGAACGCGGATTCCATGCTCTTCATATACTCTACAGAGCATATACGTGTCAAGGCATATTTAAGACAGCGGCCCAGGCGACGGTTTCAGTCGGCGTGCGGGGAGGCACCGCTCGTCAGAGATTTTGGCGCTGAGATGGAGCGACATTCTGTGGGACGAAGGACGGAACGAGTTTCAAAGCGCCGGGCCAAAGGAGAGGACGGAGGTAGATCCGGTCAATGCGCGGCCGTTCATTATGGCCCCAAATCCAGTCCGTAAGACGGGTGGCGGAAGGTTCCGCCGATCTTGATGGGCACGATATCTCCGGCATTCTTCTTCTTTAAGAATGGCTCCAGAACCTTAAGCAGGAATGATTTCATCCCCTTCGATCCCTTGGAAAGCTTGTTATCGACTTTCAAAGTACCGCGCAGGTTAACTTTTTCCGTCAAGAGACCGTATGTGCCATGCACATGAGCAACCGCGCCCGGAACGCTGAAGGAGAGATCCGAGAAGGTTGCGATCGCGTCTTTGAGCGCGACATGTCCCTTCAGATTTTCAATGACGCTCGCCGGATCGTCGTTCTCCTTCTCGCCCTGAGCCACCTGGCTGAGGGTGTCCACGTGCTCCTGGGTGGTCGAGCGGGTGAAACTTGCCGCGTCGATTCCAAAGTCTCCCTGCAGGTTCACTCTCTCAATGAAGTCTCGCTTCCCCGGCGGAACCAGGACTTTTACCCTGAAGTTCATCGCTCCGGTCAAAGGAGGGCGATCCGTGTTAGAGAGGAGGTGTAACCAATCCTGGATCCGGCCCTGCAGTTCCGTCGCGCCCAGCGAAACGTTCTTACCTTCCAAGCCCGCCTTGTTTGCCACTTCGCCTTGCGATACGAGCGACGTCCGCTCAAATTGTGCGTGCACCGACTGAAGAGCGACGTCTCCATCCATACCGTTCACAACCGCATGGAATTGCGTTTTCAGGTGTACCGCATGATTGCTCCTCGTCACTCGGAAATCGGGCGCGTCGGTGTTGCCTTCGACCTCGATGCGTTCGAGCACACCATTGAATGTGCCAGTGGAAGACAGCGTTCCGCCTATGCCGGGAAATACGCCCAGGTCCGCATGTTGAAACGTATAGGAGCCGGAAAGAATCGTCCGGCCGACCCTCTGCGACCCCAAGGGGCCGAATTGCCCGTCCGCGCGAATTTCTCCTGGAGGCGTCGCATTGAGCAATGCAGCGTGGAACGACATTGGCCGGTCGTCGGCCACAGAGTTCAGCGTCAATTTGTGAATTTCGAACTTGAGGGGTTCTGTTCCGGGTTCGTCGGAAGCAAACTCTACCACGGCACCGTCCGCGATGATCTCGTCGATAATCAGTGCGAACCGCTCCAAGCTGCCGGCCGGCCGCGCTTCGTTGCCGGTGGATTCACTGCGCGGCGACACGAAAATGTGTAAACCTTCGACCCTGATACGTCGAACACGCTTCGGACTGCTGAAGAGCCCCCAGTAACTGCCCTGGACGGTGAGCTTTTCGATCGTCGCGATGGGCGGAGCGTTTCGATCACTGTTGCGGCGGAAGGTCACTCCTTCGGCCACGCACCCCGGCGTGAAATACGTCCCGTGAAACGCTTTCAATTCGACTGTGCTGGAGAACTTTTCCTGCAGGGCCCTGACGATGGTCTGCCGCGTGAACGGCCAGTGGCTTGACACCAACACAGTGGCGCCGCCGATCACAAACAGAACCACTAATCCGCCGATCTTGATCCAGCGGGACAACACCTTGCACTTCCCTTATCAATCGATCGAACGGGTAGACATCCTTCAATCGGGAACTCTCAACGGCCTATTCGAATCGTCAGAGCCTTCCCAGTTTGAAGCCCCGTCTACGTAAAGAGGCCGACGACACATTCTACAGCTATTTCTCGGTGAGATTCAGCGTCGATGAAATTTCAAACTGACTCACTACCCGAAGCGCGGCCGATAATGATCTTTGCTTTTTCTTCGCCTCGTGATATTCTGTCGGAGTAGAAAAGCGCGGATGCGAATTTGCGCAGTCTGGTAGAATCGGGCCGCCCGCTGCGGCGGAAACCCTCAGGTCTAAAGACCGGAGCTACACTGTGACCGTGAGGCGGTTGTAGCTCACCTCTTTAGCGCGGGGGTTTTTCGCGGGCGGGACTAAATCCGGGCTTGGAGTTGGCGGTACAATTCAAAACGCAAAGCCCCTTCGAGGTGCGTCTATGAGCGACGAAAAAACAAGAAATCTGGATCTGGCGATCTCGCAGATTGAAAAGGATTACGGCAAGGGCTCGATCATGCGTTTGGGGAGCCGGGACGTGCTGGTTCCGGTGAGCGTGATTCCCACCGGGTCGATTTCGATCGACGCGGCGCTGGGCGTGGGTGGATTCCCGCGCGGGCGCGTGATCGAAGTGTACGGTCCGGAGTCGGGCGGCAAAACGACGCTGACGCTGCACGTGATCGCGGAAGCGCAGAAAATGGGAGGCCAGGCGGCGTTCATCGATGCGGAGCACGCGCTCGATCCGGTGTACGCGAAAAAACTGGGCGTCGATGTGGACAATCTGCTGGTGTCGCAGCCGGACAACGGGGAGCAGGCGCTGGAAATTGCGCAAGCGCTGATCCGCTCGAACGCGGTGGACATCGTGGTGGTGGACTCGGTGGCGGCTCTGGTGCCCAAGGCGGAACTGGAAGGCGAGATGGGCGATGCGCAAATGGGCTTGCAGGCGCGGTTGATGTCGCAGGCGCTGCGGAAGCTGACGGCGATCGTTTCGAAGTCGAAGACGTGCCTGGTATTCATTAACCAGATTCGCGAAAAGATCGGCGTGATGTTCGGGAACCCGGAGACGACAACGGGTGGGCGCGCGCTGAAATTCTACTCTTCGATTCGCGTCGACATCCGGCGAATTCAGTCGATCAAGGAAGGCGATCGCGTGGTGGGCTCCCGGACACGCGCGAAAGTGGTGAAGAACAAGGTGGCGGCGCCGTTTCGCGAGGCCGAATTCGACATTATTTACGGCGAAGGCATTTCGCGCGAGGGTGATCTGATCGACCTGGGCGTAATGAAGGGCGTTCTCGAAAAATCGGGAACGTGGCTTTCCTACAAGGGCGAACGGATCGGCCAGGGCAGGGAGAACGCGCGGACGTTCCTGAAGGAAAACGCCGACATTCGCGGGAAGATCGAGCACGAATTGCGGAAGGCGCTCGGTCTGCCTACCCACGCAGCCGAAGAGAGCAAGCCGGCGGCGGCGGAGTCGTCCAAGACGGTGTCTATGGCCGCCGCGGCGGCAAAGGGCCGCGTCGGACGATAGGGAAGCCAGGACAAGATTCAAACCCCTGAAAGGAACGCGCCGCTTACAGCGGGGTTCCCGGTTTCAGCGGACAATCCCGCCCCGTCCTCCTACCGGGACAGGTTTTTCAGCGACCTGCCCGCCTCCACTGCTCCTGCGGGTAGGGCGCGCCCTGTTCGCCCGACCAGTTGTCCCTCACCCCTGAAGGCTGGGAGAATACGAGATGTAATTTGGGTTGCAGAAAATCCGGAGGCTACTTACACTTGCGGTTCGTGGTGGGGGCGTCCGGATCCAGCGCCCGGGCCTGTTTGGCAGCCCGCGTGCACAACCCAGGGTGGGACAACGATAAATGAAAAGGAACGCAGTCATTGCAGGCGCTCTAGCAGTTCTTTGCTTCCTGATTTGCGGGACGATTGCTTCGGCCGCGGCTCGCCGGACCTATCGCTCGCGAGTACACCATACCCGTTATCATCACCGTTATATCAGCTATTTTAATCCCGCTAAGTTCGACGCGGTCGATTACGACGATCCCGAAGTGCGTGAACTCGCCGTCGCGGCGCTTGGGCACGAGCGCGGCTCGGTGGTCGCAGTCGATCCCAGCGATGGACGGATTTTGACCATTGTTGACCAAAAAATGGCATTCGACGACGGCTTCGAGCCGTGCTCGACGATCAAGCCCGTGATTGCGCTGGCAGGATTGCAAGAGGGGGTTATCACACGCAACACGATGATCAAGGTTGGGCGGCGGCGCTACATGGACCTGACCGAAGCGCTCGCCCATTCGAACAACAAATATTTTGAAGAGGTTGGCAGGCAGCTGGGCTTCGATACGGTGCATCGCTATGCGAGCACGGTGGGGCTCGGAGAGCGCGTGGGCTACGACATCGCAGGCGAGCAGCCGGGAGCCCTGCCCTCAAGACCGCCGGCCTACGGCGGAGTAGCCCGCATGTCCAGCTTCGGCGAAGGCATTCGCATCACGCCATTTCAGTTGGCGGAACTGGTTTCGGCCCTGGCGAATGGCGGCACGTTCTACTATCTGCAATACCCGCGGACGGCTGAAGAAATCCAGAATTTCCAGCCGCGCGTGCGGAAACAACTCGACATCGGAAATTATCTTCCCGACATACGCGCCGGAATGGCGGCCGCGGTGATGTATGGCACGGCGCGGAGAAGCTACGATCCCGACGGAGAACAATCCCTGGGCAAGACGGGCACCTGCAACGACGAGAACGTGGGCGGCAGGCTCGGATGGTTCGTCTCCTATGCGAACGAGACACATCCGAAGATCGTGCTGGTCGTTCTGCTGCACGGCGGTGGGCGAATCACGAGCGGGCCGCATGCATCGGAAATCGCAGGCCGAATCTATCGCGGCCTCTACCAGCGCAATTATTTCGTGAAGAAGGATACGAACGCGGCGGGGGAAATTGCGGGTGCCGGATCGGGAGCCTCGCGCTAGGGCTGCTTTCCGCGGCCTGAGAGCCTTCTCCGCCCCCGGCACGGGTATCTTGACTTCGGGATTCCTTCTGTAATTCATTGGGCGGACCTAAACCACGGATTTTATCCATGAAGAGAAGCAAACCGATTCTCTGGTGCGCGTTGATCGCACTTGGCGTGGCCGCTGACCTCGCCTCCTATCGGGTTCGCAACGCCGCGCAACAGAAGGCAGTCGCGCAAACCGCGCTGGCGCGCGAGCAGTCCAGGCAGATTCAACAGAGCAGCGTCGTGTTCACGGCGGAAATGGTTCCCGCGCGGCTTCCGTTCACCGCAATTCTGCAGGGAGCGGGCGTCGATTCCACGAGCGCAGCGCAGATTGCGGCGTCGGCGCGGTCTGTCTTCGACTTGCGTCATGTGCGAGCGGGCAACGAGCTGAAGATCGAGCGGTCGCTGCTCGGAGAGCTGCGCGCGATCCGATACCGCATCGATACCGATCGCGTGCTGCTGATCTCCCCGAAAGACGGCGATTTCCGGTCGGAGATCAAAACGATTCCGTCGCAAACCGAAGTGGTGGGCGTCACCGGCAGGATTCAGGACTCGCTTTTCGACGCCGTGACCGACGCGGCAGAAAAGCCGGAATTGGCCATGCGGCTGGCCGATATTTTCGGCTGGGACCTGGATTTCTATACCGATCCGCGAACGGGCGATACGTTTCGAGTTGTCGTCGAGAAGAAGATTCTGGGGAACGGCGAGTTCGCGGGGTACGGACGGATTCTCGCGGCGGAATATGACAACGACGGCCGCGCGTATTCCGCGGTCCTGTTCCACGACCCGGCCGGAAACGCCGCCTATTACACTCCCGACGGGAAGTCGATGAAGAAGGTGTTTTTGCATTCGCCTCTCAAGTTCGCCGCGCGGATTTCGTCGCACTTCAGCCTGCACCGTTACCATCCGATCCTGAAGATTTATCGACCTCACCTGGGAACCGATTATGCGGCGCCAATCGGCACGCCCGTTCAGACCGTCGGCGACGGCAGAGTGATTTTTGCCGGGCGAAAGGGCGAGGACGGAAACCTGATCGAGGTGCAGCACGCGAACGGCTACGCAACCTACTACATGCACCTCTCGCGGATACTGGTTCATAACGGCGAGCGCGTTCAGCAAGGGGATCGCATCGGTCTGGTGGGCATGACCGGACTGGCAACCGGACCGCATCTGGATTTCCGCATTCGCCAGCACGGAAAATTCGTGAATTTTGAACGGCTGCCCCTGCCGCCGTCGCAGCCGGTGGCGAAGACCGATTGGGCCGATTTTGCGGCGGCACGCGACCGCGACCTCGCAGAGATGCCGTCATTGGCGACGCAGCAAGTCGCAACGGCCAGCGCAAGCACGCCTGCTGCTTCCCCGCTGACAGGCCACTAGAAACTTCCCTACGGCTTTACAGTCTGGGCCAAGCAGAAATCGACTCTACGCGTGGACTTCCCAGATGTCGCCAGCGTGCAGGAGCTTGTCCAAATCGCCCTTGCCGCGGCGCTCCTGAACCTGCTGGATCTGTTCGGTGATGAGATCCTCGTACCGCGGAACATCCTCCCAGGAGCGGAAAACGCCGATGGGCGTGGGGAATCCGGGGCGGTGCTCCATGTGCGCGAGAAGGAATGCGTACGCGGGGCGCGGATGATTTTCGTCGTGGATGAGAAGGTCTTTTTCCGCGACGCCGTTGCCGAGTTGAACGACTTCGAGATCCAAGCCATTCATCCGGATGCCCTTGTCGCGATTCTTTCCGAAGATGAGCGGCTTGCCATGCTCGAGCTGGACGACGTGTTCGCTGCGGGCGTCCTTCTCGGTCAAGTTTTCAAAAGCGCCGTCGTTGAAGATATTGCAATTCTGGAGAATCTCGAGATAGGCGGCGCCCTTGTGCGCCGCCATCTTCTTCAAAGTCTCCTTCAGGTGCTGCTGGAAGATATCGACGGATCGCGCGACGAATGTAGCCTCCGAACCGATGGCGAGAGAAATGGGATTGAACGGCCGGTCGGTGACGCCGAAGGGTGTGGATTTCGTTTTCTTCCCAAGTTCGGAGGTCGGCGAATACTGGCCTTTCGTCAATCCGTAGATCCGGTTGTTGAACATGAGGACCTTGATTCCCACGTTGCGGCGCAGCATGTGAATCGTGTGATTGCCGCCGATCGAGAGTGAATCCCCGTCGCCCGTGGCCACCCAGACTTCCAGGTCGGGCCGCGCGATTTTCACTCCCGTCGCGATGGCCGGCGCGCGGCCATGAATCGTGTGGAAGCCGAACGTCTTCATGTAATAGGGGAAGCGGCTCGCGCATCCGATCCCGGAGATGACCACGAACTTCTCCCGCGGAATGCGCAGCTCGGCGAACACGGACTGCACCGCCGAAAGAATCGCGTAGTCCCCGCAGCCCGGGCACCAGCGGACTTCCTGGTCAGTCTGAAAATCCTTCTTCGTGTAAACCGGCAACGCAGCGGTTGTCATTTGATTCTCCCCATCAATCAAGAAACTCTTCGATCTTCTGCTCGATCTCAACCTGCTTGAACGGCTTGCCCTGAATCTTGTTGTAACCCTGCGCGTCGATCAGGAACTTCGCGCGCAGGATCATCACGAGCTGGCCCATATTCATTTCCGGCACCAGGACATGCTTATACCGCTTCAGTATCTCGCCCACGTTCCGGGCCAACGGATTCAAATAGCGCAAGTGCAGGTGGCCGATGCGGTGTCCCTTCGCACGCTGCGCTTTCACCGCCGCAGTGATCGCGCCGTGCGTTGAGCCCCATCCCACGATCAGCAGGTCGCCGGACTGATCGCCTTCCACGATCGCTTCCGGGATGTCATTCGCGATCAACGCGACTTTTTCGGCGCGCAACCGAACCATGTGCTCGTGGTTCAGCGGATCGTAGCTGACGTTCCCGGTGACGTCCTCTTTTTCAAGTCCACCGATGCGGTGCTCCAGGCCGGCCGTTCCCGGGAGCGCCCAGGGCCGCGACAGCGTTTCCGGATCGCGCCGATAGGGGTAGAAACCCTCCGGATTCGTTTCGAACTTCACCGGAATGTCCGGAAGGTCTGCCGTCGCCGGTATTCGCCAGGGCTCCGCCCCATTCGCCAGATAACCGTCCGACAGAATGATGACCGGCAGCATGTGCCCGATCGCAATACGACTTGCTTCCAGGGCAACCCAGAAGCAGTCCCCCGGAGTCGACGGCGCGAGCACAGGTATGGGCGCTTCGGAGTTGCGCCCGAAAAGCGCCTGCAGAAGGTCTGCCTGTTCCGTTTTCGTCGGAAGGCCGGTCGACGGGCCCCCGCGCTGAATGTCGCATATCACGAGCGGCAGCTCCACCATCGTCGCGAGCCCAAGCGCTTCCGTCTTCAGCGCCATTCCCGGGCCGGAAGTCGTGGTGATGCCCAGAGAGCCGGCGTACGCCGCGCCGATTGCCGAAGTGATGGCCGCGATTTCATCCTCGGCCTGGAACGTAATCACGCCGAAGTCTTTGTACTGTGAAAGCTCGTGGAGGATGTCGGACGCGGGCGTGATCGGATATGACCCGAGGAACAGCCGGATGCCCGCTTTCTGCGATGCGGCAACGAAACCCAATGCCAGAGCCGTGTTTCCGCTGATATTGCGGTAGACGCCCGGAGAGAGCTTCGCCGGCGGGATTTCGTAGCTGATCTGAAAAGCCTCGGTTGCCGCGCAATAGCTGTAGCCCGCCTGCAGCGCGAGGCGGTTGGCCTGCACGAGCTGTGGCTTGCTCTTGAACTTCTCGTCGATCCAGCGGACGGTCGAGTCCATCGGCCGGTTGTAAAGCCAGTAGCACATTCCGAGCGCGAAGAAATTCTTGCAGCGGTCCATGGACTTCGCGTCGAGGCCAACTTCCTTTAGCGCCGTCCGAGTGAGGCGCTGCAATTCAACCGGAAAAACCCGATAGGCGTCGAGCGAATGATCCTCGAGCGGGTTCGCGGTCATCTGCGCTTTGCGCAGATCGGTTTCCTTGAAGCTGTCGAGATTGACGATGAGAATGCCGTTCTTCTTCAGGTCTGCCAGGTTCATCTTCAAAGCGGCCGGATTCATGGCGACAAGGGCGTCCACCGCATCGCCGGGCGTGTAAACGTCATTCGACGAAAAGTGCACCTGGAACCCGCTCACCCCGGGCAGGGTGCCCGCAGGGGCGCGGATCTCCGCGGGATAGTCCGGGAAGGTCGCCAGATCGTTACCATAAAGAGCCACCGTATTGGTGAACTGGTTCCCGGTGATCTGCATGCCGTCGCCCGAGTCGCCACAGAAACGAATGACAGCCTTTTCTATGACTTCCCGCTTACGAGCACTCTGGACATCCATCGTTGTGGACATGGTTTTAGGACTCCACTTCCCCGCAGAAACCTCAAAATCGCAGCGATTTTCGACACGTTCCCACAGCTTCGAGTGCGCGGGTGGGCTCCGATCACGGGAAGCGTAGCACAGCGGCCAGTTAACGGAAAACCGATTTCCAGACGGATACTATACCCCTCGATACGCCTTTTCACTCTAATCGATTAGATGCGGTGATTCGGTGATGCGGCTAACCACGGTGCGTGACCGCCGTCACACACCTAACGTGAAAGGTCGGCAACACGCGGAGAGTGACGACGTAGCGGCAGCCGTCTGCTACAGCTACAGACTCAGCTCGAAATAGCTGGTTCCGGGGACGGGATTGTGGCGATACGCAGGAATCTCGTAGAAACCGAGCGCGCGGTACAGGGCTCGCGCGTCTTTCATTTGGGGCAAGGTGTCGAGACGCATCCGCTGATAGCCGATCTCGCGCGCGCCTGCAATCGCCGCCAAAGCGAGGCTTCGTCCAACGCCAAGGCCCCGAGCGTGGGGCCGGACGTACAGGCGCTTCATTTCGCAGATTTCGTCGTCAAGTCTTCGCAGCGCCACGCATCCCGCGGCTTTCTCGCAGTCAGGCGAATCCCCAAACGGCGTTGAGGGTCTGATGGCGGAGAGGCGAAACGCCGTCTCTTCCTCCGATGCACCCTCGTTTTGCGCCGTCTCCTCGATGGGCTCTTCGAGAATGGCGAGAAACAGTCGGCCGCGCGGAGGAGCATAGTCGCCCGGAAGGCTGGCCAGTTCGTTTTCGAAGTTCTGAAACGACAAATCGAGCTGTAGCGAAGCCGCGTATTCGCGAAACAGCACGGAAGCGCAGGACCAAGCCTCTGCGCGCTCGGCGAGAACGATCCGGATCGGCCGCGACATGCGCCCCATCTTCCGGTGGTTCTCACACGGCGGCAAGGCCCAAATTGGATGTGAAGCGTCGGAATTCCGTCGATCGCCGGCCGAAAAATCGGGAGCATAATCCCGTTTCGCGGACGCTGACCTAACGGCCCTGAATTGTCGTAAAATCGACGCGGAATTGTTTTCGCGGCTGCGAGCCGGCTCTTTTATAGAAAGAACAAAGTTCCTGCGGTAATCGTACGCCCGGAGCAGGTGTCCGGTTGCGCACGCCGCGTCGTCGCTCCAGAAAATTGAGCGAGTTCCTGATCTGCACGCGCCCAAATGAATTACTCTGTTCAGGAATCTATGACAGGCGATGACTCTGCGCGGCGGGTGCCGAACGGGTTTCCGGTCCAACGTGAAGAAAAACGTTCGGCGGTGCGTGCTGCTGGTTATTCACGGGAAACGATCCTCTTAAGCTGCGTCGGTTTGCTGCTACTTCTCTTGGCTCTCACGGCCTTCATCTCCCGGATGTATCACAAGAACATCCATGTTCTGGCTGATCAGTGGTTTGCCAGGGGTGAAGCGGAGTTTCGCGCCGGGAATCCTCAGGAAGCAGCGAAAGACTACCGGAACGCGCTCGTCTATTCGGAGGACAACGCAGTCTTTCAGTTTCATCTCGCGCAGGCGCTCACAGCGGCCCATGAAGACGACGAGGCGCAGTCTTACCTCTTGAATCTGCTCGTTGAATCCCCCGGCAGCGGCGAAATCAATCTCGAGCTTGCCCGCATCGCCGCGCGTTCGAAGAGCAAGCAGTCCATGCAGGAAGCCCTGAGGTACTACTACGGCGCGATTTATGGCGTGTGGGACGGAGACCCGCTCCCAAAAAGGTGGGATGCGCGCCGGGAGTTGTGCGAGTATCTGCTCGCTCATGGAACGATCACTCGAGCGCAGCCGGAAGCTATAGCTTTGGCCCAGGATGTTCCGCCGGGCGACCTCGTGCGGCAGAAAGAAGCGGCTGCGCTGCTCATGCGCGCCAGCCTGTGGGATCGCGCTTTGACCGAGTACCGCGTGATCCTTGGCTCTCACAAGCGCGATCCGGACGTGCTCGCGGGAGCGGGTATCTCGGCTTTCCAGCTCGGCCAGTACGCGCGCGCGGTGCAGTATCTGAATGAGCTGCCGCGTTCCGAGCGCGCCGAGCCGCAAGTGTTAACTTCGCTAGGTTTGGCGCGCGAAGTGGAAGCTACCAGTCCATTCCTGAGCGGCCTCTCTTCGCGCGAGCGCGCTCGCCGCGCGGCTGCCGCGCTCGCCCACGCCAAAGTGCTGGCGCAGAACTGTTCACAGCGCAGTGCCTCGGCGGCGAACTCGAAGGCGCCGTCCGCACCCGCCACTGCGACGCCCGCGACAGCGAACTCGCCGCTCCAGAAACTCCAAAACGAGTTGGCCCAGAACTCTCGCATCTGGACCGAGCTGAATTTCATTCGCAACCCCGGTCAGATCGACGCGGCCATGAAGTGGGTGTTCGACGTAGAGAATGCGGCAGCCCAATCCTGCGGCCAATCTCAAAATCTGGCGGACCGCGCTTTTCTGCTCATCGCAAAGTCCCGGACGAGTCCCGACGCATGACCGATTCGGCCGTCACTCCCGCCTCCGCGCCCCCTCAGCCCGCCGTCGCATCCCAAACCGAAGCCACGGCCGTTGCCGAACCGGGGCGACCGAAACGCCGGCTCTGGGAATCATGGTCGCGCTGGATTTTTGCCATCGGCGAAGACCGGATGTTTCTCCTACTTTCCGTCCTGATCGGCGTTTTTTCCGGTCTCGCCGTCGTCTGTTTTCGAGTCGCCATCGAGTTTACGAAACTGCTTCTGCTCGGCTCCTCTCTTACGCCGAGCGTCCCCCGCGTGCTGTTGGCGCCCACCCTGGCAGGCCTTGGCATCGGCCTTCTGGCTCTGCGCGTATTCCCAAGGTCTCGCGGCAGCGGCGTCAATCAAACGAAGCTGGCTGTGTACGTTCTCAACGGCTACATTTCGTTCCGCACGGTCGTCTCGAAGTTCATCATGTGCTCCCTGGCAATCGGGAGTGGCCAATCTCTCGGTCCTGAAGACCCGGCCCTTCAGATGGGAGCGGGAATCGCCTCGGCGATCGGCCGCGGGCTGCGGCTTTCGCAGAAAAAAGTGCGCATGATGGCGCCCGTGGGCGCCGCGGCCGGACTTGCGGCTGCCTTCAACGCGCCGATCTCCGCCGTGCTGTTCGTCATCGAGGAAGTGATCGGCACGTGGAGCGCGGGAGTGCTCGGGGCCATCGTGCTGGCTGCGCTTTCGAGCGTGGTGACTATGCGTTGGTTTCTGGGACCCGAGGCCCTCTTTCGCGTTCCGCATTTCGAGCTCATTCATCCGTGGGAGTTGATCGCTTACGTAATTTTGGGAATCGTCGGCGGTCTAGCGTCGCTCGTCTTCCTGAAGTGGATCTCCTACAGCCGTCCGAAGGTTCAAGCCCTTCCCGGTTGGACGCGCGATCTTCAGCCGGCGCTCGCCGGGCTCATGGTCGGCGTGATCGGAATCAAGTTTCCACAGGTGATGGGCGCGGGTTACGTGATCATCGACGAGGCGCTCCACGGGCAATTCACGTGGAAGCTTCTACTGGTTCTTGGCCTGCTGAAGATTCTTGCCACCGGCATTTCCTTCTTGAGCGGCACGCCCGGCGGAGTGTTCGCCCCTTCCCTTTTCATCGGCGCGATGCTCGGGGGCGCGGTCGGTGCCGTCGAACAGCACCTTTTTCCACACCTCACTGGCACCGTTGCCACGTTCGCGCTGGTTGGAATGGGCACGTTTTTCGCAGGGTTTCTTCGCGTCCCCATTACATCCGTCTTCATGGTCATCGAACTTTCCGGAAGCTACACCGCGATTGTGCCCGTCGTAATTTCGACGATGGTCGCCTACTTGATTTCGCGCCGTTACCAGAAGCTTCCCCTTTTCGATCTGATCGCGAGACAGGACGGCCTGGTTCTCCCCTCGATCGAGGAACTGAGAGAGCAGGTCACGCTCGTTGCGGAAGATGCCATGCGTCAAGATGGCGCCATCGTCGTCGAGCCGAACGATTCGATTTCGGACATCGCGCGGCGAATGGAGGGGCAACCGGATCTTCCCGTGCTCTTGCGCGCGAAATTAGGCGAATGGCGACTTCTTGACCGCGCGCAGATTCAGAAGCTTGCGGCCTCCGCCGGTGCAGATCCTGGCGCAGAGGTTCCGCAGGGTGCGGCCGGCGCCCCGGTAGGCTCACCTGCCGCAGGAACTCCTTCGGCTGCGAGCGGGGCCGCCGGGGCGCTCGCCGGAGCCGTCACTGGCGTGCCGGTTGCGAAGGTGCCTCGTACGGCCGCCGAGCTGGATTCGAAGGGTCCCCTGCCGCTGGTTTTTCCGGACGAATCCCTCGAAGAAGCGTTGCGCTGGGCCGGCGATTGGCCTGTCCTTCCCGTAGTCAACCGCGCCGATCTCGGCAAACTGGAAGGCGTTCTCGCCCTTTCGGACATTCTCCGGGCTTTCCGCTCCGCGGCCGCGCAATAGAACAACTCGAGACCGATCGAGTAGTCGTCCGTCGAGGACTGGACCGTCTCAGAGGCCACTATCCTGGCGCCATATCCCTGGTGCGAAGGCAATGCCGGCTCGACGGATCAGGACGCCTTGGCTTCCGCGACGTACCGCGAAATTTCGCTCAACAGCGGGTGCGCGACAGCAGGAACCGGAACCTGCCCCCCGATGATTTCCTGCCGCCTCGGGTTCGCGCCGTACATGGCCTCGTTGCCGCTCTTGTCGACATGCACAACCGTGCCATTCAGACTGACGCCCGCGAAAACTCCTCTCGACCTCGAGTAAGACAGAATCTCTGCGTGCATCGCGATGTCCGTGTTGGCGCTCGCGTGTCGTCCAACGGGACCCGCGGCCACGGAGGCATCAGCGCCTAGTTTGAACTTGTCCGTGAGCAGATGTTGCAAGGCGCGGTCGTTCATGAAGAGGAGCACCAAATCAGTGGAGGAGCCGCCGATCTGATATCCGACGCTTCCTCCCTCCACGGCCAGGAATATCGGGGCGCTCCAACCGTGCGCAGTGTGGCAAGTCGCAAGTCCTCTGCCGTACTCTCCGCCCAGGACAAAGGCAAACTTCACGCTGCCCGGGATAATCGCGATACACCGAGCCTTTTCGAGCAGTTCCTGAGGAATACCTTTGTCCGGCGTGTTCATGATCTGATTGAACACGTGAGTGGCGCTTTGGATTCTGCCGACGTCGTCATCGCGATCCGACGCCGACGCCGCGGCGGGCAGAGTCGCTAGCAAAGCCAGTGCGACTACGAACGTGATGATGAGGTTTTTTGACATTCAGTCTTCTCCTTGGCGGCAACTAGGAGAATTCTGTCATTGGAACAGGGTCTTGCACGATACGGATGGCGCGGTAGACAGGCTGCGGTTGTGCGGTATTTTTGCCGATTTGTACCTTGATTTCGTCCGTTGTGAGGCTGCATCGCGGGATCCCTATCCGAGGTATATTCAACCGGACCCAGAGGCGGAAACGCGGCTGAACAACCGGCCCGTCAAGCGGTGATGAACGTCAGGCATGTGTTTGCTTGATCGAATTCCGTCAAGTCATTACCTCTTCCCGTGGGCGATCTCCACGGCGGTGACGAGAGCGCGGGCCTTGTTGACGCTCTCCTGAAACTCGCGCTCGGGAACCGAGTCGGCGACGATCCCGCTGCCGGCCTGAATGTAAGCCCGGCCGTTCTTCGCGACCAGCGTGCGCAGCGCGATGCACGAATCCAGATTCCCCGAAAAGTCCAGATAGAGAATCGCTCCCCCGTAGATTCCCCGGCGAGTGGGTTCGAGTTCGTCGATGATTTCCATCGCGCGGATTTTTGGCGCGCCGGAAAGAGTCCCCGCGGGGAAACAGGCCATCAGCGCGTCAAAGCAATCCACGCCTTCGCGCAACTTTCCGCGCAACGTCGAGACGAGATGCATCACATGCGAGTAGCGCTCGACGAACATGAGCCGCTCGACTTTCACGCTTCCGTACTCGCACACGCGGCCCAGGTCGTTCCGTCCCAGATCGACCAGCATGATGTGCTCGGCCCGCTCTTTCGGATCGGCGCGAAGCTTCGCTTCCAGCGCGCGGTCTTCTCTCTCATCGCGGCCGCGCGGCTCCGTGCCGGCGATGGGACTGTAGAACGCGTCCCTGCCCTGCACCTTCACCAGCATCTCAGGCGAACTGCACACGACGGAAACGTCGTCCAGGCGCAGGAAGCAGAGATAAGGCGACGGATTCACGACGCGAAGAGCCCGATAAATCTCGAACGGGTCCGCGCTGAGGTCCGCTGAAAAGCGCTGGCTGGGCACCACCTGGAAAATGTCGCCCGCGCGTATGTACGCCTTCGCTTTGCGGACGCCTGCGACGAACTGCTGTTTGCTCATGTTCGAGCGAAAGCGCAAACCCCCGCGCCCTTTGGGACGGCGCTGAGCCGGAAGTGGCTGCTCCAACAGGCGGCGAGTTCGTTCGATTTCACGAATCGCGGAGTCGTATTTCTCGCGCAGTGCGCTTTTTTCCGAGCGTGTTCCGGGCGCGCCGCCTTCGGTGAACACGTTGCGGATAATCCAGACACGGTGCTGCACGTGATCGAACACGAGCAGCCCGAGATAAAACATCATCACGCAGTCGTCCAGACCGAGATCGTCGCGGCCCGTAGCCGGGATACGTTCGATGAGCCGCACCATATCGTACGCGCAGTAGCCAATCGCTCCTGAAATCAGCGGCGGAAGTCCTGGCACGCGAACGGGATGGAATCGCGCCGTCAGTCGCCTCAATTCTTCAATGGGATTGCCGATGAAATTCTCGCGGACCTGCCTGCCTCCTCTCGTCGCCGCCCGGGGGGCGAGACCCCGACCTGCGCCTTGAGATTCGAGGCTGCATTCGCGGCCGCGAGCGCGGAACACTTCCACGGGATTCGCTCCAGCGAAGGTGTAGCGCGCGATCGTCTCGCCGCCTTCCACGCTCTCGAGCAGAAACGAGTACCGGGCGTCGCGCGCGATGCGAAGATAGGCGCCTACGGGCGTGAGCAAATCTGCCGTAAACGTGTCGTAGACAGGCACGAGATTGCCCTGCCGAGTCAACCGGGAAAATGTCTTGAAGTCGGGCCGAATCATATTTTTTCGTTAGATACCTGAAGCCGGACGCACGCGACCCTCGAGGGCGTCGATTGCCGCGCGATGCATGACGTTGGCCGGTGCGCGCCTGCCCGTCCAGATTTCCCATTGCGCGATTCCCTGCGCAACGAACATTTCGATCCCGGAAACCGTGCCGATGCCGCGCCGCGCCGCCAGCCGCAGCAGACGCGTCATACGCGGGCGATAAATCATGTCAAACACAAGGCGGCAATTCAAATCGCGCGACTCGAGCGGCGATTCCTGCACCGAGGGATGCATTCCGACTGGAGTGGCGTTGACAATCGCGTCGAACGACATCCGGCGCAAGTCGTTCAGCCTGACTGCTTCGCCGCGAACCGCTTTCGCCAATTCCTCGGCTCGCCGCTTTCGCCGGGCGCCGATAAAAACCCTCGAGCCCGCCCGCGCAAGCGCGAACGCGGCGCCGCGAGCCGCCCCTCCCGCTCCAACGATCAAAATGCGACTGCCGCGTAACCGCATCCGGTGCCCGAGCGCGCGGAGAACGCCGATGCAGTCCGTGTTGTAGCCGTGGAGCTTGCCGCCGCGAATTACCACGGTGTTCACCGCACCGATCTCGGCCGCCACCGGATCGCAGTCATCCAAATACCGCATAATTGCCTGCTTGTGCGGAAGCGTGATGCCGAACCCGAAGATACCGAGCGGCTTGATCGCACCAAGAAAATCCGGCAGTCTCTTCACCAGAAATGGCAGATGCACCGCGTTGATTCGGCGCGCCAGGAAGGCGGCGTTGTGCATGACCGGTGAAAGCGAGTGCGCGATCGGGTTGCCAATCGTTCCGTAAACGCGCGTGCGGCGGTCGAATTGACTCCCGCGATAAACGTTCTCGATCTCGTCGAGCGAAATCTGGCCCGGAGCCGTCGAGTTTTCCACTGGCGCGTAGGAAAGCGCGCTCCCCTCGCGGAGTGCGAGAATGCGAAGCGCGAGCGCCGCGACCCCCATCGGGACCGCAACGACAGTTCCCTTTCCGCGCGCCAGGCGCAAGACCCTTACGCCGTCGGCCAGGGAATCGCATTGCGCCGCGATCTTGATGGCTTCCGGCCGCGTCGTCTCAAGCTCGCGGACCGTTCGATCCAAATCGCGCGGAAGCCGATCGAAGAAGTGAGCCGAAGCCAGGCACTTTCCTTCGCCCAGGAGGACTTCCCGGACTTCCGGCGGGCATTCTCGAATCGACTCGATCTCCAGGTCATACCAGCTGCATCCCGCACGGAGCGCTTCCGCAAGGTGGAGCAGCTGTTTGGCAATCGAACCTCGATACTTGCCTCCGGCCGCGACGCGACGGCAGGTGGCAATCAGATTAGCGCGAGGCTTTGTGGCCGCCAGAGTGCGCAGGAAACGGTCGATTTCCGCGTCATCTTTGAGCCAGTCGAGCCGGAGTTCCATCGTCTTTGTGCGAGCGCCGATCTGTGCCAGCGCGGCATGAAGCTGTCTCCCCATCGCACCCGCATCTGTGGCAGCGACGACTGCGCAAAGTCTGTTTTTGCCGGTGAACACTTTCAAATCCTGGTTCTCGAGTCGCGCAAAATTCCACGGCGGCCAGGTGGCATGCGTTTTTGCCAATCACCGCTGCCTGCGACTCGGTTCGAACGGAAACGAGGCGGCAGCACACGAAATTCTGACATATGCCGCCGCAAATCGCCTCTCCTGACCTTTCGTACAGGGGAGTTCAGGCTTCTACCATGAGGTACCCAATGTGTAAAGCCTGCCAGACGGTTGCCTTGACGCTCCTGGGAGCGTTTGTTACGGTCGATTGGTCGGGAAATCCTCCATGCTGATTGGCGAGCCTTGTCGATGGGGGGCCCCCTGACAGGCGCCGAGGCAGGAAATGCGTTTCGATCCACCTCGGAGCAGCGGGTCAATCGCGGCGGAATAACGCGAACCCTCCAAAAGGAGCACGCATCATGCGCGGGAAAATAGTCTTCGCCGGACTTCTTTTAGCACTATCGGGCTCGGTGGCCGTCGCGCAGGACGAAACACCGGTGGCCATTCATAGCGACCTCTATTGCTCGGGCGTCGTGACCACGGAAAGCGTTCCGCGGAGCAGCTATCTCATCACGGGCGAAGGCTCCGGTTACCGCATCACGTTCGACGAGGGCGATTACGTCTATATCGATCGAGGTTCAGATCAGGGCGTCAAGGTCGGTGACGAGTTCTCGGTGGTCCGCCCCGCTGTAGACCCCATCGGAATCGAATGGACCAAGTGGCAAGACGCCATCCTGCACAAGATGGGGACCGTGTGGGAGGACGAAGGACGTGTCCGAGTCGTCGTCGTGCACGCAAAGACCTCAATCGCTCAAGTTTCGCATGCCTGCAATTATATGCAGCGCGGGGACGTCGTTCTGCCATTCGAGGAGCGCACGCCTCCACCGCTGAAATCCGAGGCGAATTTCGACCGCTTTGCGCCTCCCAGCGGAAAAGCAAAAGCGATGGTGATCGTGGGCAAGAAGTACCAGCAAGAACTGGGCGCGCTGGATGTTATGTACGTCAACCTGGGTCAAAATCAGGGAGTGCGGGTCGGCGACTATTTCAGAGTTTTCCGGTACACGGGAACGCAGCACGACACCGCCTACGAGACGCCCCGCTTCGCTTTCGATGTCGAGGGAGAGTGGGGACCGACCTTCGGCTTCGGCGCCGCGCCCAAGAAGTGGGACTGGATGAATATGCCGCGTGAGGTGCTCGGCGAGGGCGTCGTGTTGCGCACGTCGCCAAACTCGTCGACTGTCTTGTTGACGTTTACACTGCGCGAAATCTACGCCGGTGATTACGTCGAAATCGAATAGCTTTCCCGGGAAGATTCGTTCGCGCGAAACCCTGATTCGCTGAAGACTTCCGCCGTAAACGACTGAACTCGCGTTTCCGGGTCCTTCCACGCAGACCGGTCGAGACCCGCTTTCACACACGTCTCCTCAAGAAACGTCTCGGCGTTCCAGCCCATCTGCGTGGCCACCTGGGGCAGGAGAACTCCGCGCGCCGAATCGCGGCTCACCATCAAGCCATGCGTACCGGGAACAATGTCCTGCGGGGCGATGTCCTCCAGCTCCGACAGCACCGAAATCTCGATTTCGAGGCCGGCCAGGTCGTCCCTCTTCAGCGGCGGAAAGCGCGGGTCCTCAAGCGCCGCCAGCCCGGCGCAGTGAGCCACCACATGGATCAGTTCGTCCTTGCCGGGAAGTTGGCCAATGCAGCCGCGCAGCCGCGAACCGCGATGCAAGGTCACGAATGCGCCTCCGGGCTTTCGCAGCTCTTGGTCCTCCGGCAGGCTTTGCGGGCTTTCGCGCCCGTCGACGGCCGCAACGATAGACCGCCGCGCGATTGCCAGGAGTAAACTCTTCTGCGGATCAGTGAGTGAGGACATCCTGCGGCTTCTCTTCGGCCTCCACAACCGGCCGGCTGTACCGTTGCTGAACGCGGGAGTTGACCTGGCTCCAGAACATCTGGAAGTAGTGGACTGCCGAGGCGATGGCACTCAATACCACCAGCCACATCAGCACGTATCCCAATGTCTTTAAGGCAGGATACTTCGCGGCCAGAATCACAGTGCAGCCGGCAATCACCTGCAAAATCATCTTGGTCTTTCCCAGGGCCGATGCAGGAATCACAAGCCCCTCGGACACCGCGATGTCGCGCAATCCTGTGACGACAAATTCGCGGCCAATGATGATCACGACCATCCAGGCGGGAACCAGATTCATCGCAACCAACGAAACGAAAGCGGCGGAAATCAGCAGCTTGTCTGCAATCGGGTCCAGAAGGATGCCGAGCGTGGTGATTTCCTTGCGCGTGCGCGCGAGATAGCCGTCCATCACGTCGGTGGCGGCGGCGATCAGCAGAATCAAAACGCCGAGAACTTCAAAATGGATCGGCAATCCCCAGATATTCCAGTTCGGTTGGCGTGTGAGCAACACCACAACCAGCAGAGGCACAAAAAATATCCGCAGAATTGTCAGGCTGTTCGGCAGGTTCATTGCCGCTCTCGATGAAGGTCTGGCTCAACTTCGATCGGTCGAGCCAGGGACCTTCACTATAGTCTCCCCATCCGGGCCAGTCAACGGCAAGCGGCCGGCCCCACAGAATTCACGCCAGCGACTTGGACAGCCGCAAATACAGGAAAACCCTACTGTTAGATACAGGAAATGCTGCAAACCTGTGCAAAAGCTGAGCGTTGTCCCGCGTCAGGCCTGGGGGCTCCGGGGCCAAGCCTCCTGCGGCACAGAACGCGACAGTAAGCTATGTATTGTCAATATTTTACTGGGAAAGCGCCGTCAGATATCTCCGAAGGGTTTAGTTAAGGAAAATCGAATATCGCAGTCGTCCCACCGATTCTTTTCCACAGCGTTTTCCACCGCTGATCGGTACGCCTTACGGCCGGAAATTGGTGTCTTTGCGTGAGTTCCGGCACTCGGTCCCCTGTCTACACGGGGACGCGAGCGGGATGCGCTTCTGCGCCGGCAGGGGGCCGCGTGAACTCCACCAGCCGCCGCGTAAGAGACTGGGGAATCTCGGCATCGAGTACGAAACACCCGTCGCGCACCTCGTGATGGAGAACCCGGCCGCAAGCGTGGACGAGAGCAAGGCTTCTGCCGTCAGAGGTGGGGATATAGAGCCGCAATCGCTCGAGCGGATCGAACGGCATCGCATCGTCAATCTGCCGCAGGAGTTCGGGCAATCCTTCACCCGTGCTGGCCGAAACGAAAACTTTGCGGATTCCCTGGCCGTTCGCCTTCTTCAGCGCATGCACTTCTTCCTCGCCGAGGCAATCGATCTTGTTCAGCACCTGGAGGCGCGGCCGGTCCTGAACGCCGAGATCGGCGAGGACCTTTGTCACCTCGGCGTCCTGCTCGGCATGCCGCGGATTCGAAATATCCGTGACCTGGAGAATCAGTGCCGCTTCCTGAGCTTCCTCCAGTGTGGCGCGGAAGGCGGCGATCAAATCGGGCGGCAGGTCGCGCACGAATCCCACCGTGTCCGACAGGAGCACCCGCCGGTGCGACGGCAGGCGAACCGCGCGAATCGTAGGATCGAGAGTGGCGAACATCTTCGACGACGTGACAACCTCGGCATGCGTCAGCGCGTTGAACAGCGTGGACTTGCCCGCGTTCGTATAGCCCACCAAAGCGACCATGCCCAGCGGCACCGCCTGCCGCGCACTGCGACGGGTGGCGCGCTGCTGCCGTACCGTTTCGATAGCGCTTTGAATCTTCGCCACGCGCTCTCGAATGCGCCGGCGATCCGTTTCGAGTTTTTGCTCGCCGGGGCCTCGCGTGCCGATTCCGCCTCCCAATCGCGAGAGCTCTTCGCCGCGTCCGGTCAATCGAGGCAGCAGATAGTTCAGCTGGGCGAGCTCAACCTGCAGCTGGCCTTCGCGCGTTCGCGCTTGGCAGGCGAAAATATCCAGAATCAGCTGTGTGCGATCGATCACGCGGAGTCCAATTGCCTTTTCCATGTTGCGCAACTGCACCGGCGTGAGGTTGTGATCTACGATCACCAGGGGCACGCCGCGCGCGTGTGCCTCGGAACGAATCTCATCGAGCTTGCCTTTTCCCACCAGTGTGGCCGGATCGAGCGCGTCGCGAATTTGCAGAATCGTCCCGGAAATCGCGGCGCCCGCGCTGATCGCCAGTTCTTCGAGTTCCTCCAGCGAGTCGCGTCCCGTAGTGACGGGGTTGCCCGGGAGCCCGTGCGTCGGCCTCTTCAGGCCCACGCCAACCAGCAAAACTCGTTCTCGATTATCCAGGGGCTGAGCAGTTTTCATTCAGGCATCGCGTGAGGGAATTGCGTTCGACGAGGCATCCACATCGTTGGACCTCATTATACGCCTTTGCCCCGGCCGCACCGAAAAATAACTCTGCGGCCTTTATGGACCGGATCGCGCCTTCCGGCGCCCGGGATCATTCACGAACGCGCCAGATCGAGCGCGGCAGAAGCAATCTCCGGATCGTCGCCAAATCCCACCAGCCAGTTCACGCCGGGTTCTCGTCGAAACCATGTGATTTGGCGCTTCGCGAAATTGCGCGTGGCCTGCTGAATCATCCCAATGGCCTCGTCCAGCGAAAGCTCGCCCCGAAGGTGTTCCCGCAGCTCGCCGTACCCGATGAATTGAAACGGTTTCGCGTCCGGCGCAATCCCCAGCGCAACCAGGTCCTCGACCTCGCCGAGCCAACCGGCCCCGAGCATCGCCCGCACGCGCGCCTCGATTCGCGCGTAGAGGTCCGGCCGCGGCGGTAGCAAGCCGATCTTGATCACCCGGTAGCCCTCCAGCGCTTGCCTCCCGGCCCGATGAATCTCGCCCACGGACCGCCCCGTCAAAACGCGCATTTCGATCGCGCGTATCACTTTCTGCGTGTCCCCCGCTGCGATCCGCGACGCCGCTTCGAAATCGAGACGCGCAAGAACCTTGTGAAGATATTCGGCGCCGCGAACCCGAGCCCTGCTCCGAAGCCGTTCGCGCAATTCCTCCGATCGGGCCGGAGCTTCGGCCAGTCCCTCCAGGAGCGCTCGCAGGTAGAGTCCCGTGCCCGCCGTTATCACGGGCGTCTTTTCGCGACGGCGCAGATCGTCCAGCGCCGCGAGAGCCCGGCTGCGGTATTCTCCCGCCGTGAATACTTCCTCGGGTTCGACCAGATCGAACAGATGATGCGCGATTCCCTTCTGGCCGGCTCCAAGAACCTTCGCCGTGCCGATATCGAAATGGCGGTACACCTGCGTCGAATCGCAAACAAGCACCTCGCCGCCCAACTGCCCCGCCAGCGAAATGCCCAGCGCCGACTTGCCCGACGCTGTAGGGCCCAGAACAACAACCAGCCGCTCAGCCCGGCTCATCCCGGAAGTTTCCAATAGCGCAGCAGGAGAATCAGCAAGACGATGCCTGCAAGCAGCAACGTTCCGACGATTTGTGTGCGCTTCAGCATGAAATTTTTTCGCGCTGTGCTTCGATCCTCAGCCCGCCCCATCGCCCGTTCGGCCTCAAATCGCGATCAGTGGGAGTAGTCAATCGGCAGATTATAGAAGAAGACGAAGCGGAGTTGGATATCAGGCCCTTTGAATTGCTGCGGAAGCGGCTCGAATGGGCTCGACGTCCGAATCGCGGACATCGCCGCCCCATCGAGAGGTTCTTCGCCCGAGGTCCTTTCCAGGAGGGGATCGGGGACCGGAACAGTGCCGTCGCGTTTGATGTGGAACGTGATCATCACAATGCCCTTTTCCCCCATCAGGGCGGACTCGGGCATCACGGCGTACCAGTTTCGTCTGACGGTCGCGATTAAACGCTGAATGTAGCTCGAAAAATCCACGCCTTCGGTTGGCGTCAGGATCGAAACGCCCGGCTGCATTCCCGGCCCGCGAATGCCACTGGCGCCACCGCGAGGAAGCCCGCCGCCCGGCGCGGTATACGTCGGACCGCTGCTACGGCTGTTGATCGCGTCCTGCAACTGATCGTGCAGCGTTTGATTTGGCAAATTGAAATTGTAATGACCGGGTTGCGGCTTGATCGGCTCCACCCGCGAAGGCGCAAGTGCCGGCGTCGGCGTCCGCTCCACCGGCGGTGGCTTCACCTCGACGTGCGGAGTAGGAGCCGCAGGCAGCTCCGCCGCCGGCTTCTCCACTGGCCGCGGCTGCACTGTCGGCGGCGCAACCAGCGGCGCCTTCTCCACCGGCGGAGAGACCTTGTTCAGGATTCGCGGGTCGATGTGAATCCTCGGCGCCACCGGCATGGGCTTCGAGACCTCCGGCGGCAGATACACCCAGTCTTTCAGCTCATTCCGGGCAAGATCGAGCTCTTCCTGCGTGGGGACGTGCGGCGGAAACAGCTTGGGAATGGAAATCAGGAAAATCACCAGCGCCAGGTGCAAAATCACCGACATCACCCGGACGGTAGTGTCGGTTTTCAGGCTTCCCTTCGGCTCTGCCGCAACCAGCAGGTTGGCAGCGCCGGTGGTGAAGATGTCCGGCTGGACCACTTCGCGAAGCTCCGACGTCATCTCGAAAGGCTTCGCGAGCTCCTTCAGATCCTCTTCCACGGCCGGTTCAATGTATGCCGGCACCACGACGCGCGAATCAAGAACGGCAATCGAAACATACGCGTCGTCGCTCTGCCGTCTCTCGATCGGCTTCGCCGGCATTCCGCGTGGCACCAGCGTGCGATCCACAAGCACGTCCAACGGAAGATGGGCCGGGATAGAGGATTTCCCGTCAAGCGGGACAGCATTCTCCGAAAGCTCCGGCGGAACCACCGTGCGCTCGTCCATGTACGTGGTCGTCCGGCGCGCCGGCCGCCCCAGTTGGTCAGGGGAGGGCGGACGTACGTCGGCCGGAACCACAGTGCGCGAGATCATCGAGTTTCCTGGGGAGTGAAAGGCCGCGCTTCAGGCGTGCCAGTCGGTCGCGCTTCCAGCGCGCGAGTAGTAAGTTGGACGCGGCGGGCGTGGTCGAGGATGCCTTCCATCACGCGGTCAGCCAGCGCCAACGCGTGGCGCCCCGCTGCACCATCCACCAGCGGGACACGCCGGCTGCGCACCGAGTCGAGGAACGAACGTAATTCCGTCTTCAGCGGTTCCTCGGGAACGGTGGGCAATTTCTCGAATCCAATCTCGGGCTGCGCGTCCGTGGCCTGCGCGCTGCCGCTTCCTGTCTTCACGCGCACGCGCAAAACGTCCTGCCGCGCGAAATCCATGGAGATGTACTCATGTTCCTGGAAAAAACGCATTTTGCGGACGCGTTCGGTCGAAACGCGGCTGGCCGTCACGTTGGCCACCGTTCCCGTTGAAAACTCGATTCGCGCCTGCGCGATGTCCACCTTGTCCGTAATGACGGGGATGCCCACCGCTTTCAGATCGATTACGTCGGCCTTCACAAGCGTGAGGAGGATGTCGAGGTCGTGGATCATCACATCGTACACCACGTCAATATCCAGACTGCGTGGCGTGAAGACGCCCAGGCGATGCACCTCGAAGAACATCGGCCTGTTCACGATTTTCAGCGCTGCGGCAACGGCGGGATTGAAGCGCTCCACCTGTCCCACTTGCAGGATTCGGCCGGCACGCTCGGCCGTCGCGATTAGTTCGTCGGCCTCTGCGAGCGACGCCGCCATAGGCTTTTCCACCAGAACGTCATGGCCGGCGCCGAGCAACTGGCACGCCACGCGGGCGTGCTGAACCGTGGGTACAGCCAGACTGACTGCTTGAACGCGCTCGTCTGTCAGCGCCCCGAGACCCGGCAATACGCGCGTTCCAAACTCCGCGGCGACTTTGGCGCCGCGCTCGGCGTTCGTGTCGACGATGCCGGCCAGCTCGGCGCCCTCGATCTCCCGCCAGACGCGAACGTGGTTGCGCCCGAATTCGCCGACGCCCACTACGGCGACACGTGTGGCTGCCGGGCTCACCTTCTTTTCTCCGCCTCAGCCCTTGCGAGGTCGCGGCCGCCGATCGGGGCGGGCTCAAACGCCTGGATGGCAATCCCCGCTTCGTCGGCTACTCGAATCAGGTCGGCGCGATCGAAGAGTAATGTGCGTCCCGCATCGATGGCCAGCGCCGTCGCATTCGAATGACGCATCAGCTCGATCGTCTTCAGCCCGATCACCGGAACATCGAAACGCATATCCTGCTGAGGCTTGCTGACCTTGACGACCACCAGCCTCTGCCCATCCGTAATTCGAGCGGCGCGCTCGATCGTCTCGTCTGTGCCTTCCATCGCCTCGATGGCGACGCAGGCGCGTCCGCTTACGACGACGGTTTGGCCCAGGTCGAGACCCGCGATCTGCCGCGCGATTTGATGGCCATAGTCGATGTCGCCGGCTTCCACCTCGCTGGGCGAACGCCGCGTAAGCACCCCGGTTTGCGGAAGCAGCGGGCCCAGAAACTTCGTCGAATCCACAAGCTCGATGCCCTCGTCCTGCAATACGCGCGCAACAGCCCCGATCAGCGAGTTCGTATTCTTCGACGTGAGCGAAAGCAGCAGTTTGGCCAGCCGCCAATCGGGACGAATCGAGCTGAAGATTTTGTTGTGTTTCACCTGCCCGGCCATCACCGCCCGTTTTACTCCTTCTTCGTGAAGCAGCGAAATCGCACGGCTCAATTCGCCCAGGCTGACCCAGTGGATGCGTTTCGCGCTCCGCTCCAGACCCGGAGACGCCTCCTCGCGGATGGCGATCACCGCCATTTCGATCCCCTGCCGGCGCGCGCCCTCCAGCACGAGAAACGGAAAATCCCCGTTTCCCGCGATCAGTCCCCATCCCGAGGCGTGATGATTATCATTCGTCACAGTTTTCTTTTCTTCCGGCCTTCAATGAGCATCCTGACGAATTGTTTCCATGATTGCTTGTCACAATTTTCCCTCTAGCCGACGGTAAGCACGCCAACCCGGAACTGCTTTTTGACTTGCAGCCTCCCTCGGCGCTTCGAATGTCGCCGTGCGAACTGGCATGGCACGGCTCGTCTGCTATCGCTCGCTTCAAACCTCAAGTTCTTTTACCTTCCACAGTGGCTGATTTCGAGTTCCCGAACACAGAAACGGTTCCCTTTCGAGGTGTCTCGTTAGCTCTTCCCCGACCATTTCCAACGCTTTCGCCCATAACCTCACTTCGTAATCCCCCGCTCTGCCGACTCGATTCCTCCGGCTCTCTCACGCTCGACCGCAATAGCAAGGCGGTCCATCCTCGCCAGTTCGCGCTACGATATTCGAAGGGAAAATGGAGGCCGCAAATCAAAAAGTTCTGATTTCGAACTCCGTCTATCGACCGCCCTTCTATCTGAACACAATGTCGATAAGTCCCTACTTACGTCTTCAACGCCTCCGATTCGCAATTCTTCCGCCGCTTTCTTACTCGAAGTCGCGCTCGCAAGGTGGCCGATCCTCGCCAGTTCGCAAAACAAATTTCAGAGAGACAAGGGAGGCTGCAAAACAAAAAGCAGTTTCGACCCTACTTCCCTTTCGAGGTCTCTTGTTAGCTCTTCCCCGACCATTTCCAACGCTTCCGCCCATAACCTCACTTCGTAATCCCCCGCTCCGCCGACTCGATAAACCGGATCACAGTTAAGACGTCTTCCGACTCCGAGAGGGTTTCGCGCATTTGCTCGATGGCCTGCGCCGTATTCAGTTTCGAGCGCAGCAACAATCGGTAGGCTCGCTCGATTGATTGGATGCGCTCCGCCGAAAAGCCCTGGCGTTGCAATCCCACCGTGTTCGCGCCGTAACACCGCGTCTCTCGCGGCGACACCACTTTCGAAAACGGCAGAACGTCCTGCGTGATCACCGTGTGCGCCCCCACATACGCATGCTGTCCTACGCGGCAGAACTGGTGCACCGGGCTGAAGTTCCCGATCGTCGCATAGTCCTCCACGGTGACGTGCCCCGCCAGCGTCGCCCCATTCACCAGGATCGCGTGGCTTCCCACCTGGCAGTCATGGCCGATATGCGCGTAAGCCATGATCAGATTGTTGCTGCCGAGCCGCGTCGTTCCCCCGCCCTTGATCGTGCCGCGATTGACGCTCGAAAATTCGCGGAATTCGTTCGCGTCGCCCACTTCGAGCGCCACGCGCTCGCCCTTGTACGTCAGGTCCTGCGGGTCGCCGCCAATCACCGCGAAGGAATAAACACGGTTCTCCCGGCCCAAACGCGAGGGTCCGTGCACCACCGCATGGTGCTCCAGCACGCACCCGTCGCCCAGTTCGACTTCCTCCCCCACAACCGCATTCGCGCTCACTCGGACGCCGCTGCCGATCCGCGCCGTAGGCGACACGATCGCCCGCGGATCAATCTCGCTCATCGCCAACACCTGCACTCGATGCATTGTCCACACGCCTGCCATCCCGAACCCAGTCCCGCAGTTTTTGCGGGAATGGGGGTGAGGGATCTGCTTTTTCTTTTCCCCGCGGTCGGCGCCGTCCCGCCGGCAGGCGAGAAAGGCGAACACCTCCGGCCCGGCCTTTCAAGCCTCTCCCGCAGAATGTCGGCAGGGCCGGCGATCCCCCAGCCGGCTGTTCTCTGTGATCCGTCATTCGGACTTTCCGACGGGCACCTGGGGCGGCTGTTGCTCGGCTTCGATGTCAACCATCTTGCACATCAGTGTGGCTTCCGCGGCGAGCTCGCCATTCACGGAGGCGCTCCCATCGAGCTTGCAGAAATCTCCACGCCATGCGACCACTTTCACTTCCACGCGCAGCTGATCGCCCGGCACAACCGGCCGCCGGAAACGTGCGCCATCGATCGCCACGAAATACAGCATCTTTTTCTCTCGGTCCGGCACTTCCTGCAGCAGCAGCACCCCTCCGGTTTGCGCCATCGACTCGATAATCAAGACGCCGGGCATAATGGGCCTCCCGGGGAAATGGCCCTGAAAAAATTGCTCGTTGATCGTCACGTTCTTGATTCCGACGATGCGCTTCCACCGTTCCATTTCTTCGATGGTGTCAACCAGCAGAAACGGATAGCGGTGCGGCAGAATTTTCTGGATCTCGTTGACGTCGAGGATCATTGATTCGCCTCTGATGTTCGCCAATTCCCATTTCCTTTAAGTGCGCGAGACGGCGCAAGATTTTCCTGCAAGTGCCAACAATTCTATACGAAACCCCCGCCCTGGGGAATCGACGTTGCCGCCCTTCAAGGTGGCTGATAGCATACGCGTTCGCGCAGTAGGGGCGCTGCTTGCTGCGCCCGGGCATACGCGTTCGCGCAGTAGGGGCGCTGCTTGCTGCGCCCGTTCTGGCAACAAATGGCAGACACAAACATTCGCCCTCGAGAAATCCTGCACGCTCTGCGCGGCCGCCAGGCGGAAATGGTCCGCCTGCTCGAAAAATTCGTGCGCTGCGAATCGCCCAGCTTCGATAAAGGCGCCGTCGATCGCTTCGGCGAAATCGTCGCTGCGGAATGGCAAAAGCGCGGAGCGCGCGTCGAGATTCTGCGCCAGGCCAAGCGCGGGAATCACATTCGCGCGGAAGTTTGGGATAGCAAGGGCCGAGCGGCGGGCCAACGGATGGCGCTCGGGCATCTCGATACCGTCTATCCGCTCGGCACGATTTCTACCATGCCCTTTCGCATTTCCGGAGGACGCGCGTGGGGTCCCGGAACATTCGACATGAAGGGCGGGCTCGTGCACGCCCTCTTCGCAGTCGACGCCCTTCGCGCGGCGAAAATCGCCCTGCGAAAACGCCTGGTGTTTCTCTGGAACTCCGATGAAGAGATCGGCAGTGATTCCTCGCGCGACGCAATCGAAGCCGAGGCGCGCCGCAGCGATGCGGTGTTCGTTCTCGAGCCCGCATTCGGCCGTGATGGCCGCTTGAAGACCGCGCGCAAAGGAGTCGGAACCGCCGAGATCATCGTCACCGGCCGCTCCGCCCACGCCGGCATTGATCCCGAGCGCGGCGTCAACGCCGTCCACGAACTCGCCCTGCACGTTGCGCGCCTCATGAAAATGAATGATGCGCGGCGCGGAATCACGGTTCAGGCGACCGTCATCGGCGGTGGGACCGTTTCAAATGTCGTGCCCGATCACGCGAGGGCGGAAGTCGATATTCGCTACGCGCGCGCAGCCGATTCGGCTTCGCTCACTCGCAAGCTTCATGCGCTACGGGCCATCCTGCGCGGCGCGCGCATCGAAGTCCGTGGCGGCATCAGCCGCCCCCCTCTCGAACGCACTCCGCAGGTCGCCCAGCTCTTTGCGCACGCGAAATCGCTGATGCGCCAGATGGGCCTGCCCCTCGGTGAGGCATCCACCGGCGGCGGCTCGGACGGCAACCTCACCGCCGCCCTCGGAATTCCAACCCTCGACGGCCTCGGCGCTGTCGGCGACGGCGCCCACAGCCCGCGCGAGCACCTCCTGATTCGCAGCATGCCCGAACGCGCCGCCCTCCTCGCCGCCCTTCTCGTCACTTCCTAGGCGTCAGGCCAGGTGCAGACAATCAATGACCGCAGGCGCCTGGCTCGTCCTCGCTTGGCGCCGTGTATCAAGGTTACCCGTGAACCCACCGCGAGCAGCGAAATTGCGACCCTGTTTGAGGGCACGCGGATGAGGACATCTCGTAAGTCCCGCCGAATCAGTGCGGATTTTGGTTGCCAGGGCTGGTCGGTGCCCCCTGAGTATGCTGTCGTTAATCGATACACGTGTTGAACAATTTCTTGACTTAAATACATTGGAATCAGATACATGACCAAAAATTAATCGATACACTTTCGACCTTCTCGACCTCAGCCGGTTTGACCCGCCGCCGGAAAATCAGAACGCACTCGATTAGTGCAAATATTGACTCTTCAGGTAGGCGACCGTTTGCTCTCGCAGGTCGTTGTAGTCGGAGTGAAGTGCTTCGCGCGCCGCGTCTTCCGCCGATGCCGCCGTAGCCATGCGGTCAATCAAACGGCTGACGTCGCTGGTCCCGCCGTTCTGAATGATCGATTCGACCACCGCGAGCGACCACGCATACGCCATCCCCGCCGAATCGGTGGGCAGCGCCATCCACGATCCCTCGAGCGATTGCAGGCTCGGCATTGAGCCCTGCGTTGCCGCGTCGACCAGCGCGCCCGCATCCATGGTGCTGCGCCGGCCTTCCATCCATTGCGCCACGCCTTCTTGCAGCCACGTGGGTGCGCGCCCCTGCGACTTCTGGGTGATAAAGCTGTGCGTCAATTCGTGTTTCAGAACGTGTGCCAGTTCCGGCGTCACGCTCGTAAGCCCTTGCACCGGAATACGCAGCCGCCCGTCGTTGATAGCGCCCACCCAGCCCGGCGCGCGCGTGATATCGGCAAACGCCTGTTGCGTGTACAAAATCACGCTGATCTGGTTGGGCGGCGTGTAGTCAAGCTGCGACTCGATGTCGTTGAAATCGTCTTCAAGGGCGTGAAGGATGGCTCGCGCCAGCTCGGGCGCGGCGCCGCCGTAATACTTGAGGGCGAAGTGCGCCGTTTCGCCTTCGCGGTAGCCTTCCTCCTCCGCCTGATCCTTTTGCGCTTTCGCCAGAGCCTGTTCCACTTGCGGATCGGCATGAAGCTCTTCCGAGTGTTTCCATTCCTTGATCGCCTCTTCCATCTTGTTCGACCGGTAGTACGCCCAGCCCATCAGCTTCGCGATTGCGGCGGCTTGCTCCCCCGAATCGGGCGTGAGCTCCCGGGCGCGTTCGAGAGGATCGAGAGCCGCCGCAAACTGACTCTCGCGAAGATAGAGCCCGGCTAGATTCAAGAGAACTCCAATGTTGTCCGGCGCAAAAACCATTGCCTGCCGGTACTGATCGACCGCCGAATCCAGATTCCCCTGCGCCACCAGAAACTGTGCGGCGGCATGATGAGCGGCCGCGACCTTGGCGACCGCCTCGGTCGATCCGGATCGGGCGTCGCCCTCCAGTCTGGCGAGATAGGCGTAGTCGATCGCATTGTCGTGAACCGTTAACTTGGCGATTTCCTCGTATCCACGGACGGGAGCAATCTGCGGAACGGAAATCGGCGGAGCGGAAGCAGCCGCTGAGGTGTAACTCAGATCGTCGGGTTCAATGCGCGCCACAATCGACCGCGGAATCGACATTTGTCCGGCCGGTGTCTGATAACTGACGTGGTGGGCGTCTTCCGTTACGTTCGTGGCGACGATTCGGTGGCCGTTCTTCAGGACGATGGTATCCGCCGAAGTGGTGGAAGCGACCACCAGGACGAGAAGGGCTACGGGGATCGCACGCCGCATACATCAATTTTACGCAAGTACGATTTACGACGTGCCCGCGCGCTTGCTGGCTATTGTCCTAAGCGGTACAGTCCCTACATGTTGCGTTTCGCGCGGTATTCGCTGGCCGGTGTGTCCCTGGCGGCAGCGGTCTGCATGCCCGCTTCAGCGCAGACCCAGGCACCGCCTCAGCTCCCGCAGGGCAAGCCTCCGGTTGTCCAGGCCTCTCCGGTCCGGCCAGCCCCTACGGAGCCTCGCGCCCTGTACCAGGCCCTGAACGCGTTGCGGCCCGATTCTTACCGCGTGTACAACGTTAAGTCGCTCACATTGCGCCGCGACGTGGTCAATTTCACCTTTGAAGAGGGCAAACTGGCCTTTCTGCAGTCGCTTGGCGGGCGCATTACGGGGCTCGTCTTTGCCGGCCGGGGCCACGCGATCGCCATTCCCCACGATCCCGGCGAACGGCGCTCGCTCGCGCAGTTCACAGGCGTGCCCATCCTGGACCAGTCCTTTTCGCGGGCCTATTTGCGTTTCGACGACGGCACGTCGGAAGAAATCGCGGGCGAACTGGCCAGAGCCGGGGACACGGCGACAACCGACACGAACTTTGCCGAGAACTGGGATCCCATCTTCGCCAACACGAACCCATGGCACTCGCTGCGAATCATCGAGGACTGGCTTTCGACTGCGCCGCGGCCGTATTTCTATGCGGGAATCCTGACCGACGCGGAAGGAATGGTCGACCTGGTGGTCGATCAGCGGCGCGACGAGCAGGTCCTGTTTGGTCAACCGCGCCGGATGCCAGGCGGGGCAATGGCTTACGATATTTGGGCTTCCTTCCGCGCCTTGGATTCGCCGCAGGCTCCCGCCGACGCGTTCGTGCCGGTTGATTACAAGATTGAGACGAAGATCGCCGACGACCTCTCTCTCGATGGGACTACCTTCATGGACGTCAAGGCGCTGCGGGGCGGCGACCGCGTCGTGCCGCTCGAGCTTTCGCGCAGGCTCGCTGTCGAAAATGTAAAGGACGGGAACGGAACGCCGCTCGTCTATTTCCAGAACGAGGACTTGAGCAAGCGCCAGATCCAAAGACGCGGCAACGATACGGTGCTGGTGGTTCTTCCGACTCCTGTGCAGGAGGGGCAGGAGCTTCGGCTGGAAATCTCCTATCACGGCAGCGTAATCAGCGACGCGGGAAACGGCGTGGAATACGTAGGAGAGCACGAAACGTGGTACGCGCATCCGGCGGGCCTGGGCGACTTCGCGTCGTTCAGTCTCTCGTTTCGCTGGCCGAAGCGTTTCACGCTGGTCGCAACCGGAAAAGAAGTGGAGTCCCATGACGATGGTGATTTCGAGTCCGGGCGATGGGTTTCCGATGTGCCGTTTGCCGTTGCGGGATTCAATCTCGGCGAATACCAGAGCGAAATCGCCAATGCCAGCCAACCGCGGATTGAGCTGTATGCAAACCACGAGATCGAGAGCGCGATCCTGGCGCACCTGCAGCAGGAACATCCCGTCGTAATTCCCTCGAGGCCGGAGTTGGGCCCGTTTCGAACGGGCCAATTGGACAGCGTTCCTTCGACGCCTCCGCCCGACCCAGCCGCTATCCTAAAAAATCTTGGGGGCCAGATTCTGGACGCAATCCATTTTTATGAAAACCTGAACGGCCCTTTTCCTTTTGGCAGTCTGAAGGTTTCGCAAATCCCCGGGACGGTCGGACAGGGCTGGCCCGGCCTCGTCTACCTTTCGACTTTCGCCTTCCTGCCGGCTCAAGCGGACCAGCGCGCGGGGATCACGGAACAATCGCAAGAAATGGCGCGAGAAATCATGCCGTTCCACGAAGTGGCGCATCAGTGGTGGGGAAACCTCACGGCAGCGGCGACGTATCGCGACGTCTGGATTCAGGAAGGGATGGCAAATTATCTGGCCATGCTCTACGCCGACACACGAAAACCGCCGGCACGGCGGTTGAATACATGGCTCGAGCGCTATCGAGCGGCTCTCGTTGCCAAAGCGCCCCAGAGCGGAGGAAGCGTCGAAACGACGGGCCCGCTCACGCTTGGCTACCGCCTGGCATTGTCGAACGACCCGGGCGCCTATAACCCGGTGATCTACGGCAAAGGGGCATGGGTGATGCACATGATTCGCGAAATGCTGCGCGAACCCGCCACAAGCGATCCGGACGCCCGCTTTCGCCGGCTGCTGCAATCGATTCTGACGGAGTACCGCTTCAAGCCGCTCTCCACCGCGGATTTCCAGCGCGCTGTGGAAGAGCAAATGACTCCGTCGATGGACCTGGAAGGCGATCACACCGTTAACTGGTTCTTCAACGAGTGGGTGAAGAACACGGGGATTCCGGAGTACAAGATCCAGTTCGAGGCGAAGCTCCACCGGCACGAATTCGTGGTGACCGGAACGCTTCGCCAGGCGGGAGTGGACGACTTGTTCACCGCGTCCGTCCCCGTCTATGCGGAACGTTCGGGCCGCAAACCGGAGCGGCTGGGAGTCGTCGTGACGACTGGTCCTGAAACGAAATTCCGTTTCGTGTCGGGATTCCGCCCGACACGTCTCGCCCTTGACCCCGACCTTACCCTGCTCTGCACGACGGATTGATCCGTTCGCATTCAGCGTGCACGGCTTGCGGCGCTGAAGACGAAATGCGACCCGACAGGATTGTTCTTCGTACACAAGGGTGTGGGCTCAGAAGAGTGGACCATGGACGGTTTCACGGAACGCTGAACGGCAGCGCCAGCATTCGTACCCGGCTGCTGCCAGCCCGTCCCTCAGTACAAGTGGAACGTGACTTCGACCACCTGCGACGTTTCCACCGGTTTGCCGTCCATCGTGGCCGGGCGAAACTTCCAATGCTCGACGGCTTTCATCGCGGCTTCGCTCATACCACAGGGCAAGCCGCGAAGCAGCGTGATTTTTGCCGGGAAGCCTTCGGCGGTGATAACGACGTCCAACGTGACCGTGCCTTCAATCTTTGCACCGGTCCCCTCGGCCGAATACTGCGCTTGCGGGCAATCGATGCATGCCGGATAGCCGACGCCCAAGGTGCCGGACCTCGCGGGTTTAACATCCGGATCGGGAGGGTGATCGCGGCTCACCCAAGTGGGCGTTGGACGAGCGGGCGCAGGCGCCGACGCCAGCGCTTTCAGGTTGGGCGTCAAAGAGATCTGAATGCCGCGATCGACGAGGGGCGCGTGGAATTCCTGGACGTGGAGCGCGAGACCCAAAGTGTCGCCAAGTTCGGTGAAGGTTCCCGTCACAAAGACGGGTGTCCCGTGCGGTTTGCAGTAGCACTTCCAAGCATCCTGGCCGGTGAGGTCATGCTGAGCCATGCCGGTCAACCGCGCGCGGTCGATCACGTCGAATCCGCCGGCGTGCGTGCTCAATGCGAACGCAAACTCGTTCGCCAGGCTGACGCCGAGAAGCGTTGTGGGCTGATTCGCTTCTCCGAAGTCTTCGACGAAAACTTCGACGGGCGCCGGCGAGCCATGCGCATTCCTGGTGATCGCTTGGGCCACATCTGCTGCAATGTTGTCGATTCCCTGCTGTTCGTCCTGAGCAATCGCCCGCCCGCAGCCAAGGAGAGCGGTAAGGAGAATGGCGAGAAGGACTGGGCCGAACGACGATAGCGCGCGAATGCGAAACATTCTGACCGATCCAGTTCCGAAGATTCAGCTCCGGATATCGTCCGCTAGATGATAACGCATTTCCGGTGCTTCCAGCCCGCGAGCGCTCAAGTTCCGGGAACCTTTGTATTTCTGAACTCATAAGACGCGCGGCAAGACGCAATTGGTTTTCAGGCGGTCGCTGAGCGCACGCGAATTTCTTCCTCAGAAAATTTTGTGGTTTCGCTTGCGTCCGCGCTGTTCACGTTTTATGCTGTCGGGTCCTGAATGAGGCGATCGGGTCGTTAGAAGTCGGCGCGACCCAAAAGCGCGGAAGAAAATGCGGACCGCGTTCAACCTTCTTCGGGAATGGATCGCTGCCGCCGTGGGGGCAGCGGGGCGGATCCAAGCTAATTGGCTATCCTAGATTCAAAGCCCTTCAATGTTTCGCAGGCATCAGCCAGGCATTTGTCTGGGGACACTGAGTGGATTCCGAAGGATCAAAAAACACAGTCGTTGAGCGGCCGGACCCGCTTTTAGAGCCGGGTCACACGTTCGCCTCGGTCACCGACAAGATCAGCTCGATCGTGCTGACTCGCGGCACGACCAAGGGCTGGATGGCGGGGTTCGCGCTATCGTTCGCGCTCTTCCTCCTCCTGAACCTCGTGATGGGCTATCTCTTCACGAAGGGCGTCGGCATCTGGGGCATCAACATTCCGGTCGCGTGGGCGTTCGCGATCACCAATTTCGTCTGGTGGATCGGAATCGGCCATGCCGGCACCCTGATCTCCGCGTTCCTGCTCTTGATGCATCAGAAGTGGCGCACCTCAATCAACCGCTTCGCGGAAGCAATGACCATCTTTGCCGTGGCGTGCGCCGGAATGTTTCCGCTGCTCCATATGGGTCGGCCGTGGCTGTTCTATTACCTGCTCCCCTACCCCAATGTGATGTGGCTGTGGCCGCAGTTCCGCAGCCCGCTGGTTTGGGACGTTTTCGCCGTTTCCACGTACCTCACGGTTTCGCTCCTTTTCTGGTACGTCGGTTTGCTTCCGGACCTAGCGACGCTTCGCGACAAGGCGAAGAACAAGGTCTCGAAGGTTACGTACGGCATGCTATCGATGGGTTGGCGCGGTTCGGCGTCGCACTGGAGCCGCTACGAGACGGCCTCGATTCTGCTAGCAGGCCTGGCAACGCCGCTGGTCGTTTCGGTCCACACGGTGGTGAGCTTCGACTTTTCGATCGCGCTGGTGCCGGGGTGGCACAGCACGATTTTCCCTCCCTACTTCGTCGCCGGGGCCATTTATTCCGGATTCGCCATGGTGCTGACACTGGCCATTCCGCTTCGGAAATTCTATCGGCTCGACGATATGATCACGATCCGCCATCTGGACATCATGGGTAAGGTGATGCTGGTTACTGGCGTCATCGTCGCGTACGGCTACATCATGGAAACGTTCATGGCGTTCTATAGCGGGAACGGTTTTGACCGCTACATGATCATGAACCGGATGTTCGGCCCATACGAGTATGTCTATTGGACGCTGATCTCGTGTAACATATTGATTCCACAGGCCTTGTGGTCGCGGAGGGTAAGGCGAAATCCGCTGAAGCTGTTCATCATTTCGATTGTAGTGAACGTCGGCATGTGGCTGGAGCGGTTCGTGATCATCGTGGTGAGCCTCCATCGCGAATACGCGCCCTCCTACTGGGGAATGTACTACCCCACGCGTTGGGACTGGGCCACGCTGGTCGGCTCGATGGGGCTGTTCCTGACGCTGTTCTATCTATTCATCCGCTTCCTGCCGATGATTTCAATGACCGAAGTGCGCTCGCTGGTGCACGAGACCCAGGAGAAGAGGAAGGAGGACGCCGCCTAAGCAGAGCGCGCACAGCGACTTATGCCCCAAGTATTCCATCGAAGCGCAAACCTGATTTCGCGGTTGTCGATTTACGGTATCGTGGTACTCATCGGCGTCTTAACCTATGCTTTTTATCAGATTGAGCTGTCGGGCTGGTATAGCAACAGGCGTCTTACGATTCAGCAGCCGGTCCCATTCAGCCACCGGCATCACGTGGGCGAGCTCGGCATCGACTGCCGCTACTGCCATACGTCCGTCGAAAAGTCGTCGTTTGCTGGTTTTCCGCCGACCGAGACCTGTATGACCTGCCATTCGCAGATCTGGACAAACGCCGAGATGCTCGAGCCGGTTCGCGCCAGCTATCGAGACAACGTTTCGATTGCGTGGGTGCGCGTGAATTCGCTGCCGCAATTCGTGTATTTCGATCACAGCATCCATGTCCGGCAGGGCGTCGGATGTACCACCTGCCATGGCCCGATCGCGAGCATGCCGCTGACGTATCGCGAAGGAACCCTGTACATGTCCTGGTGCCTCAATTGCCATCGCCAGCCGGCTGCGTTCCTGCGGCCCAGGTCCGAAGTCTTTGATCCATATTATCAGCCACCATCAGACGTGAATCCTTACCCATACAAGGGTGTGAAATACACCGATCAGCTCGCTTTGGGGCGCCGACTAATGAAGGAATACAAGGTCTATAGTCTGCAGGACTGCGACACATGTCACCGGTGAAATGCGAATGATCTCTGATCCCCAACCGATCAACCCCGAGCAGCCCGAGTCCAGGTTGAACAGGCCGGCTGACGTCGACGCCGCCGCCTCTGCCCTCACGGAGACCGGTACGCCGCGCGAGTGGAGAAGCATCGAAGAATTGCGCGGCACGGAGCAGTTCCGGAACGCTCTCGAAGGGGAATTTGGCTCGGGCAGCGATCATTTACCGGACGCGGCCGGACGGCTGATGGGAGCACTTCCGGCAGCGGGGCAACCACAGGCTCAGGAGAAGCCGGAGACAGTCCGGCCGCGGCCATGGGACGCATGGGTGGCGAAGGCTTCCCTGTCGCAGGCGTTGTCAGAATCGGGCGAGGGCTCTGGTCTGGTGCAGCTGCAGGGCGCGGTTCAGAAAGGGCCGGCAAACTCGGCGGCTGGGGGCGACGGGCTGAGCCGGCGGGACTTGCTGAAGGTTGCTGCGGCTTCGGCGGCGATGGCCGGGCTGAGTGCTTGCACAAAGCTGCCCACCGAAAAGATCGTGCCCTATGTGCGGCAGCCGGAAGAGATTGTTCCCGGCAAGCCGCTGTTTTACGCGACCTCAATGACGATGCAGGGCGTCGCGACGGGATTGCTGGTCGAGAGCCACATGGGCCGGCCGACCAAGATCGAAGGCAATCCGGAACATCCGGGCAGCCTGGGCGGGACAGACGTTTTTCTCCAGGCGTCTGTGCTGGGTGTTTACGATCCGGATCGATCTCAGACCGTGCTCCATAACGGGCAAATCAGCAGTTGGGAATCGTTTCTGGCCGAGATGGGCGACCAGCGAGCGGCGTTCGGAAAGGGCGCTGGACTGCGCATCCTGACGGAGACGGTGAGTTCGCCGACCTTGGCGTCGCAACTTCAGAAGCTGCAGCAGCAGTTTCCAGAGGCCAAATGGCACCAGTATGAGCCTTGCAGCGGAGACTCGGCGCGAGAGGGGACGCGATTGGCGTTTGGAAGGCCCGTGAACATCGTGTACCGGGTGGATCAGGCGAACGTAATCGTGGCGTTGGATTCTGATTTCCTGGTTTCAGGGCCGGGGCACGTGCGCTATACGCGAGAATTTGCGTCGCGGCGCGCGATCGAGGGAACGTCGGCCAACCTTAACCGGCTTTATGCGGCCGAAAGTATGCCGACCAGCACCGGCGCAATGGCCGACCACCGGTTGCGGTTGCGCTCGAGCGAAGTCGAAGGAATGGCGCGCCGGCTGGCGGCTGCCATCGGAATTGCTCTCCCCAGTGAAAAGGGCGGCGATGATAAGGCGGTCCCGGAACAATGGGTTCGGGCCGTGGCGAGCGATCTGGCGAAAAACCGCGGGGCAAGCCTGGTGATTGCCGGCGAAACACAGCCTCCCGCCGTACATGCGCTGGCACACGCGATGAACGAAGCGCTCCAGAACGTCGGCAAGACCGTTTATTACACCGACTCGCTCGAAGCGAATCCCGTGAACCAGACCGAGTCTCTGCACGAACTCGTGAACGATCTCAACGGCGGGCATGTAGGCTTGATCGTAATTCTCGGCGGTAATCCGGTCTACGACGCGCCGGCGGACTTCGATTTTGCCTCCGCTCTGATGAAAGCGCAGACGCGCGTGCATTGCGGCCTATACCAGGACGAAACGGGAACGCTGTGCAATTGGCATGTTCCTGCCGCGCATTATCTCGAGTCCTGGAGCGACGCGCGAGCCTACGACGGAACAATTGGCATCGTGCAGCCACTGATCGCGCCGATTTATGGCGGGCGAACGCACCACGAAATCGTCGCTGCGCTGACCGGCAATGCGGGAAAAAGTAATCACGAAATCGTGAAGGAATACTGGCAGGGGCAGCGTCCTGAAAAGGGGCAGGCTTTCGAGGACTTCTGGGAAACCTCACTGCATGACGGGGTGATGGCGAAGACCGCCCTGCCGGCAATTTCGGCGCCGTTGCAACGCGACTTCATGCAGCAGCCACCTGCCCAATCCATGGCCCAGGCGGGTGAGTTGGAACTGGTGTTCCGTCCTGATCCGACGATCTTCGACGGGCGCTTCGCGAACAACGGCTGGCTGCAGGAGACGGCGAGACCCATCACACGAATCACGTGGGACAACGCCGTGATGATGAGCCCCGCGACGGCCGTTCATCACGGATTGAACCATGGCGACTACGTGACGCTGCGCTGCGGCGGGCGCGAAGTGAAAGGCGGCGTATTTCTCGCGATTGGCCACGTGGACAATGCGGTGACGGTGCATCTCGGCTACGGCCGGAGCGTGTCCGTGCCCCGCCCGGACATCGGCTCACCCGAGTGGGTGAGCGGCGTCCCCGGATTCAATGCGTATCTTCTGCGGACTTCGGCGGCGCCGTGGATCACGAATGCGCCGTTGCAACTCGAGAAAACGGGTGAGAAGTACACGTTTGCGGCCGTGCAGCACCAGTGGCTGATCGACAACAAGGGCGTCGAATCGGACGACGAAAGCGTGAATGCGTTCCAGCGCGACCTCGTACAGGTCGCAACGCTCGATCAATTCCGCCGCGACCCGAATTTCGCGCAGGTTCCCGAAGCCACGGAAACGAAGGATTTGTCGCTCTACCCGAACTACCGGTACGACGGCTACGCGTGGGGACTGTCGATCGATTTGAACAAGTGCGTAGGGTGCAACGCGTGCGTGGTGGCGTGCACGTCGGAAAACAACGTCGCGATCGTGGGCAAGGACCAGGTGGACCGGGGCCGCATCATGCACTGGATCCGGATCGACACGTACTTCCATGGCGGAATCGAAGCGCCGGAGATGTACTTCGAGCCCTTGCCCTGCATGCAGTGCGAGAACGCGCCGTGCGAGTACGTCTGCCCGGTGGGCGCCACGGCGCATAGTTCCGAAGGCCTGAACGACATGACGTACAACCGTTGCGTCGGCACGCGGTACTGCTCGAACAATTGCCCGTACAAGGTGCGGCGCTTCAATTTTTACCTGTTCTCCGACTACAAGACACCGAGCCTCTACGGCCTGCGCAACCCGGACGTGACCGTGCGCAGCCGCGGCGTCATGGAGAAGTGCACGTACTGCGTACAGCGGATCAACGAGGCCAAAATCCGGTCGGCGGAAGAAGACCGCGTGGTCCGCGACCTGGAGATACAGACTGCATGCCAGCAGGCGTGCCCGGCCGGAGCGATCATGTTCGGAAACATCAACGACAAGAAGAGCCACGTGGCGCGATGGAAAGCAGAGCCGCGCAATTACGTGCTGCTCGCGGACCTGAATACACGGCCTCGTACGAGCTACCTGGCGCGCGTTCGGAATCCAAATCCAGAGCTTGCCGGATAAGGGAATGGAACGAAAAGAGCTTTACGGCTTGATCGCCGAATTTGAGACGCCGGAAGAGGTGCTGGAAGCCGCGCGAAAAACGCACGCTGCGGGCTTCCGGAGCATCGACGCATATTCGCCGATCGCCGTGGAAGGACTTTCGGAGGCGATCGGATTCGAGAAGACCCGGCTGCCGTTGATCGTCCTGATCGGCGGCATTCTGGGCGGGCTGACGGGCTTTTTCATGTGCTACTACGCGAACGTGATCAGCTTGCCGTGGAACATCGGCGGGCGCCCCTACAATAGCTGGCCGGCCTGGATTCCGATCACCTTCGAACTTACGGTGCTGGGAGCGGCTTTGGCGGCAACTTTTGGCATGCTGGCGCTGAACGGGCTGCCCACGCCGTATCATCCGGTGTTCAATGTGGCGGAGTTCGCCAAGGCTTCGACCGACCGGTTTTTTCTGTGCATCAAAGCGCGCGATAAGCAATTCGATCTTGCAAGGACGAAAGCGTTTCTGGAGAGCTTGGATCCCGATGGAGTCTTCGAAGTTGATGTCTGAACTCGGACCGCCGCTGGACGGTAAATTTGCTTTCGGCCGGCGCGCGGGCCGGATGGCGCGTGCGGTGGCGGCCGCGGTACTGTTGGCGGGCGTCCTGGCGGGCTGCCGCCTGGACATGCACGTCCAGCCGAAGTATGTGTCGGAGGAGCCCACGGGCTTTTTCGGCGATGGCCGCTCGGAACGGCCGGTCGTCCCGGGAACCGTTGCACGGGGGCACCTGCACCTCGATGAGCTGCTGTACACGGGGAAGGAAAATGGCGTTCCCTCGAACCGGTTCCCTTTCCCCATCACCCGCGCCGACCTGGAGCGCGGCCGGGAGCAATTCAACATTTACTGCACGCCCTGCCACGACTACGCGGGGAACGGAAATGGGATGATCGTGCAGCGCGGGCTCTCGCATCCGCCGTCATACAACGTCGATCGTCTGCGCAACGAGCCCGTGGGGCATTTCGTGGACGTGATGACGAACGGTTTCGGCGCAATGTACAGCTACGCGTCGCGCGTAAGCCCAGCGGATCGTTGGCGAATCGCCGCGTATATCCGCGCTCTGCAATTGAGCCAGCACGCATCGCTTCAGGATGTGCCGCCCAACGAACGGGCGAAGCTGAGCGACAGCTCCAACTCCGCAGCGGCGAGCCAAGCGCCAGCGAGCGAACCGGCAAAGAGCACGGGACGGGAAAAAACCCAGTGAGCCCATCGGGGACAGTTTCGTCACAATTGGAACGAGCGCAGAAAATCGCGCTGGTGGCCGGCTTGGCCGGCGTAGCGCTGGTCGTGCTTTTCGCGCTGTTGCCGCACGCGCAGGGACAATTCTTCCGGTCGTATCTGTACGCGTTCGTTTTCTGGCTGATGGTTCCTATGGGTTGCATCGCCATCCTGATGCTGCATCACTTGACGGGCGGTTGGTGGGGCTATCCGATACGCCGACTTCTGGAAGCCGGCTCGCGTACCTTCGCGTTGATGGCCGTGCTGTTCCTGCCGCTCTTCTTCGGGCTCTCCAAGCTTTACCCGTGGGCCAATCCGGTCGTCGTGAACGCCGATCCCATTCTCCAGCACAAGAAGTGGTACATGACGACCGGAATGTTCACTGCGCGCACGGTGATTTACTTCGCAGCATGGCTGCTGATCGCGGTTCTCCTCAATCGCTGGTCGAGGGAGCAGGATCGTACCGGCGATCCCCGACTGACTAAGCGCATGGGAAGCTTGAGCGGGCCCGGGCTGATTTTGTGGGGATTGGTGCTGACGTGGGCGTCGGTCGATTGGGTGATGTCCATCGAATCGCACTGGTTCTCGACGATCTACGGGATGCTCTTCATGGTGATTGCGGCGCTGACCGCAATGTGCTTCGTGCTGTTCGTTCTGCGAATGCTTTCGGATGAGGAACCGCTGAAAGATTGCGTTCCGCCCAAGGACTTCAACGACCTCGGCAACCTGATGCTGACTTTCGTCATGCTGTGGGCTTACCTCTCGTTTTCGCAATTCCTGATCATCTGGGAAGGAAACCTGAAAGACGAAGTTCCCTGGTACATCACGCGAGCATTCGGAGGCTGGGCGGCAATTGCGGTGGTATTGATGGTCCTGCACTTCGGAGTTCCCTTTCTGCTTCTGTTACAGAGGCCGCTGAAGCGGCGGTTGCGCTCGCTTTCCGTCATTGCTGCGGGAGTATTCTTCCTGAGCATGGTTGACGTGTACTGGCTGGTGGTGCCGGCGTTCGAATCGGAACGCAAGGGCCCGTACTTTCACCCCCTCGATTTTGTCGCGCTGCTGGCCATCGGAGGCCTGTGGGTTGCAGCGTTCCTGTGGCAGCTGAGGAGATGGCCGCTGTTGCCGCAGCACGATCCACGATTCGAAGGAGCGCTCGAACATGCCGTGGGCGAGTAAGCGCCAGCCGGACACCGGAGACGGTTACGAAAAGCGGGACGCGAACGTTCGCGGACTGCTTCTTTTCGGTCTGGGACTGGCCGTGGTCATGGTGATTACTTTCCTGGCGATGAAATGGACGTTGGAGTTCCTGTCGGCCAAATCGCCGTTGGGGCCGCCCGCGGCGCCGTTTGCGAATGCGCGCCGGTTGCCGCCTTCGCCGCGCCTGCAGGCGTACCCACACGTCGATTTGAGCGCCTATTGCGAGCAGCAGTTGAGCGCTCTAAACAGCTACGGATGGGTCGACCAGCAGAGCGGCGTGGTCCACATTCCCATCGATCGGGCGATGGACCTGGTTCTGAAACAAGGTTTCCCGGCGCGTCCCGAAAGCGAGATGAGCCCGTACGACAAGCAGGCAATCGTTCCGGTGGGGAACGTCGATGCTCTTCCCCCGGAAGGAGCGGCGGGGCAGTGCAAGTTCGTGGACGAACATCCGCCTGTGGATTACACGAAGTAAGCGGCGCCCGAAAAGAGATTTTCTGTAAAGGCAGGTAGGGAAGTTGAAAATCGAAAGAAAAACGCGGAGTTGGTTTCGGAACTGTCGGAGCGGCGAAGCCTTGCGTGTTTCGCTGCTTCCTCTTACGGCCACGCTTTTGGCTGTGGGCTTCTTTATTCCTTTTTGCACAGCGGCCCAGGAGCTGGGTGGCTCGGTTCCCGTTCAGAATATCGGCGTGCGGCCCGCACTGCTCAAGAACGTGGGAATCGATCAGAAACTGAACGCTTCGGTCCCACTGAACTTGACGTTCAAGGACGAAACCGGAAAAACGGTTGAACTGAGCCAGTATTTCGGCAAGAAGCCTGTGATCCTCACGCTTGCCTATTACAACTGTCCCATGCTGTGCACACGGATTCTCGACGATCTCGACGAAAGCCTGAAACGGATCCCGCTCGATCTGGGCAAGGACTATACCGTCTTGACGGTGAGTATCGATCCGACCGAAGGCACTGTGCTCGCCGCGTCGAAACACCAGATGTACACCGGAATGTACGGGCGCCCGGGTGGGGCCGAGGGCTGGCACTTCCTGACCGGACAGCAATCGCAGATCAAGGCTCTCGCCGCTGCCGTCGGCTTTCGCTACGCGTACGATCCGGTTTCCAAGCAGTTCGCGCACGCCAGCGGAATCATGATTCTGACACCCGAGGGCAAGCTCTCGCGCTACTTCTACGGGATCACGTTCCGGCCGCTCGATTTGCGGCTCGGGCTGGTCGATGCCTCGTCGGGGAAAATCGGTTCGCCGGTCGACGAGGTTTTGCTGTTCTGTTGCCAGTACGACCCCGGCACCGGGAAATACGGCGTCATTATTTCGCACGTGATTCAGCTGGCCGGGGGAGTGACCCTCCTCCTTTTGGGCGGGCTGATATTCATTCTCTTCCGCCGGGAAAACTACGGGGCTTGGAAGAAGGGGCACGCATGAAGTGGATGGCGGCAACTTGCCGCGGGCTAGAAACGGCCTTCGCGGGCAAATCATGATGAGCCTGGCTCACGGCGGAACGCAATCGATGGCTGCCCTGGCGGCGTGGATTCCCCTGCAGCCGCCCACGGCTTCGAAGATCGCAGGCGAGGTGGACGAGCTGTACTACTTCCTCACCGCGGTCACGCTATTCTTCACCGCGCTGATCTTCGGCTTCATTTTCTATTTCATGATCAAGTATCGCCGCCGCTCCGAGGACCAGCGCGCTGAGCAGATCCACGGCAACGTACTTCTCGAAGTGGTGTGGACGATAATCCCTACGATTATCTGCGCCGGCATTTTCATCTGGGCGTCGTATCTCTACGTGCGTAACGCGCGGCCGCCCGCCAATTCAACGGAGATCTTCGTCATCGGAAAGCAGTGGATGTGGCACATCCAGCATCCCGAGGGTCCCCGCGAAATCGATGCCCTGCATATTCCGGTGGGCCAGGCCGTGAAGCTGACGATGACGTCGCAGGATGTGATTCATGGGTTCTTTGTCCCCGCCTTCCGGATGAAGAAATCGGTCGTGCCGGGCATGTACAATTCGATCTGGTTCAAGCCGGACAAGGTGGGCACATTCCATCTGTTCTGCACCGAGTATTGCGGTGCCGGCCACTCGAAGATGATCGGTTGGGTGTACGTCATGAAGCCGGCGGATTATGCGGCGTGGCTTGCGGGCCAGATGAGGGATCAATCGATGGCGCAGGAAGGCCGGCTGTTGTTCAATCGGTTGGGGTGCGCGACCTGCCATGTCGCGAATGACACAGGAACCGCGCCGTCGCTGGTGGGCATCTATGGGAAGCCGGAAAAGCTGCGCGACGGGTCGACTCGCGTGGTGGACGAAACGCTGCTCCGGCAGGCCATCATCGAGCCCAATTCCATTCTGCTGCCGCATTATTCTCCGATCATGCCGACGTTCAAGGGGCAAGTGACCGAAGAGCAGATCCTGCAGCTGATGGCTTATATCAAGTCGCTGGGAGCGGAAGAAAGGACGTCGACGAAATGAGTACGGCAGTCGCAGAACTCCCCACAGCGCCGTCTGAATCCCGCGTGAATTACCTGAACGCGAGCTACGGGATCAAGTCCTGGCTCCTGACGACCGACCATAAGCGAATCGCTCTGCTCTACCTGGTTTCGATCACGTTCATGTTCGTGGTGGGTGGCGTGGCGGCCACTCTGATGCGAATTCAGCTGATCGAGCCGACCGGGGCGATCGTCGAGCCGGAAGTCTACAACAAGCTGTTCTCGATTCACGGAATCGTGATGGTGTTCTTTTTCCTGGTCCCGTCGATTCCCGCCGTGATGGGAAATTTCCTGATCCCGATGATGATCGGGGCCCGCGACGTCGCCTTTCCGAAGCTCAACCTGCTGAGCTGGTATCTCTACATCACGGGCTCGCTGTGCATGCTGTACGCGATCGCGGCGGGCGGGGTCGATACGGGCTGGACGTTCTACCCGCCCTACAGCAGCACATACTCGCATACGCACGTGATTGCGGCCGTAACGGGTGTTTTTATCGCCGGGTTTTCGTCCATCCTGACGGGCCTGAACTTCATCGTCACCATTCACAAGATGCGCGCGCCCGGAATGACGTGGTTCCGCATGCCGCTGTTCTTGTGGTCGATGTATGCCACCAGCGTGATTTTCATCCTGGGGACGCCCGTAATCGCAATCACGTTGTTCCTGATGGCCTTGGAGCGACTTTTCCACGTGGGAATCTTCGATCCGGCTGTGGGTGGCGATCCCCTCCTCTTCCAGCACTTGTTCTGGTTCTATTCGCACCCGGCCGTCTACATCATGATTCTTCCGGGAATGGGGGTAATCAGCGAGCTGATTCCCTGTTTTGCCAGGAAAAAGATCTTCGGCTACAAGATCGTGGCGTATTCAAGCATGGCCATTGCGGTTCTCAGCTTCTTGGTGTGGGGCCATCACATGTTCGTCACAGGGCAGTCGATCTATACCGGACTGATTTTTTCGGTGCTGAGTTTCGCGGTGGCGATTCCGTCGGCCATCAAGGTGTTCAACTGGACCGCGACTCTGTACAAAGGATCGATTTCGTATAACGCGCCCATGCTATACGCCCTCGGCTTCATCGGCTTGTTCACGATGGGCGGGCTGACGGGATTGTTTCTAGCTTCTCTGGCAACGGACGTGCATCTGAACGGCACGTACTTCATCGTCGCGCACTTCCACTACATCATGGTGGGCGGAGCGGTGATGGCGTATCTGGGCGGGATTCATTATTGGTGGCCGAAGATTACGGGGCGACTGTATCCGGACGCCTGGGCGCGATTCGCCGCTCTGATCATTTTCGTCGGCTTCAACTTGACGTTCTTCCCTCAATTCATGCTTGGCTATTTGGGGATGCCGCGCCGCTATGCCGTTTACCCGCCGGAGTTTCAGGTGCTGAACGTGATGTCGTCGGCGGGCGCCACGATTCTTGGCGTAGGATACGTGATTCCCCTGATCTACCTGATCTGGTCGATCAAATACGGCCCGATCGCCGGACCGAACCCCTGGGGCGCAACGGGGCTCGAATGGCAGACACCGTCGCCGCCGCCGACCGAAAATTTCGAGGAGATGCCGGTCGTGACTGAAGAGCCGTACAACTATCCTGGAACCGAGGTGCCGGTCCGTGGCTGAAATGGCTCATCCATCCCCGGAACACGGGCACGAATCGCACGTTCCGGAGCTCGTCCATCAGTTCGAAACTGTCGAACAGCAGCGCGAAGCCGGCACGCTCGGCATGTGGCTCTTCCTGGCTACGGAAGTCCTGTTCTTTGGCGGGATGTTCTGTTCGTATTTGATTTACCGTTCCCTGCACCCGCAAGCTTTCGAAATCGGCAGCCATTTGCTGGAGGTGAAATTCGGCGCCACGAACACGGCCGTTCTGATCTGCAGCAGCTTGTCGATGGCCATGGCGATTTATTCCGCGCAAACGGGCAAGAGCAAGAAAACGGTCATCCTGTTCCTGGTGATCACGATCCTGCTCGGGCTCGCCTTCATCGGGGTTAAGCTCTATTTCGAGTGGTACCACGATTATCTCGAACACATCGTCCCCGGATTCGGTTTTCAGTACCGGCCAGAATGGGGAGCGAATGGCCCGATGGTGCAGATGTTCATGGTGTTCTATTTCACGATGACGGGCGTTCACGCATTGCACATGGTCGTCGGAGTCGGGATCCTGACGGCGCTTATCATCATGGCGGCTCGGGACCGCTTTTCTCCGCAGTACTATGCGCCGCTCGACATCAGCGGGCTGTACTGGCACTTCGTGGACATCATCTGGATTTTTCTTTTCCCGCTGCTCTATCTGGTCGGCGGCAGGTACATGAGCGGGGGACGCTGATGTCCGAGCACATCGTTCCGGTGAAGGTTTACATCGGGGTGTGGGCCGGCCTGCTGGTTTTGACGGGGCTGACGACGGGCGCAGCTTACATCGATCTGGGCGTGTTCAATACCGTTGTTGCGCTGGCCATCGCCGTAGCGAAGATGACGCTCGTGGTCTTGTTCTTTATGCACGTGAAGTACACCCCGGGAATTCCGCGCATCGTGATGGTGGCTGCCGTTTTCTGGCTCGCCATCATGATGTCGCTCATGCTTGCCGACGAGCTCACGCGCCACTGGACGCCGGTTGCGCATTCCTGGGGCGCCGGCGTGCTGCTGCCATTGCTTCCACACGTGCTGCGCTAACCGATTCTAGCTGACTTTTTCCCGCACGAATCACACACGAAGACCCTGCCTGTTTGCGGGCCGCTCGGTCCAGCATCAATGGAAAAAGTTCAGGGTGCGTTCGCCGCCGAGTTCGATAGACAGCGCCGCCGCGAGTTCGGCGGCTCGCCCAATCGAGGCTTGCAGAACGCCGCCGGCGCGATCGGCCGTGCGCGGCGGTTCGACAATTGCAGCGTGCAGAATAATCCCCCACGGCTCGGCGGGCTTGTTGCGCAGAAATGCGCGGTGCCAGATTGAGAGGCGCAGTCTTGCACAAAATCCCTCCATTGACGCGAGCGCCTCGTGGCTCACGAGCAGGACAAGTCCATTTCGAGAAATCGCCCGGTGATGAGTTCCGACTTGTCCTTTGCTGATGAACGCGCGGCCAAACGGACACACGATCGTTTCCAGGGTTAGTGAAGTCTCCGCCGATTCGACAAATCTCTTCCAAAGCGGTCCGCGAACAATCGAGCGGCCCAAAATTTGCTCGGTCCCGATGCTGGTGTTCAGCCCGTGACCTCGATCGGAGTGCCTGGCGATCGGTAGCGTGCCCATTTTCGCCCTCTCTTGCGTCGCTCTGCGTGTCTGCGCCGGCCCGCGCGAGCGGCGGTCTTCTTCCGTAATGGCGTTCCTCTGTGGCTGATTCGGCGTCCGCACGCCCATTACGCACCCTCAGCCGAGCGGCACGGGGAGTTTATTGTCGATGCGGTGCGCGCGCATGGCCGCCTTCTGGTGCGTTTCGATGCGAACGTCGCTTAGCGGGCGCGCGGTGCACAGCAAAACGAACTTTTCCTCAGCATCCTTCTCGTAAAACCGGAACGAAGCCGATTGATCCACCTTCCCCGACAGCAGCCGCCCCGCACAAGTGACGCACCAGCCTTGCAGGCAGCTATACGGCAGATCGAGACCATGATCGAGTGCCGCTTGCAGGATGAACTCGGATGCGCGGCACGGAAAGGTGGTTTCCGTCCCGCGCGTCACGAGCGTAATGTTGAATTCGGCTTCGGCCACGATTCCCTTCGCTTTGATCATTATCGATCGGGCAGGCAGCCGCTCGGCCGAAGATTCGACGATCCCGCGAGGAAATCCCCGGCGAGAATCAAGGATTGTAGAAGCCGGCGTTCTTGCTGTAAGGCGATTCGCCGGGCGTGCCGCGACGGAAGTGTCCGGAGGGGCGAACCTCGCCGTCCCGTTCCATGCTGAGCAACTCGATGAACCAGGCTTCGTGCTCGATTTCCTCGTTGAGGATGCGAGCCGCCATGTCGTAGGTGCGGGGATCCTTGCCGAAGGTCAAGTCGCACACTTCGCTCCAGGTGCGGATGGCGCATCGCTCGGCCTCGAGCAGCACCGTAAGAATGTTGACCGCGGTCGGCTCGTCCGGCAGATATGCGTCCGGGCACCCGGCGCGATCGGCAAACGTGCGAATGTCCTTCGGGATCTGCCCCCCGAGCTCGTAGATGCGGGGCGTGATGAGCTCGAAATGAGAGCGGTCTTCGAGGCGCGCGTCCTCGCAGATTTCCTTGTAGTCTTCGTTCCCCGCGAGGTTCATCCGGAGAATCGTATAGTAATAGTAGGTTGTAAATTCGGCGCCGGCTGCGTCGATCAGCTTCTCAATCAGCTGCTTGACGTCGACGCCGCGCGATGCGATTTGCTCCACTCCCACGCGCTGCTTCACGTCACCCGGCTTCACCTTCCCGGTGGCGTGGAGTTTTGCGGACTTTGGCATGCGGAACTCTCCTTTTCACCTTGAATTCAGGCGCGCCGCCGCAACAAGGGGCAGCCGCCCTTCGGTTTCCAAGGTTAGGCCGCGATGCCACATAGTTATAATATATTGTTCCTATCGCATTTATAGTTCTGTCCTATGAGTGCAGGGCGGAGGAAAGGCGGGCCGAAGTCATGGAACTGCATCAGCTCCGCTATTTCGTCTCCGTGGTCGAGACGGGCAGCTTCACGCGCGCGGCAAAGAACTGCTACATCGCGCAACCCTCGCTCAGTTCGCAGGTGCACAAGCTCGAGGAGGAACTGGGGCATAAGCTCTTCGAGCGTTTGGGCCGAGGCGTCCGGCTCACCAGCGCGGGCCGCGCATTCTACGCTCGCGCAGTGTCGATATTATCCGCAGTGGCCGCCGCGCGCGACTCCGTGCAGGACCCGCATAGCCTGGAAGAAGGCCAGATTCACATCGGCGCGATTCCTACCGTAGCGCCTTATCTTCTTCCCCGGCTCGTTCGCCGCTTCACGCGGCGCTACCGGCGCGCCGAAGTCACCGTGCACGAAGACTTCACGGAGAACCTGATCGGCGCGTGCGTCTCGGGTGAGGTGGACCTTGGCCTTGTGGCCCTGCCGATCGACGATGATCGAGTTTCCGTCGAGCCGCTGTTTTCGGAGGAACTCTTCGTCGCTCTTGTGCCCGGCCACCTGCTCCTGAAACAGCGCAGGATTACGCTTGAGAAGCTGACGCGTGAGCGTTTCGTTCTGCTCAGCGAGATTCACTGTCTTGGCGCGCAAATCGTCCGCTTCTGCGAGCGTGAGGGCTGCATGCCGGCGCTTACCTGCCGGAGCGCACAACTCATGACCGTGCAGGAACTCGTGGCCCTGGGCCAGGGCGTTTCGCTCGTTCCGGAGATGGCGGCTCGCGCCGACAGGACCAAACGCATTGCTTACCGGCCGGTTTCGGGCCCCAGGCCCTCGCGCACCCTCGCCATGATCTGGCACAAGCATCGTTACATGAGCCCTCTCGTGCAGGGTTTGATCGGAGTGGTCCGCCGCGAAGCAGGGAAGACCGCAGCACAACGGCCTCGTCTGAAGGAAAGGCGCCGATTCGCTAACCTGGCTTAGTGACGATCGCGAAGTACCATGTCCGAGCGATTCCGTGCGCCGTTTGCAATTTCAGTTATGCATTTATTTCAAACAGAAATTGCGCGAAGTCCTGCATTATCAACACAAACTGGATTTCTAATCGATACAAAATCGCCGTTTTCAGGCTGTTCAGTTCGCGGTCAGCTCGTTGAACCTGGCGAGGTCGATGTTTCCGCCGCTCACTACGGCAACCACTTTTCCACTCCCGCACTTTCCGCTCAGCGCGGCAGCGACCGCGCAGGCTCCGGCGCCTTCCGCGATCGCATGATTGCGTTCGGCGACCAGCTTCATGGCACGCCGGATTTCGTCCAGGGAAACGACGATAGAGCCCGCGAGAACGTGATTCGCCAGAGCCCACATGCGCGGGAATACGCTCTTGCCGCCGCACCCGTCCACCCAACTTCGCGTCCAGCCGGGAAACTGCTGCGCGGACCCTTTGGAGAACGAAAGCGCCAGAGGCGAAGCGGTCTCCGGCTCCGCTGCAAAGACTTTTACGGAGGGCTTAGACGTCTGCATGACCGTGCCGATCCCGCAGCTCAGCCCGCCCCCGCCAAAAGCGGCCACAACCGCATCCACGTCGGGGAGATCCTCCAGGATCTCGAGACCGCAAGTGGCGTTCCCGGCAATGAATTCGTCGTCTTCAAACGGATGCACGAAAGTGCCCGTCATGGCGGGATGGCGCCTCTCGCCAAGGGCCTGCCAGCATTCGTCGAAGGTGGCCTTGACAATTTCTGCGCCGAGCCGCTCGATGGCGGCGAGCTTCGTGGCGGGCGCGGTGTCCATTACGAGAACCTTGCAGGGCGCGCCCGCCCTGCGCGCAGCGAGGGCCACCCCTTGCGCGGCGTTCCCCGCGCTGACGGTCCAGACACCCGCGCTGCGCTCGCTCGCGGGCAGTAAGCGGACCGCGTTGTAAGCCCCGCGGATCTTGAACGAGCCGATTGGCTGCAGGTTTTCGAGCTTCAGATAGATCTCCGCCGGAGCGCTGGCATCCTGCAGGCGAACGAGGGGAGTACGCACGGCGGCTTCATAGACGTGCTTGCGGGCATCTTCGATGAGCTCGTACGGAATGACCCGGCGCTCTGCTCCGGCGGCTACTTCTGCCATTTTTCCTCTCTCACCAGCGAATCCTCAGCGAGGGATGGAGCGCCGTTCGCGTGCACCTGAATCTTGTGCGACTGGGTGAGCGGTATGCTCGCCTGCTCGAAAGCCAGTTTGATGCGCCGGCGGAGTTCGCGCGCGACGTCGTCCTTGCGGTTCAGCACGGTGCGAACCTGCATGCGAAGCACGGTGCCATCCAGCGAGAGCGATTCGACTCCGAGAACGCGCGGGCCGTCCACCAGAGCGACGGACCAGTCGGCGGCCGTACGGAAATCGCCCGCGACTTTCTCGAGCGTAGCCAAAGCGCGGCCCACCAGTTCATCGCCGGGAACGGTGACGTCGACGAAAGTCTGCGACCAATCGCGGCTCAAGTTGGCCACTTGACCGACCAGTCCGTTGGGAATCGTGACGAGCGCCCCGGACGCGTCGCGCACCACCGTTCGTCTCAGCGTCAGATGTTCGACGCGGCCGGTCTCGCCATTCACCTGAATCAGATCGCCGATCACGAACTGATCTTCGAAGACGATAAACAATCCGTTGATCAGGTCCTTCACCAGGCTTTGCGCGCCGAATCCGAGCGCCAGGCTGGCTACGGCTGCCACCGCGGCCACAGGCGTGACATTGAATCCCAACTCGGGGAGCGCCGTCAGGATCGCGCCCGCGACGATCACCGCGGTGCCTACGCTATAGAGCAGGGCGGCCATGGTGCGAGTCTGCTGCTCGCGCATCTGCGCCACGCGGCTCGGAGACTTCGCGCGCTGGATTAGCCGCGTCGTGATCGCCTTGAGGATGCGGGCGAGGACGAGAGCGATGAGAAGAATGACAAGAATGCGCAGGGCGTGCGACCCCGCAGTTTCTGTCCACTTTGCGAACGCATTCGTCATGAAGAGCGGGATTATACCACTCGCCCGACGCTTCCGGCCCCAGTTGGACGCCACCGCGGCACACTCCCCGCGGGTTCCGGACTGATCTCCGCCCCGGTGGTTCCTTTATCGGGCCGCGGAAATCAAGTAGAATGCGGCGAAGCGAGGCGTTCTGCGCGAAGGTGACGGAATTGTTTGATGCGTGCCTCGCATGGCCGAATGCCAGGGAAGTTCTTCCCAGCGCGCCTGTAGCTCAATTGGATAGAGCACTAGCCTCCGGAGCTAGGGGTTGGAGGTTCAAATCCTCTCAGGCGCGCCACTTTCTAAGGCACTTTATTTTAAGGACTTCAGACTGTACTCTTTTGTTCGTTTCGAGCTCAATCGGCACCGTGCATATGAAACCGATCAAGCTTTCACTTGCCCGGTAACCGCGTTAATCGGAAGTCAGGCCAGCTCGACACTCAGTCAGGGCAGTAGAGCAGAATGTAACAGCTATTCCTGTTGGAGATTGTCTCGCACAGGATTATCGTCTACGATCCGTAGATTCATGTCTGCTCCTTCAACATCAAGCGCAAAAGTGAATCGCTGGGCGAGCGATCGGCGACTCTACACTGGGGTGGCCATTGGCACCGCCCTCATCACCTTAGTCGGGTTCGCTCAGACTTACTACTTGAAAGTGCTGTTTGGAACGCCGCCCCTGCGGTTGCTCCTGCACGTTCATGGAATAGTGATGACCTCTTGGATTGTGCTGTTTTTCGTCCAGGTGCGGCTTATCGCGGTGGGGCACAGAGATTTGCACCGGCGATTGGGAGTGGCAGGCGCGGTGCTGGCAGGCCTGGCGTTGGTGCTAGGTGCAGCGGTCGCATTGAGTCAGGGACACCTTCACCTCATCAACAATGATCCAGCTGTGGATCCGCCTCTTGTTTTCCTTCTTGTACCTCTTGGCGTTTTGCTCTTATTTGGAACTTTTGTGACTGCAGCAATCCTTTTGCGGAGGCGCGCAGATTACCACAAACGGCTGATGGTACTTGCCTGTCTTAGTATTCTTCCGCCTGGTATCGACCGCCTGCCGTTTCACTTTGTCCAATATGCCGACCAATCAATTCTGTTTGGCATAAACGACCTATGCGTCTTTATCTGTGTCGCGTACGACACATTCAAACAGCACAGGCTTCATCCAGCGTGGGTCTGGGGCGGTGCATTGATCCTGAGTTTGCAGATTCTCACTTTGATGGTGAGACATACGGATGCATGGCTGCGGATTGCAGGGTGGATGTTGAAGTGATTGGGCACAGCTATCGGTGGCTTGGGCAGCTCCCGGTAATCGGATTACCAGACAACTTCCCTGGGGTTCCGGAGGCTACAGGCTAAGTCCAGCAGAGACCTCAAATTGCGCCCTACTTGCCACGAATCCACCCAGAAAAGTTCTAAAATCGTCCCCCTGGGCGCGCCAGCTCATTTCGTCCTTTACCGCGATGGATTGGCCGGAGTAACCTGCCTGTGATTGAGGCTTCGTCGAGAGGCGGCTCGACCCACTTGGCAAGAACCTGCCAAATCTCGCTCACAGCTTTGACATGATATAGACTCTCGCAGCCGCTGATTCGATCTCCGGGTCAGTTGGAGCGGTGTTGCCACACAAAACATGAACCTGACAACCTTTGCAAAGGAAGCGGTGACCGACTTCCGTACCGTTGGTGCGGTTGCTCCAAGCTCCCGTTATCTGATCCAGGCCATGGTGCGACCGCTTCCGCTGAAGAGGGCCCGCGTGGTGGTTGAAATGGGTCCGGGCACCGGAGCCATGACTCACGCGCTGCTCAAACTGATTCCCTTTGACGCCACTCTGCTTGCCTTCGAAATCAACCCTCGTTTTTCCAGGTACCTGAGGTCAAACATCTCCGATCCACGCCTTGTAGTGATCAACGCCAGCGCAGAGACGCTCCAGAAGGAAGTACGCGGGCGCGGGCACGATTCTGTCGACGCGGTGGTGTCGTCGCTGGCCCTGGGACTTATGCACGACCGGCAGAGGCGCAACCTGCTTGGTGGACTGGCCAGCCTTCTCGGCGAAACCGGCGTTCTCACCCAGTATCAGTATCTTCATCGCCTGCAGATAGAGAGGGGGCAGGTCAGGAAGTTCGATCTTGCGCGTCTCCTGCACCGATATTTCAGCTCTGTGCAGCAGCGGGTCATCTGGCGCAACCTGCCCCCGGCGTTTGTGTTCACGTGTTGTAAGACCGGCGTCACCCGCAAACAGACCTTCACCACATAAGATTTTGTGAGATGGCAGGATTTTCTGTGCCGGGCGGTGCGACACGGCGTGTCATTCCGCGTTCAGTTTTCATTCGAGCGGAATCGTTCCAGCGCGGGCAGTTTCAGGCAATAACCAAGGATTGGGGATATCCTGGACGAGCGCTTCCGGTTTTATTTATGGCTCGCTTCCAGGCCCGAGCCGCCCTGGTTGAAGTCCGGCTGAACATTCACGACGCCGAATTGACGATCTTCTTTTTCCCGGTGGGCAGCCATGGCCCAAAGGAATCCGATCGTGTGCCCTGGAACCGAAACGTTGGGATGATAGCCGCTCGGCATCAGGACGGCGTCTCCATCGCGAACGGGGACGACGAGTTCCGGGTACTCTTTGTCGTTGTAAACGAGCTGCAGACCGAACGCGGGCGCCGGCATATGGAAATAGACGTACATCTCTTCCAGCATTTTTGCATGCTCGTGCGGCGGCCAGCTGGTCCAATTGCCGGGCTCGGAAAACGTGAAACCGACCAGCAGCCGGCCCGCCTGCACGTTCTTTCCAAGAGAAATATTCACCTGTCGCTGGTGTCCCGCCGCGCCCGTGGTGAACTTGAACGCAGGATTTTTTGCAATTTCAGCGTACGGAACGAACTGCAAGGGATAGGAGCCTTCCACGTCGGCGGAAAACTCGGCGAAGTCTACAGACGAACCGGTGGAAACCTGGATCGCGCTGCCGCGCGGGATGTAAATCGCATCGTACGGAACGAGATCGAAAGTCTTCCCTGCGGTCTTCACGCTTCCCGCTCCGGAAAGGCAAATCAGCCCGGTTTCCTGGCCGCCATTGTCGAACGAAACGGATGGCGTCGAGGAATTCAGAAGGATTCGCCCGTAGGAAAGATGTTTGTTCGTGCTGTTCGCCGGAGTCACCGAAATCTGGCGGCCAGTGTGCTGGTTGGTCTTGCGGAAGACCATCTTGTCGATGGCGGGATTTGTTTGCGTGCTCATGGCTGCTCCTATCGCGCGCTGCACTTCGTTTCGGCCGGGTTGCGCAAAGAGCCCGGCGCAATCGTCGAACAAGGCGAGTCGAGGACGGGGTGGCGTCCTGGCTCTGCCTTCTCCTCACGATTTCTATTTAAGAAAAGCTCCGCTGAGTCTGTCAAAGAATTCCGGATTGTTGGCTGTGCGTTATCTCAGCAGCGCCGAAGCGGCCCATAGCACGGGTGCCTGGCCATGGTCGTCTCCCGTGTGGCGCGGGCGAGTCAGATAAAATTCGAGGCTGCTGTTTTTGCCCGTGCCGACGCACACGTTGGTGACGTCCGCGTTCTGATCGACGTACCCGGCCAGCGCAAGCCACGCCTTGCGGGCCGCCGGGCCGTAGGCGTCTTCGTCGAGCCAGCCGTTCTTCACACCGGTAATCAGAGCGAACGTGAACATGCCGCTGCCGGAGGTTTCCTCGAAAGACTCGGGACGATCGATCAATTGCCGCCACATTCCGTCCTGGCCCTGGAAACTCACCAGAGCTTTCATCATTTTACGGTACGCGTCGAGGATGCGGGCTCGCTGGGGATGATTTTCGGGAAGCGAGCGCAAAATCTCGGACATACCCGCGGCCATCCAGCCGTTGCCGCGTCCCCAGAAGAAGGGCGCATCGGGCGCATGGTAGAACAATCCATTCGGCTGCTGGAGCTTGTCGATGTAGGCCACCATTTCTTTTACCGCGCGGTCAAGATACCGGGAATCGTCCGTTGCGCGAAACGCCTGGAGCTGCAGGATCGTGATCATATACATGTCGTCGATCCAGTAGCGCGTCTCGGAAGTCAGACCGTCCGGCTGTGGATTTTCCCACTCCGCATCCGCAAACGTTTTGCCGAGCCCCAGGTACTTCGGATCCTTCGTCTCGATATAAATCTCGAGCGGAAGGCTTCCGAACATCGAAAAATCCACGTGCCGCTTGTCCGAAACAAGAGCCGATCCAGGAGCGCTCAGCAACGGATTGAACCGCTGGATGAGCTCGGAAGTGAGGGCTTTGTCTCCAGAGAGCTTCGCGAACGTGAGCGCTCCGTACCAGGTGCACACCTCCTGATAAACGATGTGCTCCGGATCCGCATGCGGACTCGTAACGAAATGTTCCGCGATGCGTTTCCCGACGTCCTGGGGCGAAGTGGCCGCGGGCCAATCTGAAAAATATTTCGTGTGTGGCACGTTCTGCGCTCGGGCGCTCGCGACCGCAAGTCCAGTCGCGAAGAGCAACGCCAACGTACGGCTGAATCTGCTCAAGGTTGTTCTCCCATGATTCACCGAATCTACGTGGCCAAAGCGCCCTCGGAACTATTGTCCCGACATCGTGACTTCGAGTGGAGAGCGCAATTGCCGGGCGTATTGGGTAACGTATTGATTCCAGGCTTCAGCAGTCGGGAAGCTGCTCTTGCTCCAGCCGAATCCGGCGTAGTATACAGCGGTCCGGTTTTCCGGCACCTTCACGATCATCAAGAAATTCCTGGCATCTTCTTTAAAATCGACAAAATTGGCGGGATCAGCGATGACAGCGCAACCAAGTTGTCCGTGATCGTCCGGAAGCGTCTCCCAGGTCCGCATGGTTGCCGTATTCCCCGGCTCGGAAACCGCAGCATTCGTCCCTTTCCGGATGCCGATCGCGTCCGTCAGCCGCGCCGTGTGGCTTTCGAGAGTGTAGCGGCTCTCAAAACGGTCGAAGTTCTGCCCGGCATCCAGACTGACTTGCTTGACTTCAGCGACGGCGGTTCCATTGGCGTCCCAAGCGGGATAGGTCAGCTCAAACATGACGCGAATCGGGCCGTTCGCCAACACGCGCGAGTCAATGAAGTTTGTCGACGGATAGAGCTGGCCTTCCTTCCAGATTCCGTTGCCGCCGCAGCCGCGCGTACTGCCCGCGTTGTAGAAGTCTCCACCTTCGCCGTGTTCGCGGTGATAATCGTCAACCATGTACCAATCATTGATCACCAGCCGGGAGACGCGCTTCACCCACACGTCAACGGCGCTGCTCGTGAGCGGATCGATGAGCGAAGTCTCGAGCGCTTTGCCGTACATTCGGTGCGCGATGCGGTCATTCTCCCAGGCAAAGTCGCCCTCGCGCTCGCGCACGAAACGGCCGTACGCCTTGAACTCCTGAGGGGTGGGAATGCGGCGTTCACCGACGCTGAGCGCAAACTTCTTCGTTTCGTTGGGCGCAATATTCGTCTGGAAAATCAACTCTTCATACTTGCCGTCCCCGTTCGTATCGACCGCCTGCGTCAGCAGGTCCTGTCCAGACTGGACATCCCGCACATGCACGCGGCGAATATCGTCCACCGAAAGGAGGCGGCGCAGAGTGGATGCATCGAGGGTAATCGTCTCACTGAGCCGTGTCAGGTTCGTGGGATTTCGCACGGTCACTGTGACATCCGAGGACCGGGCGGCCGATGCAGTGCCCAGGTATATAAGGGGAATGAACAGAGCGACGACCAAGCGCTTCATCTACGTATCCTTTACGAGCGAAGTGGGATTATACGCTTCGCACCGCGATCCGAACTGCGGGAAACGACCGTTTTCACAATCTGGCACGCTAATTTGCCGCGAAGGCGCTGGGACAACGCGAGAGCGGGAGCGACTCAAGAAAAGGCTTGCCGGCTGAGGTGGATGCGTAGAAATCGGGACGATCGTCGTGTGCATTCCTGGGAAGTTTTGCGTCTAAAATGAATGGCTTCATACCTGTCGTGAAAGTTGCATGGGCTGACGCTCATCGCGCCGACCGGTTTTGGCGAAAGGAGTTTCCGACAAATTGGTCACGATCGCGGAAATTCGAGCTGCGCTCGAACGCGTGCGAAGTGCGATTCGCGTTTCTCCGTTCGCCCGCTCGGAGACCTTTTCGCAGGCAGCGGGCCGCTCCGTTTTTCTGAAGTTCGAGAATCGCCAGGCCACCGGCTCGTTCAAGGAACGCGGGGCGCTGAACAAAATCTTGCTGCTGTCGCCGGAGGAGCGCGCCCGCGGCGTGATCGCCGCTTCTGCGGGAAATCACGCGCAGGCTGTCGCCTACCACGCCGCCAAGCGCGGCATCGCGGCGCAAATCTGCATGCCGCTGACGACGCCGCTGGTGAAGGTTTCGGCAACGCGTGGCTACGGCGCCGAGGTGGTCCTTTCCGGCGCGAACTACGACGAAGCGTGCGAGGAAGCGATCCGCCGATGCAACGAGCAGCACCTTACATTCATTCACCCATTCGACGATGAGGCGGTGATCGCGGGACAGGGAACGTTGGGCATCGAGATGCTCGAGCAGATAGGCGACCTCGATGCGGTCGTTATCCCGATTGGGGGTGGCGGATTGATCGCGGGCGTGGCTTGCGCCCTGAAGGAGACGAGTCCGCGCGCGAAAGTAATCGGCGTGCAGACCTTGCGCTTGCCGTCCATGAAGGCGGCACTCGAGCGGCACGCTCTTGTAACCCTGCCTGCGAACAAGACGATCGCCGACGGGATCGCCGTCCGCTGCGCGGGCGCTCGGACTCTGCCGCTCGTTGAGAAATACGTCGATGAAATTGTGACGGTCGGCGAAGAGGAAATCGCGAACGCGATCTTGCAGCTTCTGGAGAAAGAGAAAACCTTGGCGGAGGGCGCGGGCGCCGTCGCCGTCGCGGCGCTCCTGAACGACAAGATCCCAAGAAGCGCCGGCGAAACACTGGGCGTTCTGGTGAGCGGCGGCAATATCGACGTATCGCTGCTCTCACGTATCATTGAGCGCGGCCTGGTGAAGGATGGGCGCCTGGTGCGCATCCGAATTCATCTGCCCGACCATCCGGGAGCGCTGCAACGCCTTTCCACAGTGATTGCTTCGGAGAAAGCGAATATTGTCGAGACATCGTTCAGCCGAGCGCATTACGGTGTCGTGTTGGGCGACACGGCAATCGACATCACCATGGAAACGCGCGGTCCTGGCCACATCGCCGACTTGAAGGCCGCGCTGCAGTCCCATGGCTACGAGCTTGAACTGGTTCAGTAACCGCGCTCGCGGGAAACCTTTCTTCATCTGATGCAAACCTGGGAGTCGTCCTGTGAATTTCCCGCTGAGTTCGGTAGCATGTTCGAGCCATGCCACCGATCGCCATTTACGCCGGCCGCGTTCTCACACCGCAAGACGAGTTGAACGACACGGTGATTCTGGTGGACGACGGCCGAATCGTTGCGCTCGGCCATCGCGACCAAGTCACTGTTCCGGAAGGCGCCTTGGATTACGTCGCCGGCGGGATGACGGTTGTGCCCGGCTTCGTCGACGTCCACATCCATGGAGCGGGTGGACACGACGTGATGGAAGCGGATGCTCGCGCGCTGGACCGGATCAGCTCGACCGTGGCGCGATATGGAACGACGGCGATGGTCGCCACCACAGTAACCGCACCAGTCGACGACACGTGCAAGAGCCTCGAAGGAATTGCGAGATACATCCGCAAACATGCGAGTGAACAGAGCGGGCGCGTTGGCGCGGAGATTCTCGGCGTGCACCTCGAAGGGCCGTTCATCAGCCCAGCACAGCGCGGCGTGCATCCGGCGCAGTGCCTCGAAAAGCCGTCCACTCAACTGCTGGATAGATTTCTGCAGGCCGCTGACGGGCTCGCGCGGATGATCACGCTGGCGCCGGAACTGGCCGGCGGGATGGAACTCGTCAAACATGCTGTGGCGGCGGGACTCGTCGTGGGCCTGGGCCACACCGACGCGGATTACCGTCAAGCGCGCGAAGCGATTCGCGCCGGCGCGCGTCATGCCGTGCACACTTACAACGCCATGCGCCCGTTCACGCACCGCGATCCAGGCGTAATCGCCGCTGTGATGACGGAGCCCGACGTGACGGCAGAGATCATCGCTGATCTCGTTCACGTTGCGGGCCCGGCGATTCAGGTACTGCTCGGCGTGAAGGGCTTCGACACGGTTCTCGCAATCACCGATGGCATCGCGGCTACCGGGATGGGCGACGGGACGTATCGTCTCGGCACGTTCGAAGTGACGGTGCGTGACGGCGTCTGCCGCAACTCCGAGGGCAAGCTTGCGGGCAGCACGCTGACGCTCGATCGCGCACTGCGCAACCTGGTTTCCCTGGGTGTACCGTTCCCGGATGCGGTGCGGATGATGACAATCCTTCCGGCGCGCCGGCTGGGCCTTGCAGGCAA
>DATGHM010000082.1:0-37917 GCA_035307985.1 Candidatus Acidiferrales bacterium
GCGGCTCATCGCGTTCTTTACCTGAAGCGCGACGACTTCTGTCATGTTGTTACCGAGCTTCGCCGTTCCGGTGATGTCCATCAGATGACGGATCGCTTTCTCCTTCGCGGGATCCACTTTCTGCGGGGCGGGTTCCTCCGGCGTTGCCGGTTTTGGAGAGGACTGGGCTTGCTGGTCTGGCGTCGCCACGCCGGGCTGATAGTGCGTCGGCGGGCGTACTTGCGCGGGCGTCTGCGCCAATGCCGGACCGGCGGCAAACACGGCTGCGGTAATCATTACAAGAAAGAGTTTCATGAGTTCCTCTCCTAAGGGCGGGCAATTGAATCGTCGACGTTCATCTTAGCGGAACTGGCGGCCCGCGTCATTGTTCGATTTGCGCACGAGCCGGCACCTGCCGGCGATTCCTCCGCGTACCAGCGCCTCTCGAGCTCCTGTGATAGTTTCAACCTTAGGTGTCGCCCGCGTATGATAGCGTGCCGACGGCGACGATTCCATGCGCTCCGGCGAGGCGTGCCGAATGGTCAATGACGACCGCGCTTCCGTTGACGGCTCCCATTTCGAGGATGAGCGGCGCGAGATGGTTGTCCGCCAAATTCGCGACCGGGGCATTCGATCCGAACGCGTCCTCGAAGCAATGGGCTCTGTTCCGCGCCACCTGTTCATTCCCGCGGAGTACGTCGAGGCGGCGTATGCCGACGAGCCGTTGCCCATCGGAGAAGGTCAAACGATTTCGCAGCCGTTCATGGTAGCGGCGATGGCCGAGGCCCTTTCCCTGACCGGATCGGAACGCGTGCTCGAAATCGGCGCGGGATCCGGCTACCAGGCTGCGGTCCTCTCGCTGCTTGCACGCGAGGTGATCGCCATCGAAGCACAAACGGCGCTGGCCCGTTCCGCGCGTGAACGCCTAGCGTGGCTCGGTTATGCGAACGTGCAAATCGAGCAAGGCGACGGCTCTCTTGGCTGGCCCACGGCTGCGCCGTACGGCGCGGTTCTCGTCACCGCCGCCTCGCCAGCCGTGCCGCCACCGCTCCTCGAACAACTCGCCCCGGGTCGGCGGCTGGTGATTCCGGTTGGGGGCGCCGAGCACCAGGTATTGCTGAGGCTAACGAAGAATCTGGGCCAAATTTCGCAGGAGTCTTTATACGATTGCCGGTTCGTGCCGCTCGTCGGGCACTACGGCTGGCAAGACACACGGACGCCGCACGAATGAGCGAGCCCGCTCCGGAATTCTCGATCATCATTCCCGCCTATAACGAAGAAAAGCGGCTGCCGCGCGCGCTGGCGCGCATGCAGGAGTACTTCTCGGCTCCGCCCGCTTCGCTGCTCCAGGTGGAAATCATCGTCGTCGATGACGGATCCACGGACGGCACGTTGCGCATTGTGGAGGAATGGTCGCGGAGGATTCCGACGCTGCGGATCGTCTCCAACGGCGGAAACCGCGGAAAGGGTTACAGCGTTCGTCACGGGATGCTGGAGGCGCGCGGCCGGATCGCGCTGTTCACCGATGCGGATCTTTCTTCGCCCATCGAGGAGATGCCCAAGCTTCTGGCGGCCATTTCGGCGGGCAGCGACATTGCGATCGGTTCCCGCGCGGTGGATCGCTCGCTGATCGAAGTGCACCAATCGGCCTATCGGGAGCTGGCGGGAATCGTCTTCAACGAGTTCGTGCGCCTGTTCACTGGGCTGACGCTTCAGGACACGCAGTGTGGGTTCAAGGCGTTTCTCCGCGCGCCGTCGCGCGTGATTTTCGAACAGCAACGCATCGAGCGCTTCGGCTTCGACCCGGAAATCCTGTTTCTGGCCAACCGCCACGGACTTCGCGTGGCGGAAGTGCCGGTCCGGTGGGCGCACGATCCGGCCACGAAGGTGCACGTGCTGCGCGACAGCCTGCTGATGTTCGGCGATCTCGTTTACATCCGCTGGAACTGGATGCTCGGCCGCTACCCAGTCCAGGCAGGGCTCCGTCGCGACTAGAACCGGGCCGCGCCGAGCCAGTCGAAGCGTTACTACATTTTGTGCTGTGCGCTGGGCGGGAGAAGCCCGTTCAGGCGGAGGTAAGCCGCCTGCGCGCTGTAATGGTCGTAGAGATCGTCGGTGAGGTTGATCATGACAAACGCTTTGGTCACGGTGCGCCCACCAAAAAACTGCATGGTCTCACCAAGATTCGAATCGTTCGCCTTCGACAGGGCCTCCGAGCAGAAGCCGAAAGAGTCCTTCAGCGCGCCGACCAGTTTCTCTTTCGCGTCGGTGTCGGCGAGCTTCTCCCGTTTGGGCGCCGCCATTCCGGAAATTTTCGAACAGAGGAAATCGTTAGACTCGGCGATGTGTGCGACCAGGTGGGCGAAGGTCATCTGCGCGGGCGTGGGACGATAGCTGTACTTGCCGGCGGGCATTTCGTCCGCCGCGGCGATCATGAGTTTCGAGTGATGCTCGACGATACTGCGGACGGCGTCGGAAACGGGGTTTTTGTCGGCCTGCCGGGCGAAAGAAAGGCAGGGCGTAAGCGCGAGCGCAGCTAGGATTGCAACGACAGCTTTCATGAGTCCTCCCGTGAACTTCGGGAACAGGATAGTCCGGCCGGCGGTTATCAACAAGGCGCACGGGTTCGGCTTTGCTGATCAAAGTACTTGACATTCGCAATCCTGACGTGTATCGTCGGCTCATGTCGAGTCAGCAGCCCTGGTCCCCACTCCCCACCCCCGTGGCTCTCGACGACCGCGCCCGGGACAATCTCCGGTTCATTCGCGAGACCATGGAGCGTGCCGGCTCATTCACGGCGGTCCCCGGCTGGGGCGGCGTGGCCATGGGCATTACGGCGCTGGGAGCCGCGGCCATTGCGTCCTTTCAGAATTCGTCGACGGGATGGCTGATCACGTGGATGTTGGAGGCCACGCTGGCCATTGCCATCGCTTCGTGGGCGACGATCACGAAGGCGCGCCGCTCGGGCACCTCGCTGTTTTCGGGGCCGGGCCGGCGATTCGTCTATAGCTTCGCTCCGCCTGTTCTGGTCGGCGCTTTGCTGACGATCGTTCTGGTGCGTCAGGGATTGCTCAGCACCATCGCGGGAATGTGGTTGCTGCTGTACGGGACGGCCGTGGTCACCGGCGGGGCGTTTTCGATCCGGATTGTGCACTTGATGGGACTCTGCTTCATGGTGCTCGGGGCAGTGGCGCTGTTTTCGCCTTCAAGTTGGAGCAATATTTTTCTCGCCGTGGGCTTCGGCGGATTTCACATCGTTTTTGGAGGAGTGATTGCGAGGAACTATGGCGGCTAGATCAAACGTAGCGCGCGCGCAGCGGGACGAAAAATCCAAGCGAATGGCCGCGCCCGCGCACCCGGAAGCGCCGACAGTAAGCCTGGACCGGGTCATTCACGAACGCACGCGGCTCGCGATCGTCAGCGCCCTGGCAGTGAGCGATTCGCTTACGTTCAGCGAGCTCAAGCAGCTTCTGGGAGCCAGCGACGGCAATCTGAGCGTTCACGCACGAAAGCTGGAAGATGCGGGCTATATTGCCTGCACGAAATCCTTTGCCAACCGGCTGCCGAAGACGGAGTACCGCCTGACGGCGTCGGGGCGGCGCGAACTGGAAAAATATCTGGACCATATGGAAGCTCTAATCCGGGCCACACGCGACCGGTAAACCCCCAAAAGTTCTATTCTGTGTCGATTGAGATGGGGCGGGAAAAACGCCAGAAAGGTGCTGGATCACGGGCCTGATACTTTATGCATAAAAGTACTTTGAGTGTTGTTCCGGAATCGAAGCTGCACGTCGCCATCCTTCTCGACGGCAACGGCCGCTGGGCCGCGTCCCGCGGGCTCCCTCGGTCGGAAGGGCACCGCGCCGGAGTGGAGGCCGTCCGCCGCGTAGTGCGCGCGGCTCCCGCGCTCGGCGTAGACGTACTTACGCTCTACGCTTTCTCCTCGAACAATTGGGAGCGTCCCGCCAGCGAAGTCGTTTCGCTGCTCGGCCTGCTGCAGGAGTTTTTGCTCGGGGAGGCCTCGGCATGTGCGGCCGAAGGCGTGCGCATCCGCATCGTCGGACGTCGCGACCGTATACCGCCGTCGCTGGTCAGCGCCATCGAGTTTGCGGAGCGCGCGAGCGCTGCGGGACGAAAGCTCGATCTCCGCATTGCCCTCGACTATTCTTCGCGCGAGGCAATCCTACGCGCGGCCTGCTGGATGCTTTCCAGCCTCGAAGTTTCCGAGCGCGAATTCGCGCGACGCCTGGGCGAAGTGACCAACGGCGATGGCCCGGCGGCCGACGTCGACCTGCTTATCCGCACCGGCGGCGAACGCCGACTCAGCGACTTCATGCTCTGGGAATGCGCATATGCCGAGCTTTTCTTTACACCGCGCATGTGGCCCGATTTCGAGTCCAAGGATCTGGCGGAAGCCGTGGACGATTTTCTCGCCCGCGAGCGCCGCTTCGGACGACTGCCGGAAGCCGCGGTCAGTTAGCGAAAGTGGCCAATGAGCAGGGCGGACTCGCTGCACTCTCAGGCACAACGAGTCGTCTCGCAGAAGGAGCATCCCAGATGAAGCGGATCTGGTTCCGTGAGTGGAGATGGTTCTACCGGCCTGTTGCGTGGCCCGGCTGGCTAGCTCTGATTCTCACGGCGCTTTTCTGCCTGCAGGTATTTACGGCCATCGATCGCCACTCACATTCGGCGTCTGACACGTTCTATGGAATCTTTCCTTACTGGGTTTCGGCTTGCACACTCCTCGCCTGGGTCGCCTCGCGCACTTCCCAAAAATCAAGCGGTTGAATTCTAGACGCGAACAACGAAGGTGCCCCCTCCTGCGGTCTTCCGATACCGCCTTTTGAGCGGCGCCGCGCCGCAGCAGTAGTGCCTCACAAGACTCACTCGGGTTGCGCGCTCGTGCGCCTGTTCGTATACTGACCGGCGCTGTTCGGGCCGCTCGCAGATGGATAGCGCGACTCACGCCGCGAGTGCGCCGGCAACCCGCATTGATCGGGTGGGATTGGGGAAGCCAGGAGGTGGTATGTCTGCGGTCGCACCAGATGAACTGAATGTCTACCGGTCCGCCGACGCGCGCTTCGAGGCCGCCGCGCAAAAATTGGGACTCGAGGACGGCGTATATCGCTATCTGAAGTACCCGAGCAAGGAAATCACGGTGTACGTGCCGGTGGCGCTCGATACTGGCAAGCTGGAAGTCTTTATCGGCTATCGCGTGCTGCATTCGGCGGTGCGAGGACCGGGGAAGGGCGGAATTCGCTTCGCGCCAAACGTCTCGATCGACGAGGTGCGTGCGCTGGCCGCCTGGATGACCTGGAAATGCGCCGTGGTGAATATTCCTTTCGGCGGAGCAAAAGGCGGCGTGATTTGCGATCCCACAAAGCTCTCGCGCAGCGAACTCGAACGCATCACGCGCCGGTACACCGCAGAACTAAGCGAATGGCTCGGCCCCGAGCGCGACGTTCCGGCGCCCGATCTCGGAACCAACGAGCAGACCATGGCCTGGGTGATGGACACCTATTCCATGCACGTGCGGCAGGCGACCACCGCGGTCGTTACCGGAAAGCCTCTAGAACTGGGTGGCTCTCAGGGACGCCGGGAGGCTACCGGTCGCGGCCTGATGCTTTGCTGCAACAAAGCCATCCACAAATTGGGAATGTACTCGCAGAACTGCCGGGTGATCATTCAGGGCTTTGGAAACGTGGGTTCGCAAGCCGCTCAACTGATGCACGAGGCCGGTTATAAGATCATCGGGTTGGCCGACATTTACGGCGGGCTCTATAACGAAAACGGGCTCGATATCCCGAAAGTGATGGACTGGGTCTACACCCAGCGCAAAGCGCTGCCCGATTTTCCGGAAGGCGGCGAGAAGTTGAGCGCCCAGGAAATCCTGTTTCGTCCATGCGAGATCCTGGTCCCCGCGGCGACGGAGAATCAGATCACCACGGAAAACGCTCATCGCGTCGATTGCAAGATCCTCTGCGAAGGCGCGAACGGCCCGACGACTTCGTACGCCGATCCGATCATCGAGAGAAAGGGAATCTTCGTCATCCCCGATATTCTGGGCAACGCGGGCGGCGTCACGGTAAGCTACTTCGAATGGGTGCAGGACCGGCAGGGATTCTTTTGGCGCGAACGCGAGGTGAACGAGCGCCTCCGCGATGTGATGGAGCGGAGCTTCGACGAAGTGGTACGCTATGCGGAAGTGCACAAGGTCAACAACCGCGTCGCGGCGTATATTGTTGCGATCGACCGTGTGGCTCGCGCTTTGAAACTCCGCGGCATTTACGCGTGATAATCGAATCGGGGCGTTGCAGGGAGGCGGCACTGGCTTTGGAAGCGATTTTACCGGGCGCGCTGAAGACGGAAGAGGAGCACCGCCGCGACATTTGTGCGGTTGGCCGCTGGATTTACGAGCGCGGCTATGTCGCCTCGACCGACGGAAATATTTCGGTTCGCCTTGATTCGCGGCGTATCCTCACGTCGCCCACGTGTCTCAGCAAAGGGATGATGACGCCAGAGGACCTGGTCATCATCGATTCGGAGGGAGCGAAGCTGAACGGCAGCCGCAATCCTTCGAGCGAGCTCGGCATGCACCTGTTGATCTACCGGCGTCGGCCCGATGTCCACGCCATCTGCCACGCGCATCCTCCGACGGCCACCGGCTACGCCGCCGCCGGAATCCCGCTGAACCGAGCGATGCTCGCCGAACTTGTGGTCACGCTCGGTTGCGTTCCCGTCGCGCGCTACGGCACACCGGGAACGCCCGAATTGGCGGCGGGGATCGAGCCGCTCGTGCAGAATCACGACGCGATCCTGATGGCCAACCACGGCGTGGTTACCTACGGCCCCGATCTGCTGACGGCTTTCTTCCGCATGGAGACCGCCGAGCATTCCGCGCGCGTCGGTGTCGTCAGCCGCCTTCTGGGAAAACAGGTGCTGCTGTCGCGCGAGGAAGTCGATAAATTGCTGGCCTCTCGCGCTCGACACGGCGTAAAAGCCGCGGGTGATGGCCCCTGCCTGGTCACATCGGGCACGGACGCAGAGCGCATCACGCTGACGCGCGCCGAACTCGACGCGCTGATCGAGGATGCTGTGCAGAAGGACCGCTCGCGCCGCTAGCGCCTGTCGGCGACTACTTCCTTACGTTCGAGTCGCTCGCTTCGCCTCAAAACGTACGACGAGCGGGCAGCATTCTCCGCGAACGCCGCCCGCCCTGGATTGGTCTGCGAGAAAACTGCTATTCCTGCCCTGCACTTGACATCGACGCTCCGGAGAGCTGCGCGAAGCGCTTCTTACCGTTGAAATGAACCTCCGTGACGGATCCGCCCTCCGTAACGATCGCTGAATAGGGCGATTTGGACTGTTCGTCTTTCCACGCGATCGGGGCCTCGGCGACGACCTTTCCTTTTTGCATCAGCATCAACGTGGATTCACTTGCCTCCACGTCATAGGTTCCCGCTTGGAGCTGTTTGCCGCCGATGCTGGCTTCTTTCACCAGATCCATGCTGGCGCGAGCGGTTGATTTCGATTTTCCCGCATTGCTGCGGGCTGCGAGCGGGATGGCAAGAGCCAATGCGGCGAGAACGGAAAGGACGCAGTTCATTCTGCTGCGCGACATAAGATGGTTCCTCCTTCGATCGGATCCGCCCCTTGTGCTGCTTAGACGAACGTCGCAGCGCATCGAAAGCAGAAACATGCGATCGCTTCCTGGAATCAATCATTGCGCGCAGAAATTTCGCGATTCGATTCGATTGCGGACACCTCCTCCCACATTCGAACACTGTCCGGTCTCGATTGCGTCGATCTGATGCCAAGACGCACTGAAGACGGATGGAATGCGCGTCCGGCTAAGACAGAACATTCGCGACGGCTCGAGCGGGCGGTGCCGCTTCGAAGTGATGAGAGGAGAGAGGCCTACGGCTTGGGTGCGCCGGCACCGACCGGTTCAGGCGCGGCGTGAGTAGGGGCGCCGGCTTCCGGCGCGGGACCTTCCCAATCGCAATTCTCACGCAGGCAGGCGCGGATGTTTCCTTGCTTCGTCCGTTTTTCGACGATGAATGGCGCGCCGCATTTCGGGCACGGCTCGTTGATCGGCTCGTGGGGCGTGGTGAAATCGCAATCCGGATAGCGGCTGCAACCGTAGAACACGCGCGCCCGGCCGCGTTTTCCTGCCGAGCCGCGCCGCACGAATTCACCTTCGCCGCATTTCGGGCATTTGATTCCAAGCGTGATGGGCCGCGTGTACTTGCACTTGGGATAATTCGAGCAGCCGATGAACTCGCCGAATCGCCCGTGACGCTTCAGCAGCTCGCCGCCATCGTCCGGACACTTCTCGCCGAGAGGAACGTCGGGCTGGCGCGCCGTGCGCGTACCTTCCACCAGCCTTCGGGTCGTCTTGCATTCCGGATATCCGCTGCAGGCCAGGAACGCACCGAAACGCCCGCGCTTGAGCGTCATTTCGCGGCCGCAATTTTCGCAGAATTCAGTCTTGTCTTCGGACTCATCGCCCAGTTCCGGGGCGAGGTCCTGGATGAAATCGCAATCCGGGTAACGCGAGCAACCAAGAAAGAAGCCGTGCCGGCTGATGCGCTCGAGCAGCTCGCCCTGTCCGCATTTTTCGCATTTCCTGCCGGTCGGAATCCCGATTTTGTAGGAGACCATTTCCTCGCCGGCCTTGGCCAGGTCGACGACGAATTTCTCCCAGAATTCGCGGACGGAGTCGCGCCACGGCAGCTTGCCTTCTTCGATTTCGTCGAGCTCTTCTTCCAGGCGCGCGGTGAATGTGATGTCGAAGACGTCGTCAAACGCTTTCACCAGGAGCCCGCTCACACGCTCGCCAAGCATCGTGGGGGTGAAACGGCCCTGGTGCTTGTTGACGTACTCGCGCTCGACGATCGTCGAAATAATCGACGCGTATGTCGACGGGCGTCCGATTCCTTTTTCTTCGAGGTCTTTCACGAGAGTCGCTTCGGTATAGCGCGGCGGCGGCTCGGTGAAATGCTGCTCGGGGCGAATCTGGTCGAGTCGAAGCGTTTGGCCCTCGGTGACGCGCGGAAGCGCCCGGCCCTCGCCCTCTTCGGCCTTTTCGTCCTCTTCGCGGTCGGCGAGTGCTGCGGGCGATTGATAGACGCGCAGGTAGCCGTCGAATTTCTGCACCGATCCTGTGGCCCGGAACGTGTAAGCGCCGGCTGAAATATCGATGGTGGTCTGATCCAGGATGGCTGGAAGCATTTGCGAGGCAACAAAGCGCTGCCAGATCAGCTGGTAGAGCTTGAACAGATGGTCGTCCAGATACTTCCGGACGCTTTCCGGTGCTCGCGAAACGTCCGTCGGACGAATCGCCTCGTGCGCTTCCTGCGCGTCCTTCTTCGATTTGTAATAGTTTGGTTTCTCCGGCAGGTAATCGCTGCCGAAGCGCTGCGGAATCAGCTCGCGCACCTGGGCGAGGGCGTCGCTCGAAACGTTCACCGAGTCGGTGCGTATATAGGTGATCAGCGCGACCGAGCCCTCCTCGCCGAGGTCCACCCCTTCATACAGGCGCTGCGCGAGCGCCATCGTACGCTTCGCGGTGAAGCGCAGGCGGTTATAGGCGGCCTGTTGCAGCTTCGACGTGGTGAACGGAGGCGGAGGATTGCGCTTCTTTTCCTTCTGTGCGATTCCCGCGACCAGCCACTTTTCCTTGTTCACTGCCGCGACGATCTTGTCCGCGGTCTCCTGGTTGGAGACTTCGATGTCTTCGCCTTCGTATTTGCTCAGCCTGGCTTCGAAGATGGGCGGCTCGCCCGCGTCGAGCATGGCGTGAATCGTCCAGTATTCCTTGGGAACGAATGCACGGATTTCCTGCTCGCGCTCGACGATCAGCCGCAGCGCCACGGTCTGGACACGTCCTGCCGAAAGCCCCCGGCGCACTTTGTTCCAGAGCAGCGGTGAAACTTTGTATCCCACGATGCGGTCGAGCACGCGTCGTGCCTGCTGCGCGTCGACAAGGTTTGAATCGACCGCGCGCGGCTTCTCGAATGCGGCACGGATGGCCTTGGGCGTAATCTCGTTGAAACTGACGCGGAAGATCTTCTTGGAGTCAATCGGCGGGATGCTGACTTCGTCGCGGTTCCGCTTGCCCTTGCCTTTTGGCTTCGGTTCTTCCTGTTCCGCGGCTTTGCCGCTCTGTCCGTTCGATACTTCATCTTCGGTGAACCGCGCCGGCTTAGAGAGCACCAGTGCAAGGTGATGGGAGATAGCCTCGCCTTCGCGGTCCGGGTCAGCCGCCAGGTACACGACGTCGGCCGAGTTCGCCGATTTCCTCAGATCGTTGACCACCTTGCCCTTACCCGGAATGATCAGCAGCGTGGGCTCAAAAATCTTCGGATCGTCCAGCGTGATTGGATTCTTCGGGGTCTTCTCCGCGGCCTTGCCACTCTTCCTGCTCTTGGCTCCTTTCCTTTTCTTGGTCCCCTCGTCGGGCAGACGAATCCCAATCGTCTTCCTGGGCAGGTCCATGACGTGTCCGATGGACGCTTTGACCGTATAATCCCGTCCCAGATATTTGTTGATCGTCTTCGCCTTAGCCGGCGATTCGACGATTACGAGTGACTTTGCCATTCTTCTCTTTCTTCTATTGTTTCACGTGAAACAATGGTAGCAGGGGACGGCCCCGTCCCTTCGACCCTCGCGAAACGCTACCATCCTAACCTGTCGTCCGTTGATTAGTTACAACAGGACTTTCAGGAATTGCTTGCCCGGTAACTGGCGTACCATGCCTTTCATCTCCAAGTCAAACAGGGTAGCCAGCACCTCCGACGAAGTCAGACCTGAGGTTTCCACCAATTCGTCCACATGACGGCTCTGATCCGTGCTCAAAAGGCTGTAAATGGGCCGCTCCGCAGGCCCCAAACTCTCTTCAACGAGCAATGCGCGCTCTTTCTGGCTGACCGATTCAACCGGGATTAGCTCGACTCGAACCGGGGTGGGAAGCTCCTCGATGACGTCCTCCCAACCCGTCACCAGCTTCGCGCCCTGTTTGATGAGCTGATTGGGTCCAAAGCTGGACGGCTGCGTGGCATTCCCCGGAACTCCATAGACTTCGCGGCCAAACTCCATGGCCAGGCGCGCCGTGATAAGTGATCCCGAATACTGGGCTCCCTCGACCACCACCACCCCCAGGGCCATTCCCGCAATGATGCGGTTGCGAATAGGAAAGTTCTGCGGCGCGGGAAAGGTGCCCATGGGGAATTCGCTAACGAGTGCGCCACGCTCCCGAATCTCCTCGTAGATCTTCTTATTCTCCTTGGGATAAACCACGTCGATTCCACAGCCCAAGATGGCCACGGTCGCTCCGGCCACCGCGCTCAGGGCACCCCGATGCGCGCTAGCGTCAATCCCGCGGGCCAAGCCGCTGACAACCACCAATCCCCGGGCAGCGAGATCTCGTCCCAGCCGTTCAGCCATTTGATTCCCGTAGGGGCTGGGACGTCGCGCCCCGACGATCGCAACCGGGTGCCTGGAAAGAAGTTCTGTATTTCCATAAACATACAGGAGAGTAGGGGGATCGTAGATCTCCCGCAGGCGGGCGGGATACTCAGGCTCGTCCCACGTGAGCAGGCGGCAACCGGCGGCCTGTGCCTGTGCCAGTTCCCTGGCCGCATCGCTCAAAGGGCGCTGCGAATGAATCGCCTGAGCCACGGCCGAGGGTAGGCGCTGCGCTTCGAGCGCCGTCAGCGACGCGTGGAAAATGGCATCCGGGCTGCCGAATTCGCCCAGTAATTTCCCCGCCGTTCGGGCGCCGAGACCCGGGGTCAACGCAAGCGCCAGCCATCCCAAGTAGTGGTCGGTTTCCATAGCCTGATCCCGAAATTGCCGCGAAGCTGGACGCTTATATCACGCGACGGTCGCTCTTGTAGATGAGTAGAAATACGGAATCGATACGAATGCTGCACACTAATCCCCGCCCGGTAGGAGGGCTGCCCGGGCACATCGTATCCCCCTGAGCCGGTGAGGTAATAATCCAAGAAGACAGGTGGGAGCAACGGTAGGTGGCCGATGTATTGTTCGCGTTATACTGCGAATGTCGGCAGTTCAACCGCCGTCGAGACCCCAGATGTCCGCCACGGCCAGTTCGAGCGAGTTTCCGTCGGGATCGCGAAAATAGATCGAGGGCGGGCTGTTTCCGAATGCGACCTCCTGCTCGATTGCCACGCCGTGCTGACGCAGCTGTTCGCGCCAGGCGGGGAGATCGTGCAGGCCGATGCGGAATGCCACGTGACCCGCGCCGGTCGTCCCGTGCGCTGGCAGCGGGCCTTCGCGGCGGGTGATCTCCGGTCGGAAAAGCAGCAGCACGCTCGGGCCATTGCCCACCTGCAGCGCGGCGCCTCGTCCTCCTTCGAAGTAGCCATCCGGAATCAGGCGAAGGCCCAGAACGTTCACATAAAAACCGATCGCTCGATGCAGGTCGGTGACATACAGGGACGTTTCCAGCACGGCTTGCACGCGAGGCATGGCGAGAGGATTCTAGTTCCGCGCAGCGCTATAGTTCAAATCGTGCGCCGCCGTTTTTTTCGGGGCGCCGACGGAGGGTCCGAACGGCTGTGCTATATTCGACCTGTTGCCCATGAGCAAACTTCGCATCTCGATTGTCGAGTATCTGAATACCGCCCCGCTTGTTTGGGGGTTTGCAGAGGGGCCGCTCGAGGGCAAGTACGACCTTTCCTTCACTTTTCCCTCTCAGTGCGCCGAGGCCCTGCGACGCGGAGACGTGGATGTGGCAATCATCCCGTCGATCGAATACCAGCGCATTGAGGGCGTCATCGCGCTTCCGGAAATCGCCATTGCTGCGAAGGGCGAAGTGCGGAGCATCCTGGTCGTGGCCAAGAAGCCGATTGAAATGGCGAAGCGCGTCGCCCTGGATACGAGTTCCCGAAGTTCCGCAGCCCTGGTGCGACTGCTCGCCCAGGATTACTGGAAGATTCGTCCCGAATACGTGGATCTTTCTCCCGATCCCACGGAGATGCTCAAACAGGCCGACGCCGCGCTCGTGATTGGCGATCCCGCCCTACGCATTTCGTTGAAGATGGACGCGCTTTCCGGCAAAGCGCCCAGCGGCGAGCAATGCTGCCAAGGCGATCCTGACGATATGCCCGTCCCCGGATTCGAAGCGGTGTGGGTCTACGACATCGCCCACCAATGGCGCGAGATGACCGGTAAGCCGTGCGTGTTGGCGATCTGGGCGGCCAGGCCCGATGCGCTCACCCCGGAAGCGATCGCCGATTTTCAAGCGTCCAAGCAATACGGACTGCAACGCATTCCCGAAATTGCCGAAGCGGCGGCGGTGAAACTCGATCTCCCGCCGCGCGCGCTTGCCCGCTATCTGACCGAGAACATCCATTTCGATTTGAGCGGTGAATATCTCGAAGGCCTGCAACTCTTTTTCGAGAAGGCCGCCTCCGCGGGCCTTATTCCGCATCGGCGTCCACTGGAATTCGCCAAATCTCCCGCAAGTTCCACCGCGCGGCGCGGAGCCTGAATTCGTGCAGCAAATCGGCACGCTGGCCGGCCTGCGGCGCTATCCCGTAAAGAGCATGTCGGGCGAAGATCTCGCCGAGGCGCGCGTCACGTTCGCCGGAATTATGGGGGACCGCGTCTATGCCTTCATCGACGTGGATAACAAGTCGGATTTTCCGTGGATGACCGGCCGCAAGAGCCACGAGATGATTCTTTTTCGTCCACGGTTCATGGAAGCGCCACGGCCTGCCGAGGGAATTCCCCGGATGGAGCAATATGCGGTTGAAGTGACTACGCCAGAGGGCCGGCAATTCCGCATGGGAGACGAATTCACGAAGCATCTCGAAGAGCGATTTGGCCGGCCGCTCCGCCTTCGCTTTTCCGAACGCAGCATGACGGATTCGCGTCCAATTTCGATTCTCGGTCTGAGCACCATCCGCGCCTTATCGGAGGAGGTCGGAATCGACCTGGACCGACGAAGGTTTCGGGAGAATTTTTACGTTGAATGGCAGGATCCGAAGCTCTCCTTCGAAGACGAGCTCATCGGGCGAGAACTGCTGGTCGGAGCCGAAGTGACGCTGCAAGTGGTGAAGAAGGATGCGCGGTGCGTGATGATTGGGCTCGATCCGGAAACCGCCGAGCCCTCGCCCCAAGTCCTCGAGCATGTCTCGCGCAAATACGGCGGCTGCGCCGGCGTGTATGGCGCGGTGTTGCGCGAGGGAATCGTACGTGCGAGTGACCCGGTCCTCCTGATTTAGCCGAAATTCCCGGCTTTGAGTTAAACTTGACGCGATGAGCCTGACACCGCAGGAAGCGCTCGACCTCTTCAATTCCGATGACCTGATCGGCATTGGCATGGCCGCGAACGAAGTCCGCCGCAAAAAGACAGACCCGCGGATCGCCACGTACCAGATCGACCGCAACATCAACTACACGAATTTCTGCACCGAGTACTGCTCCTTCTGCGCCTTTTACCGCCCGCTCGGCGCGAAGGACGGCTACATCCTGCCGCTCGAGGATATCTATCAGAAAATTCAGGAGACGGTGGAGCTTGGCGGGACGGGCGTGCTGATGCAGGGCGGCTTGCACCCGGATTTGCGGATCGAGTTCTACGAGAACATGCTCAGCTCGATCAAGCAGAAATTCCCGCAGATTCACCTCCACTGTTTCTCTGCGCCGGAAGTCACCTGCATCGCGGAAGTGTCGGGGCTTTCGCTGCGCGACACGATCGCGCGGTTGCGCGACGCGGGCCTCGATTCGATTCCGGGCGGCGGCGCCGAAATTCTGGATGACGAGATTCGCGCGCGCATCGCACGCCTCAAATGCACATCAGCCGAATGGGTGGAAGTTCATCGCGCGGCGCACGCCCTCGGCATGCGCACCACGGCAACGATGATGTTCGGCTGCGGCGAGGAATTCCGCCACCGCGTGAACCATCTCGAATGCATCCGCCGCATGCAGGAAGACAGCGGAGGGTTCACGGCCTTCATTCCGTGGATCTTCGCGCCGGACAACACTCCGCTCGGCAAAAAAGTCCCGCAAACCACGGCTTTCGATTACCTGAAGACGCTCGCCATCAGCCGTCTCTACCTCGATAACATCGACCACGTGCAATCGAGCTGGCTCACGCCGGGGATCAAGATTTGCCAGGTCGGCCTGCAATTCGGCGCTGACGACGTGGGCAGCATTCTGATCGAGGAGAACGTCGTTCACGCGGCGGGCGTTCGCAATCGCACGAATGAAATTGAATTGCGCCGCATCATCTCCGACGCCGGCTTCATTCCCGCGCAGCGCGACACCCTCTACCGCTCGTATTTCCTGAAACAGTAAGAACCTGCACTCCCCGCCGAGAAACCGTGACGGGCTCATCGGTTGTGTGCGGCGAAGAGCACTCTTTAGTAGCTTGTTAGCTTGTTTTGCTATGGTTTGCGAATCGTGAGGATTACCACGCTGCCCTCAGGCAGGTCCAGAGGTTCCCCCGGCACAAGCGCGCCATTCACGAAACGCGCCCGAATCATGCGCGACTTCGAGCCCGACGCCTTCTGCTTCGGCTCGGCGTTCTGGGCTTCCGACTGTGTCTCGGACCCCTTCTCCACATTTTTGTGTGTCGCGGTTGGGGCGGCGGCGTCTTGCGTCGCGATCGACTCGCGGCGTCCTTCATATCGCGTTGCGCCGCCATCGAGGGCCTGGTTCGCCAGCGCGTCCGCCTCCCGGTTCATTTCGCGCGGCACATGCTCGATGACGAAATATTCCAGCTGTCTCGCCAGTTTCGAAGCGCGCTCATGCAGCGGCTTCAGGTCCGCACTCTTGACTTTGTAGCGGCCCCTCATTTGTTGCACCAGCAATTCGGAGTCACTGCGGATGCGCAGCGCCTTGATCCCGCGTCCAACGGCATAATCGAGCGCCGCCAGAAGGGCGTAGTATTCCGCCACGTTGTTCGTCTGACGCCCGATCTTTTTGCCGAGCTGGAAGACTACCTTGCCGGACGCGTCTTTCAGGACCAGGGCGTACGAGGCGGGCCCGGGGTTTCCTCGCGATGCGCCGTCGATGTTTGCGATGTGGACTCCGCCGGGAGGGCCGGCCGGAGTGTCTGGAAAAAGACGGGAGTGGTCTGGTGGTTGCGGCGTCATCGGTCGCAATTATCTATGGAGTACGAATGCTCGAAGCTGAGGCCCGCGGCTTCGATGTTCTAGGCCTCATTCGCGGCCGAATTCGCCCGGGCCGAACCGGCAGGTGCTGCGGCAGCCCCTGATTCCGGCTCGACGTAGTAGAGAATTCTCGTGCACGTCTCGCAGTGAAACAGCTCTTCGCTGTTCGCGCGCCGCATTTCCTGAAACACGTGCGGCCTGACGCGCATGCCGCAGGCGGTGCACTTTTCGTCGCGCACTTCGGCCATGGCCATCCCGTTGTGCTTCCGCGCGATACGGTCGTAATTGTCGAGCAAATTCTCCGGAATAGCCGGGAGCAGACCGTTGCGCTCCGCTTCGAGTTCCGCCACTTCCTTCTGTGTCGCCGCTCGTTCCCCTTCGATTTTCGTCCGCTGGCCCGTCGCTACGACTTCCGCTTCCTTCAGAGCCTTTTCCGCGGCCTTCACCTGGCGATCGTAGTCTTCGCTCGCCACCATCTGCTCGAGCAAGCGATCTTCGGCTTTGGCAATTTCGGCTTCCGCTCCCTCGATTTCGTGTTGCAGGGCTTTGAAGGCCTCGTTCGTCTTTACCTGCGAGCTTTGTTCTCTATACTTGCGGGCGCGCTCTTTCCATTGCTCCACGTCGAGATCGTATTTCTTGCGGTCCTTGATCGCGGCAAGCTGTCCGGCTTTGGCTTTTTCGAGGCTTGCTTTCGCGCTTCCGAGGCTGGCGTCGATCTCGGCGAGTTTTCCTGGGAACCCGGCGAGCCGCTTACGAGCTTCGTGCAATCGCAGGTCGGCGTTCTGAAGCTCCAGTAAATCCTGCAGCACCTTGAGCACGATGTCGCAATTCTAGCACATGGTTGCAGCCGCCCGGCGGGAAGCGGCCTTGCCGCTCGGTGTGGAGGCCAGTCAGTTGCCGCTTCCCCTGGTCGGCGGTGGGCATACCAAAGAAGAGATAAAACCGTCGCCTGCATTCGATGCAAGGTTGGGAAATCGGCTTTGCAGGTTTGGCTTTCTGTCCGCGACGACGTACACGCCTATAGGTCGAGTCGCGCGCTCTTGTGGTCGCCGCCAAGCCCGCTGTTATATGTCGAAAAAAGGGCAGTTTCGCGGCACTCTATCTCAATCCGCGGCCGCGTTTGACTTGCTCGTCGCTGGGGCCTAATATGAGCGGCCTGCTATGGACACTCAACCCCTGATTGGCCGCGCCGTCGCTTACTACCAGGTCCTCGATCGGCTCGGAGGCGGGGGCATGGGCGTAGTCTACAAAGCCCGGGACACGCGCCTCGGCCGCAGCGTTGCCCTGAAATTCCTCCCCGATGGCATTTCGCAGGACCCTCAGGCCATTGACCGTTTCCGCCGCGAAGCGCGCGCCGCCTCCGCCCTCAATCACTCCAATATCTGCACCATTTACGACATAGGGGATTTTGAAGGGCGGCCGTACATCGCCATGGAGTTGCTCGAGGGCCAGACTCTCAAGCACCGCATCGCCGGGAAGCCCATCGACTTGTCGGAACTCCTGGAGATCGGCATCCAGATCGCCGACGGCCTCGACGCCGCGCACTCGAAGGGCATCGTCCACCGCGACATCAAGCCCGCGAATATCTTTTTGGTTGAACGCGGGCCGGCCAAAATATTGGATTTCGGTTTGGCGAAGCTTACACCCGTGCTCCGGCAATCTCCTGAAACCGTGGGCGCCACCTCCATGCACGCGCAAATGCAGGCCCTCGACGAAATGGATCTTACCAGTCCCGGTAGCTCGATGGGGACGGTGGCTTACATGTCTCCCGAACAGTCGCTTGGCAAGGAACTGGACACGCGCTCGGACCTGTTTTCTCTCGGCGTCGTGCTGTACGAGATGGCCACCGGCTCGGTTCCCTTCTCGGGTACCACCACGGCCGTGATCTTCGACGGCATTCTGCATTCCACACCCGCGTCCGCGAAGGAACTGAATCCGCAGCTTCCCCTGGCCTTCGAGAACATCCTCAGCAAGACGCTCGAGAAAGATCCCGACCTGCGCTGCCAGACGGCCGCGGAGCTCCGCGCGGACTTGAAGCGGCTGCGGCGAGACATTGAATCCAGCCGCCGACCCGTCGCGGAAAGAAGCGCTCGCGATTCCAGCTCGCAGTCGCATGCCGCTCCCGCCCTGCAAAAATCGGTCGCCGTGCTGTACTTCGAGAATCAGAGCGGCGCAAAAGAGGACGAATACTTCCGCGACGGCATCACCGAAGACATTGTCACCGAGCTCTCGAAAATCGAGCAACTCGAGATTTTCCCCCGCTCGGAAATGCTGGCCTTCCGCGACAAGCCGGTAACGGCGCAACAGGTGAGCCAGAAGCTTGGAGCTGCCTACGTGCTCGAAGGTTCCATCCGACGCGCCGGCAACCGCGTGCGGATCACCGCACAACTGGTGGAAGCATCCACGCGGCACTCGGTCTGGGCGGAACGCTACGACCGCCAGCTCGAAGATGTGTTCGCCATCCAGGAAGAAATCGCGCGCAGCATCGCCCAGGCACTGCGCATCACCCTGACACCACAGGAAGAAAAAACCATCGCGCGCAAGCCCACCGAGAATCCGCAAGCCTACGATTTTTACCTCCGCGGTCGAAGCTATACACGCCGCGAAAATAGCGACTATGCGCTGCAGATGTTCGAGCAAGCCATCCAGCTCGATCCTAATTTTGCGCTGGCGCATGCAGGTATAGCCCACCTGTGCGGGCTCATCTATGAGATTCGCGAACAGAACCAGAAATGGATTGATCGCGGACTGGCCGCCTGCGACAGGGCCACAGCGCTGGCGCCCGATTTGCCCGAAGTGCTGGTGGCACGCGCCCGCATCTGCTACGCGCAGAAGAAATACGACGAAGCGGAACTTCTCGCGCAGCGGGCGATCGAACGCAAGCAAGACTGCGACGGCGCCTGGAACATTCTCGGCCGGGCCTACTTCGCGTCGGGCCGTTACGAGCAGGCCGCGGCGCTCACCGAGCGCGCCATCGAATGCAACGGCGACGATTACAACACATACATTCCCTATCAGCAGGCGACGGAGCGCCTCGGGCGGAAGAAAGATGCGGAGCATCTGCGCGAACTCCTCACCAAGGTGCTGCGGCAGCAACTCGAGCTGGTGCCGGAGGACGTTCGCGCCCGTATCCTGCTGGCGACAACGCTTGCCGCGGCCAAAGAGAACGCGGAGGAGGCCATGCGGCATCTGCAAACAGCCGTGGCGCTTCGGCCCGGCGACGCGAACACCCTTTACAACGCTGCCTGCTGTTACGGCGTCCTGGGAGAGAAGGCGGCCGCGCTGGAAACCATCAAAAAGGCTTTCGCGGCGGGATATGGGAACCGGGCTTGGGCGGCTCAGGACACCGACTTGGACACCTTGCACGGCGATCCTGAATTTCAGAAGCTTGTCGCTCGCAGCGAAGGCGCTGCCACCTAAGAACTTACTGATAATCAGACTCGTCCTCGTTTCATCATTTGCTTCACATCGTTTCCCGATGCAAAGATCCCCATGCGTCCTTTTCCGGTCCTCATCCGTATAACGAGTATGATAGGCGCCGCCGCAATGTCGTGGGAGGGGCTCGTGGCCGTCGACACGGATGTGGCCGGGCTTCGCCGAGGAGACCTGAACGCTCTCTCGGGACTCATCGCCCGTTATCAGAACCGCCTGTACCGATATCTCCTGCGAATCGTCCGGCAGCCCGCGGAAGCGGAGGACCTCTTCCAGCAGACCTGGCTGAAGGTCGTCGAGAAGATTCGCGCCTTCGACACCAGCCGCAATTTCGACGCGTGGCTCTTCACACTCGCGCGGAACCTTGCGATCGATCATCTCCGTCGCATTCATCCGCAGAGTCTCGACGAGCCGCTTGCGGACGACGCACGAGGCGACACGGCTGCGGACAGGCTTCCCTCCGGCGAGCCCGCGCCGTTCGACCGCGTCCTGGAGGCCGAGCGTCGGAGACACATCGGCGAAGCCGTGGAGTCGCTGCCGCTGATCTATCGCGAAGTTCTTGCGCTGCGATTCGAGGAAGAGATGAAGATCGAGGAGATCGCGCAGGTCACACGCACTCCGCTTTCCACTGTGAAGACGCGGCTGCGACGATCCCTCCAGCAAATGCGCGTTTCACTCGAAGCGCGCCATCCGGGAGCGGATTGGCAATGAGCGAGCACGACAAAATCCGGGAGTTGCTGGCTCTGGCTGCGGCGGGCGCATTGACGCGTGCCGAGGAGGAGCAGGTCGCTGCACATCTTCGTTCATGCGACACCTGCTCGAACGAGATGAACGCGTGGCGATCCATCACCGGCGATCTGCGTCGCCTGCCGACGCCTCAGCCTTCGCCCAGGCTGTTGCAAATCACGATTGCGCGCGCGGAGCAGAAGATCGCCGAGCGGGCTGAACACGATTGGAATCGTCGCGTGATGATCTTCGTCGTGGGCTTTGCGTGGCTCCTGACGATCGTCAGTTGGCCGCTGTTCCACCTCGTCAGCCGTCTTCTGAGCCTGCTGGATCCGCAGTTCAATCACACCTGGATCAACTTTGCCGGGCTCACCGCGCTGGCCTGGCTTGCAGGAGGAACCGCGGCAGTGATGCTGGCCGTTTGGCAGCGCCGCGAGAGGAGGATGGCATGAGTCGCTTCACAAAAGAACTGCGCGTCATTCCGACCGCCGCCTGGATTGTGGGCTTGCTGATGTACATCGGAATCACGACGCCAATGTTTTTCTACGTGCTTCCCCATGATCCGCAAATGGGCCATTGGCCGCGGGTGCTACAGGCCCTCTTTGTCTATGGGATTTTCTTGTTCATTCCTGCGTTTGTCGCGCTGATCGGCTACGTCTCCGGCGACGCGAAGCGCCGTCAGATGCGCTACGTGATGTGGACGCTGCTCGCCATCTTCATCCCCGACGCGATTGGCATCATCTTGTACTTCATTCTTCGCGATCCTTTGCCGAAGCCGTGTCCCGGTTGTGGAAACCCTGTGAAGGCGGGGTTTACGTTTTGCCCGCGTTGCGGAACTTCCGTCCAGCCGACTTGCCCCAACTGCGGCAAAGGGGCCGACGCCACGTGGGCGAATTGCCCGCACTGCGGGCAGCGGCTGCCCGCTCCCTCGTCCCGCGCAGCCTAGAATCGACGCCGCGGTCGGCGCGCGATTCCGCGAAAGACTTGTCGCGCGTCATCCGGCCTCGGCCAGCAGTTCGTCGCGAATGTTCTTCAGGACGAATGCGGCCCGCTCGACACCCACCGGGCCTTCCAGTTGTGCATCCTCATTCTCGATGCTCACAATTCCCTGGTAGCCCGCTTCCATGTGCGCGCGCAGGATCGCTTTCCAGGTCTCCGCGCCGTGGCCGTATCCGACCGCGCGAAAATAATCCGACGCGCCTGCAATTTCGTTCTTTACGAATCCGAAATTCAGCACGCCGTGGCGATCCACATTTCGCTTCTCGAGCACGGTGTCTTTCATATGCGCGTGAAACAGCGCCCCTTCCTTTGCCAGCAGATGGACCACCTGCACGGGATCACATTGCTGCCAGAAGAGATGGCTTGGATCGCTGTTCGCGCCGATCTCTTCGCCCACCGCTGCGCGTAGCTTGAGCAGTGTCCTCAGGTTGTATACGACAAAGTTCGGATGCATTTCGAGAGCGATCTTGCGGATTCCGTGCTGTCGCGCGAACGCCGCAGCTTTCTTCCAGTAGGGAATCACGCGTTCTTTCCATTGCCAGTCGAGCGCCGCGGCGTACTCCGGAGGCCAACGGTAAATGATCCAGCTCGGATTCTTGTCAGCCGCGCTTGCGCCGGGACAGCCCGCGAACCCCACGATCACTTCGACCCCGGCTCTTTCGGCCAGCAACACGGTCCGCCGGAACGTCTCCGCATCGCGATTGGCGATTGCGGGATTGGGATGGGGGTTCCCGTGGCAACTGAACGTCGCCACGCGCAGCCCGGAGTCGTCGAATTTCTTCTTCCACGCTTTCAGCTTGGCCGCATCGGCGAGCAGCGTCTCCACCGGACAGTGTGGATTTCCAGGATAGCCGCCGGTTGCGATCTCCATCGTTTCCAGGCCCAGCGCGCTGACCTTCTCCAGCATCTCGTCGAGCGACAAATCGGCGTAAACCGGGTCGAATACTCCAATTGGAATTTTGCGCGCTCGCGGCCTGGTCATCGGTTTTTCTCCGCAGTGTGAAACAGTGGATACTGATTTTCCGGCTCGCTAGATTTTTTCGCCCACGACGAAGGCGGACGTCTGTTTCAGCTCGATATCCCCGATCCCGCCGGACGATTGGGCGGCCAGGAGCTTTGGATGGAAGCCGGAGTCCTTGCCTTCGCGCATCGATCTTTCCAGCAACCCTCTGGTTTCGTCATAGGCCGCGTCGCCGCGCTTCCATCCCGCGACGCTCAGCCAGTGATCGAACGACCTCGCCTTGGAATCCTCTTGCGAAGCGATCACGCGCAGACCCGCCGCGGCAAACATTTTCTCCAATTCGCTTGTCGGCATGGCGCGCGTGTGTGAAGGATCTCGCGCGATTTCGATCCGGTTGCGCAGCTCGGCGGCGCGCGGCTCTTCCGGCACGATCATGTCGAGCACGCCCGCTCGGCCTCCGCGCGCCAGAGCGCGCGCCATCTCGGCCACCACCCGTTGCGGCTCGGGAATGTGGTGCAGGCTGTAGCTCGTCACAGCCACATCGAGCGAGCCATCCGCGAACGGCAGCCGCCGTGCGTCTCCCAGTACAAAAAAAAGGTTTGGAATACCCTCCGCTTTCGCCAAGTTGCGCGCGCGGCCCAGAATCGCGGGTGTGAAGTCGAGACCCGCCACCCAACGAACATGTCGGGCAAATCGCAGCGCGAGCGTCCCCGGCCCGCACGCGAGGTCGATCGCGCGGTCCGACGTGCCGGCTCTCGTGAGCTTCACGAGCAGTTCCGCTTCACGCACGCGCTCCTTCACGGCGAAATCGCCGAACACCTCCGCCGTGCGCGTGAACCTGTCGCGAACCAGCTCCGCCTGTTCTTGGTCTTTGCTCGCCATTTCAAGATCGCCTCTCGCCTTTATCGATTACCGAGCGAGAATACACCGCGCTCGCCGCTCATCGTCAATCTGCCGCAGCTCCGGCACGGCGGCATCGCAATCGGAAATGTGCCGCTCGCATCGCGGCGCGAACGAGCATCCGGGTGGCAACGCGTCGAGCTCCGGCACCGTTCCCGGAATCGGCTTGATGTGGCCCCGCTGCAAGCGCGGTGCCGCACGGAGCAGCCCTTCCGTGTAGGGGTGCCGGGGATTGCGCAGCACTTCCTGAGCCGGTCCGTCCTCGACGATTCGCCCCGCGTACATCACCAGGACGCGCTCGGCGATCTGCGCCACAACGCCCAAATCGTGCGTGATGAAAATCAGCGACAGATTCAGGCCGCGCCGTAACTCGGCCAGCAGCTCCAGGATTTGCTTCTGCACGGTCACGTCCAGCGCCGTCGTGGGCTCGTCCGCGATCAGCACACTCGGTCCCGCCGCGAGTGCCATGGCGATCAGCGCCCGCTGCCGCAACCCGCCCGAAAGCTCGTGCGGATATTGGCGCGCGCGACGTTCGGGTTCCGGAACCGCAGCTTGTTCGAGCGCCTCAATCGCGCGCCGCCGAACTTCCGCTCGCGAAAGCCCTCGTTCGTGCACTCGAATTGTTTCTTCGATCTGGTCTCTGACGCGCAGCACTGGATCGAGCGCCGTCATCGGCTCCTGAAAAATCATGCCGATTTGCGCTCCCCGTATCGCACGCATCTCCTCGCCGGATACTTTCACGAGATCGACCGTTCGATTCGCCGCCGCCGCCGCACCGCTGCGTTCCGCGTTTTCCGCCCGGGAAGCCAGATGCAGCACGGCTTGGCCCTTCACGCGCGCTCCAGGAGGAGTCAATCCCATCAACGCCAGCGCCAGCATCGTCTTGCCTGACCCCGACTCGCCCACGATGCCCAGCGATTCGCCTCGCCCCAGCCGGAACGTCACGCCATCGACCGGCCGCACCCATCCCTTCGCCGTCGGCAACTCGATCGTCAGCTCGCCTACTTCCAGCCTGGCTCGCATGGCACCATGATATGTCTTCGAAGCGTCGGCGTGAGCAAATTTGCGGTCTAACCGCTTCGTGCCCGTAATCCGCTCCTTTCTTGAGTATCGGTCTTCCGTGGTTTCTGTCTCCTGACTCTTACTCTCGAACTTCTAACTTCCGAGGTCCGGCTTCGTGCTACCATCCCGCCGCCGCGCAATAGCCGCGGCCTCCGCCGTGCCGACCGCTCCCGATTCCGAAAAGCTTTCGCGTCCGCTCCGGCGCGTCCTCGTTCTCCTTACGCTTTCCATCTTCATCAACTACATCGACCGCGGCAATCTCTCCATCGCCGCGCCGCTCCTGAAGGACGAGCTTCACCTCTCACCTGCCGAACTCGGCATCCTGCTTTCTTCTTTTTTCTGGACCTACACCGCCTTCCAAATTCCTTCGGGCTGGCTCATCGACCGCGTCGACGTCACCTGGGTTCTGGCCCTCGGATTTTTCATCTGGTCCTGCGCCACGACGGCAACGGGCTTGTTGCATGGCTTTGCCGCGCTGCTCATTGTGCGGCTCGTCCTTGGAATGGGCGAAGCGGTTGCTTATCCCTCCTACGCGAAGATTCTCGCGCGCGATTTTTCCATACGCCACCGCGGCCTCGGCAACGGCGCCATCGCCGCCGGTCAATTCTCCGGTCCCGCCGTCGCGACGCTCGCCGGAGGAATCCTGATGGCCCGGTACGGATGGCGCCCTTTCTTCATCGTTCTGGGCCTCATCACTCTCGCGTGGCTGGTGCCATGGCTGGTCTACACGCGCCCGCTCCGCGCTGCCTCAACCTCCGGCCGCACCGGATCCCTCCGGTTTGCGCGCGCCGAAACAGCCGTTGCGAAGCCTCCGTCTGCGATCGTCAACCGCGCCGCCGCGCGCAAGCCTCCCCCGATGGGCGCCATCGTGCAGCAGCGTTCTTTCGGCGGCGCGTGCGTTTCGCATTTTTGCTGCAATTATCTCGTCTATTTCCTGCTGACGTGGCTGCCCTACTACCTTGTCCGCGAGCGCCACTTTTCCATGCAGAGCATGGCTAAAATCGGCGGGCTGGCGTTTCTGCTCTCCGCGATTTCCTCTTTGGTCTCCGGCTGGCTTTCCGACTACTGGATCGCCCCCGGCCCCTCCGCCTCGCGCATCCGCAAATTCCTATTCGTCATCGGTCTTGCAGGCGCAGGAATCTCGCTGACGCTCGGCGTTGTCGTCCCACCCGTGCTTTCGGTCGTGCTTTTGCTCGCCGCGGCCAGCTTCTACGGCATTGCCAACCCGCTTCTCTTCGCCGGCACCCAGACTCTTGCCGGACCAGACGCCGCAGGCCAATGGATGGGCGCCCAGAATTTCGTGGGCAACTTCGCCGGCATCGTCGCCCCCGCGCTAACCGGCTTTCTGGTCGGTCTCACCGGCCACTTCTTCTGGGCCGTCGCCGTTCTGGGCGCGCTCACTCTCATTGGCTCGCTTTCCTGGCTCTTCGTCGTCGGCCCCATCACCCCCGTCTCCTGGGCCGCTGCGCTTTCGCAACCGTCTGTCTCTGAACGCTCCCTGTAGGGCATTGCCTGTTGCGCCCTTTCTCTGCGGCGACAACGCCTGGCCGCGATCTTGTCTCCTTCGAAGCGCCACAGCACAACGCCGCGTCCGCCCGCTCTTCTCTGCGCCCTCTGCGGTGATGTTTCGCCCGATAAAATTGATAGAATGGAGCGAGGGCGTTCACACAAGGTCGCGGGTAACCTCGTCGACGCTTTTCCGCTCCTGCTTGAACGCGAGTCAGCGGATGTTTGAAACTTTAACCGACAAACTACAGCGCACCTTCAAGAACCTCCGCGGGCAAGGGAAGCTCAGCGAAGAGCACCTGAACCTTGCCCTCAACGAAATCCGCGAATCGCTGCTCGACGCCGACGTCAATCTGGGCGTGGTTGACGAATTCGTCGCGCACATCCGCGAAAAAGCGCTCGGCTCGGAAGTCCTCCTGCAACTGTCGCCCGACCAGCAAGTTGTGAAAATCGTTCGCGACGAGCTGGCTGACCTCCTTGGGCGTGAAGCCAAGCCGCAATTTGGCTCGAAGCCGCCGACGGTCTGGCTGATCGTGGGCCTGCAAGGCTCCGGGAAAACCACTTCCACGGGAAAGCTGGGCAAATGGCTCGCCGAGCACGGCCACCGTCCCATCGTCGTTTCAACCGACGTCTACCGCCCCGCCGCCCGCGAGCAGCTCGCGCAAGTGGCGAAAGCCACGGGCACTCCGCTTTGGCCCGGTGCGGGCACCGACAAGCCTCTGGAAATCGTTCGCGGCGCGACGCGCGAAGCGAAACTCGCTGCCTGCGATGTGATCCTGGTCGACACGGCCGGCCGCCTGCACATCGACGACGAATTGATGAACGAACTCTCGGTGCTCAAGCGCGAGCTCAATCCTTCCGAGCTGCTCTTCGTCGCCGATGCGATGATCGGCCAGGACGCGGTGAATTCGGCGGGCGAATTCCACAAGCGCCTTGGCATTACTGGCGTGATTCTCACGAAAATGGATGGCGACGCACGCGGCGGCGCCGCCCTCTCGATCCGCAAAGTCACCGGCGCGCCCGTGAAATTCGTCGGCGTCGGTGAAAAATACGACGCCCTCGAACCGTTCTATCCCGACCGCATCGTCGGCCGCATCCTCGGCATGGGCGACGTGCTCGGCCTGATCGAGCGCGCCGAGAAAACCATCGACGAGAAGAAGGCTCGCGAGCTCGAGCGCAAACTTCGCGAAGCCGACTTCTCGCTCGAGGATTTTCGCGACCAGCTCCAGCAGATTCGCAAGATGGGCTCCCTCGAGCAGTTGATGGGCATGCTGCCGAAAGTCGGCCCCTTCGCGAAATTGCCGAAGGATGCCTCCGTCGACGAAGGCCGTCTGAAATCCATCGAAGCCATCATCAATTCCATGACTGCGGCCGAGCGCGCCAATCACCACTTGATCGATGGCAAGCGCCGCAAGCGCATCGCTCGCGGCAGCGGCACCAGCGTGCAGCAGGTCAACGAAGTCCTGAAGCAGTACGCCGACATGCGCCGCATGATGAAGCAGTACGGCTCCATGGCCAAAATGAAGATGCGCGGTATTGGCAAGTTGGCGGGGCTCAAGTGACGATGCGGCGAGCATCGTCATTCCGAGGCGGACGCCTTTGGTCCGCCGAGGGACCTCTCTTAGCCGGTCCGTTTCGCGAAGGATGAAGCGAGAACAGGAAACGCATGCCGATCGTAATGAACAACGTGCTCGGCCAGATCCGCATGACAGCCGCGGGCAGCGACGACCGTGCGGTACGGGCGGAGCGTCTGGCCGAAATGATTCGCAAACTCGGCGAGTACCGCTGGGTTGGCGTCTACGACGTGGATGAGGAGAACGTTTCCATCATCGGCTGGAGCGGTCCCGGCGCTCCCGAATTTCCTGCATTTCCGGCCGGCACAGGCTTGACCGGCGCAGCGATAAAGGACAAGAAAGCGGTGAATGTCGCTGACGTGCGAAACGACCCGCGTTATCTCGCGACTCTCGGCGACACGCTCTCCGAGATCATCGTTCCGGTGCTCGACCCTTCCGGCGAGCGCGTGATCGGCACCGTGGACGTCGAGAGCGAGCGCGCCAACGCATTTGCGGCGAGTGACCAGCGCATGATCGAGCAATGCGCCCAGGCTGCTCTTCCGCTCTGGCTCCTCCGTTAGTTTTCAAGCGGGACCGAACGGTTTCGTAGGGGCGGGTCTCAGAACCGCCCGCATCCTCTTCGAGAAAACTCGGATCAAAGGTTGGAAGGCTGAATCGCCGCGCTATCTCTCACAGCACACGTCGGCTTGCCTCGCCAGCCAGGGCGCGAAGGAACTTGCCCGCCTGTTTGCCGCGCGGCCGGTGCGTTCTATTCCGCGCGATCAGGGATCGCCGTAAGCGCCTTTTCCCGCCGCGATCTCGTTTTTCACCGCGGCCAGAGCCTGCTCCGGAGGCCCCACGCGCCGGTACTGACACGATTCGATCACCTGGTGCACCTCGAACGTGAACAGGAATTTCCGGCCGCTGAAGTCGTACTGATAGCGCGTCGGAAGCCACACGCCGGGAGCAACGGGGGCCTGCTCGAAATCGAAGACGCCTCCCCGGTACAGCTTTCCGAGAATGCCTCCTCCCACCGAAATATCGCGGATGCAGCGGGCCCGAGCGCGGACGATCTGGTTCGCATCATGATCGATCCAGACCTTTGCCGTGAAGTGAAGGAGCGCCTCCTGCAGCATCGAGTGCGGGTGAAACTTCGGATTCGGTTTCAGTTCGAAAATGTCGCAATCCCGGCCGGCCATGGTTTCGCGGCCCACCCACTCGTAGGAGAAAGCTTCACGGGTGGCATCGACAAGCTCCGCGCGGTCGCGGCGTTTCTTCTCAAACTTGGCGTTGGCCGTTTGCTCTCTCGGATCGTCCGGGCGAAGCGCCAGCTCCAGCACCCGTTGCCAGTCCCGCAATTGACGCTGGTAGTCGGCGGGTGCAGTGTCCTTTCCATCGTTTCGTAGCAGAATTTTCAGAGTGCCTGTGCCGGTCGGGACCACGCGGAATGTTCGTTCCTCAATGGTGCGCGGATTGGAACCGCTCGACCGATCAAACTGCCTCTCGACGTACTCGTATTGCGTGATGGCCCGATCGTTGCGATGCTGATTGGCGATCAACTCCTCGGTTCGCGCCTTCAGCTCTGCCTCGGAAGGAGCCCCGTGCTGAGGCGAGGCCTGTCCGGTGGTCCTGACAGGATCTGCCAGAAGAGAAACCTGCGCGAAGGGGATGCCGAGCGCACAAAAGCTCAGTATCCCGGTGAAAACCGGAATGGCAAACTGGCGCTGCATAACGGCCTCGTTAGTCAGATTCTTGCGGCCGGGAGGCGGTTGCAAGCACAATTGTATCTGGAATCGGCCGGGGTTGCTGCCGGTCTATCGTATAGGTCAACAGCAGCTAAGCCTTTTGCCTTCCGGGCTTTGCCGTTCGACGGCAACGAGGGTGCGGTGACCCTTGATCCTCGAACAATGCGACTGGCGCCGATCGCTTGTAATTTTGGCGGCAAGGTGACACTTTTTAAGGTGCCTATCCGTCTATAAATACAAAGATGGAAAAGACATCCAGTTTCCTGAAGGAAGCCCGGGAGACCAGCGTTGCGCTGAAAGAGACGCTTCGCCTCGCGCTGGATACTCTGCGCTCGCACAAGCTGCGCACCTTCCTGACACTGTTGGGGGTGATTCTGGCGGTCACGACTCTGGTAGCCGTGATCTCCGTCCTGAATGGGCTCAATTTGTACGTTGCCACCAAGATCGCCAATCTGGGTGCGAACGCCTTCATCGTGGACCGCTTCGGCATCATCACGAACGAGGCGGACTGGTACAAGGCCCAGAAACGGCCGCGGCTGACCCCGGACGATCTCGAAGCGCTGAGAAGCGACATGAAGCTGGCTTCGGCGGTGGTCGGCGAACAGCAGACCGTTGCCGATGTCCGGTACGGGAACCAGTTGATGGAGGACGTCAACATCGTTGGGGCGTCGCCTTTTTTCGCTCCTCTGGAAGCCATCGACGTCGCCAGCGGCCGATTACTAACCGAGGCGGATGAGATCCACCGCTCGCCGGTTTGCGTAATCGGAGCAGATGTAGCCAAAAAATTCTTTCCCGGTATCAATCCCATTGGCAAGACAATCCGGCCTGGGGCGAGCGAGTACGAAATTGTCGGTGTGGCGAAGGAGCTGGGCACCGTGCTCGGTCAATCGCGCGACAATTTCATCCTGATCTCCTTGGGAACCTACCGGACGGAATGGCTGAAGCCCGACGACACGATCATGATCTTCATCCAGGCTCGCAACCTGGAATGGATGCCGGCTGCGGAGGACGAGGCTCGAGTGATCCTGCGCACGCGGCATCACCTGCGCTACCAGGATGCCGATGATTTCGGGATCATTGAACCGAGTTCGCTGATGAGCCTTTGGCAAAGTCTCACCGGCAATATTTTCGCGATCGCGGTGTGGATCACTTCGATCTTTCTGGTGGTGGGCGGGATCGTGATCATGAATATCATGCTCGCAAGCGTGACGGAACGCACGCGCGAGATAGGCGTACGGAAGGCTTTGGGGGCGCGCCGCCGCCACATTGTGATGCAGTTTCTTGTGGAGTCTTCGTTGCTCTCCGCGACGGGTGGAGCGCTCGGGGTCGTACTCGCGCTCGGCATTGCCTATCTGGTTCGGGCCGTAACGCCCGTCCCGATTTCGACGCCGTTCTTCGCCATCGCGATTGCGCTCGCGCTTTCTACCGCCGTGGGATTGTTCTTCGGGATTTATCCGGCGGTGCGCGCGTCCAGGCTTAATCCCATTGAAGCCCTGCGTGTGGAGAACTGATTCATGCCCCTACGCCAGGATTATCGCGAAAACCTGAGGCTGGCCCTCGACACGCTGCGCGCGCACAAGCTCCGCAGCTTCCTCGCCATTCTCGGCGTCATGATCGGAGTCGCCCTGATCATCCTGGTGGTTGGGCTGATTCAGGGCTTTCGCGGAACCGTCCAGAAAATGATCGAGGCCGAAGGCGTGGAGACGGCGTGGATCGACCGTTTCAGCCAGGGGCCGCACATAGGCCGGCGTCCCAAAGAGGAACGCCTGCGCAAACCGCTCACGCTCGAAGAAGGCGAGGCCATTCAGGAGCTCTGCCCCGATGTCGAGCAGACTGCCGTCTCCGTCTTTCAATGGACCCAGGAGCATGACATCCGCTATGGAAAAAACCAGGTGTTGGGCGGCGAATTTCGTGGCACTTTTCCCGCCTACCTCCAGGTCTATTCCAACGCGAGTTTGAAGGCGGGCCGCTTTTTCACGGATGCGGAGAACAGGCACCGCGAGAATGTAATCGTTCTTGGGCAGGACGCTGCGACGGCTCTCTTTCCCACGGTGCAGGATGCCCTGGGCAAAGAGGTGATCGTGGATGGCTCAACCTACAAGGTAATTGGCGTTTTCGATCGGCCCGTGGAGGGATTTGAGACCAACAACGACGACCGCCGCGTCGTCATTCCCTATTACACGTTCATGAAGCTTTATTCCGGCCAGCACGAGATTGCCATTCGCATTCTCGCCTTCCCAGGGCGCTTGGACCGGGCGGTCGATGAAGCCCGCGGGATCCTCCGCCGCCAGCGCAGGGTTCCCTACGACAAGCCGGACGACTTCTCGATTCAAACGCAGGTGGAGGCTGCTCAGCAGTTCAACGACATCATCGGCGGCGTTGCCCTGGTGATCGTCGTGCTCAGTTCAATCGGACTGTTGATCGGCGGGATGGGCGTTATGAACATTATGCTCGTGTCCGTAACGGAGCGCACCCGCGAGATCGGCGTTCGGAAAGCGATCGGCGCGCGCCGTAGCGATATCACCTGGCAGTTTTTGTTTGAGGCCATGACGCTGACCGGCAGCGGCGGGATCATAGGGATCCTGCTGGGCAGCTCGATCGTTCTGCTGATTCCGGTTGTTACCGGGATGAAAGCAGTTGTTCCGATTTGGGCGGTGATCGTCGGATTCTCGGTTTCGGTCAGTATCGGTTTGATTTTCGGGGTGTGGCCCGCGACAAAAGCTGCCAAGCTCGATCCCGTCGAAGCCCTGCGTTACGAATAGCTTCACGCCTGCGCTTTTTCCGCAGAAAACTCGATTCGCAAATCAACCGCAGTCAAATGTGCTGGACTGTCAAAGGCGGCCCCGGCTCTATCGCTCGGGCGCTCCGATCGGGCTCTTGGGGTTGAGGCGGCATTTTCCATCGGGGCCGATGACGTAAGGAATGCCGGCAGGATCGAGGGGAACACCGGGCAGCAGCCGCGCATTCACCAGGTCCAGCATCGACGTGGCCTTTCGCCCGAAGAGTTTTTCGTATTGCTGGATGACTTTATCTAACTGAATTTCATCTTCCTGCGCTTTGAGTGCCCGCAATTCCTTGAGCGCTGTCTTCCGCACTTTCGGATCGTTTGTGGACTCGTACAGCTCGGCAAAGATCATGCGCGAGGTTTCGATCGAACCACCCTTTTGAGCGATTCCGGCAGCCGCGAGCTTGAGCATCACGTAAGGCGCGTTGGGTTGATTTGAGGCCGCAAGGAACGCCGCCGCAGCATCGTGATAATCCTTTAGCCGCCAGTAATAAAGGACCCCAAGGTCGTAATTCAGGCGCCACTCGCCTGGATTCGCGGCGATGCCGCGTTTCACCAGATCCACGGCAAGATCGGTGCGCCCAGCCCCGGCCGGCTTCGGCTCGGACAGAAATATCGCGCCGAACCGGTAGGCCACGACGAGATGAGGATCCAGAGTCGTGGTGATATTGAGCAGCGGCGCGAGCAAATCGAAATGGGCATCGCGTTCGCCAATTCGCGATCCGTAATACTGCACCACCCGCGTCCAATAGATGTCCGCCAGCAGCGGATCGTATCCGAGGCTCAGCTTCTTCAGCAGCGTCCCGGAACGTACGAGCAACTCTTCCTTCTGGACCGCCTCCGAGCGTGTCTGCGCGTCGATGCGCGACTGCAGAAACGCCGCGGCCGCGAGCAGCAGCGGGATCGCCACCGGGGCCTTCCAGAGAGAGCGGGATGAAGTGGTGGGGTTCACTTCAGGTTTCGCCGCCCAAAGACGGCAGAGGCCGCCACCAGCACAACGCTCGCGTAGACGATCGCGTACAGCGTGTTCTGCCAGATCAGTGCAAGCGGCACTCGCTCGCCATGGCCGGCCGCGGCAATCGCATTGAAATTATGAAAATTGGGAACCAGGTAATACAGCACTCGCGTGAACGCTTGCACGGCCGGGCTTTTCGTCAAGGCCCCGAAGTCGCGAATATCGCCGGCGAAAATGCCGGTCACGTAGACGGCCAGTGTGAAGAGGGTGGAAAGCATCGGGCTCGAAAAGCAGGAAAAGAAGAGAGCGATAGCCGTAACCAGGGCGAGTTCCAAAAGAATGAAATAAATCGCGACGAGCGCGGTCAGGTCCGCGCGAACGAACGGACGCCCCACATAGTAGAGCGCCACCGCCAGTCCGATCGTCATGAACGACGTATTTACCAGAAGCGTGAGCAGCAGCCCCGCGTACTTGCCGGCAAGAAATTCCCATCGCCGCACCGGCCGGGCCAATAAGCTGTAGAGCGTTCGCTTCTCCATCTCTCTGTAGATCAGCCCGACGCCGATAAACACCGCCATGACCAGCCCGATCACGGAAATCGCCGAGAGTCCAAGATTGATGATTACGAGCCTGTTGATGCCAATCGACACCTGTCCGACCAGAATCGCCGCGCCCATCATCATCAGCCCGAAGAAAACCAGGTTGTAGAGGACGCGGTCGCGCACGGCTTCGCGAAACGTGTTGATCGCCACCACGCCGGGCATCACGCTCATCGCGTCACCACTTCAACCGCATGCGGAGCGGCCCCTTCGCGCCCCACCAGCTGCAGGAAATACTCCTCGAGCGTGGGGCGAACGGGCGTTACCGAGAGAATTCTCGCGCCCGCGTCCCGCAACCGGTCCAGCGATGCGTACAGGCCCGCCTCTCCCACTTCGATCCGATAGCGCGCGCCGGTTTGTGTGGCCTGCTGCGCGAGCGCGCCGGGAACGCTGCTCCCGTCGGGCATCTCGAAGAACACCTCCATCGCCTGAACGTCGATCGCTACGATCTCTCCCGGCGCTCCCGTTCCCTGCAGCTTTCCGCCCACCAGCACCGCTACGCGGTCGCAAAGCATTTCGGCGTCGGACAGAATGTGCGTCGAGAAGAAAACCGTACGCCCTTGGCGCTTCAAGTCGAGAATGACGTCGCGAACTTCGCGCCGCCCGATCGGATCGAGACCTGACATGGGCTCGTCGAGGAAAATTACTTTTGGCTCGTGGAGAATAGCCTGCGCAATTCCCACGCGCTGGAGCATCCCTTTGGAAAATTTGCGAAGCTGGACGTCCGCCGCCGCGGCGATCCCCACAAGCTCCAGGTAGCGCGTCACACGCCGCTTCCGTTCCGCGCGGCCAAAGCCGGAAAACCGGGCGTAATAGTCGAGAAGTTCGCGTGCTGTCAGATGATCGTAAAAGTAAGGCTGTTCGGGCAGGTAACCGATTTCCGCGTGCATGGAGACGTCGTCGATCGAACGCCCGCGAATGCGCGCTGTGCCTTCCGTTGGAAAGATCAGCCGCATCAGGAGCTTGAGCGTAGTGGTCTTGCCCGCCCCATTGGGCCCCAGAAAGCCGAACACTTCGCCCTCTTCCACGCGCAAGGAAAGATGATCGAGCGACCGGCGCATTCGCTTGCGCCAGAACCCTGTGGGATAGTCCTTGGTCAGGTTCTCGATTTCAATTGCCGCTGTGGCCATGACCTTTTTATTTTAATGGAATTCCAAGCTACGTGAGTGCCTGTGAATCGAAGCGGTATTGCTCGTGAAAGCACAAAGAAGAGGACTCGCGCGATCGTTCGATGGCTGCGATCAGGCTGCGGGCAGATGTCTAGAGCGTATGGCACAGCCCGGCTAAATTATTGATTCTATTGGGTCGAAGTTGGGTCACGCCACAGCTTCTAATTCCCGGTCCTGGCCGGAGAGGTCCTTTACTGCTTTTGGGGGACCCGAACGGATTGCTTCTCTTCAGCAACACGCCAGGTTTGGAAGGCCGGGCTGGAGCTGACCACCGACGGGAATCTGTGCTCGTAAGATCCCAGCCCGTAGCAGATCAGCTCGTGGAACCGCGAAAACCCGAAGGCCTTCATTTCGCGTAGAGCCTCTTCCGCCTGCCATCCCTGTTCGGCCATGCGGTAGGACGCGATCATCATTCCGGTGCGGTCAACGCCCACATAGCAATGCACGAACACTTTCTTATCGGGGTTGTCTCGAAGCACGGTGAGGAATTTCGCGAAGTAGTCGTCTTTTGGACTCGTGCAGTGCCACGGAATTGCAACGAACTTCATCCCCGCCGCCGTCACTTCCTTTTCTTCCCGCGCGTGATCGTCGCCGTCGCGCAGATCGACGACGATGCCGATGCCCATCTTGGAGAGGTTCTTGAATCCTTTCGGGGTCGGTTGCGCGCCACGATACAATCTCGGCGTCACTTCGCCGAAGTTTTCGACGCCGTGCACGCGGATCTTTTGCGCGATGGCGTGGGGCGCATCTCGCGAGGAAGTTCGAGCTGCTCCTGACTTCCGCGGCGCGAGTGCGCTGCCGTAGGGAGCCAGGCAAAGCGCACCGGCGGCCACCAACACGGAAATTCTTTGGGCGATCCGCTGCATGACATTAGTTTAGATGATCTTGCGGTGAAGATCGTTGGGATAAAATTCGGGCCAAGTGACCCGAGGGCACGCAAAGCAACGCTACCACTATATATTGCGTCTGTAGTAGAACGAAACATCACATATACGTACTTTTCCTCTTGACACGTCACCCGCAGGGATTATGATGCCTGAACCGCAAAGCGTTTTTTGCACAAGCGCCGGAGATGTTTAGCGGGGGCGGGCAGCGCCGAATGAGATATCCTTTCCGTCTCACCAAGCCTGCCTGGGGTTCCACTCACCAAAACTAAGAGCGATAATATCAAGGAAGGGTAGTGGTGTTTTCTGACGGCCCTTCCTGCCTGCGCGGAGGCAGATCACATGGCAGAGACTCGTATGACTTTGAACGGAATCGAAACGGAAAAAGCTGCTCGACCCCACACCGGCCTGGAATTTCAGCGCCGGTTCACGGATGGCAAGATGTCTCCCTTCGACAAGGTCGAATGGGAGAAGCGGACCGCACTCATCAGCAATGATAAAGGCCAGGTGATTTTCAGGCAGGAGAACGTCGAAGTCCCCAAATCCTGGTCGCAGACGGCAACGAACATTGTTGCCTCCAAGTATTTCCACGGCAAGCCGAACACGCCTGAGCGCGAAACTTCCCTCCGGCAGCTGATCGGTCGTGTCGTGAACACGGTCGTCCGCTGGGGCGAAGAAGGCGGCTATTTCGCTTCACCGGAATCGCGCGATATTTTCCGCGACGAGCTGGCTCATCTCCTCATCGAGCAGAAGATGGCCTTCAATTCGCCCGTATGGTTCAACGTGGGAGTCCAGGCCAAGCCGCAGTGCTCCGCCTGCTTCATCAATTCGGTCCAGGACAGCATGGAATCCATCATGAACCTGGCCAAGACCGAAGGCATGCTCTTCAAGTGGGGCTCGGGCACCGGCACGAACTTCTCCAGCCTCCGCGGCAGCCGCGAATCCCTTTCGGGGGGCGGAATCGCTTCCGGCCCGGTCAGCTTTATGAAAGGCTTCGATGCGTTCGCCGGTGTGATCAAGAGCGGCGGAAAAACGCGCCGCGCGGCGAAGATGGTGATCCTGAACGTCGATCACCCGGACATCCTCGAGTTCATCCAAAGCAAATTCAAGGAAGAGCGCAAGGCGCACGTCCTGATCGAACAGGGCTACGATCCCTCGATCGACGGCGAGGCCTACTCCTCCGTCTTCTTCCAGAATGCCAATCATTCCGTGCGCGTGACCGACGAATTCATGACGGCCGTCGAAGAAGATCGCGATTGGTGGACTCGCAACGTCAACGATGGCAAGCCCGTCGACAAATATCGCGCCCGCGACCTCATGCACGAAATGGCCGATTCCGCCTGGCACTGCGGTGATCCCGGCATGCAGTACGATTCCACGGTAAATCGCTGGCACACTTGCAAGAGCACCGACCGCATCTACGCGTCGAATCCGTGCTCCGAGTACATGTTCCTCGACGATACGGCCTGCAACCTGGCTTCGCTTAACCTGCTGAAGTTCCTCGGTTCCAACGGCCAATTCGATTCAGCGGCATTCAGCCACGCCGTCGACGTCACGATCACCGCGCAGGAAATCCTGGTCGACAATGCCGGCTATCCCACCGAGCGCATCGGGCGCAACTCGCACGACTACCGTCCGCTGGGCCTCGGCTACGCGAACCTCGGCGCGCTGCTCATGTCCCTCGCGCTGCCCTATGATTCCGACGGCGGCCGCGATTTCTGCGGCGCGATCACCGCATTGATGACCGGTGAAGCCTACGCGCAATCGGCGCGCATTGCCGAACGCATGGGGCCCTTCGGCGGCTATCTCCGCAATCGCGAGCCCATGCTCGACGTCATCCGCATGCATCGCGATTCGCTTCGTCCGATTAAGGAAGACAACGTCCAACCCGCGCTGCTTCGTGCCGCGCGCGAGTCCTGGGATAAGGCGCTCGAACTCGGCGAGAAATTCGGCTACAAGAATTCCCAGGTCAGCGTGCTCGCGCCAACGGGAACCATTGGCTTCATGATGGATTGCGACACCACCGGCATCGAGCCCGACCTCGCGCTGGTCAAACACAAGCGGCTCGTGGGCGGCGGCGTGATCAAGATCGTGAACAACACGGTCCCGCAGGCGCTCATCAAGCTCGGCTACGCGCCTGAAGCCGTCGCCAAAATCGTCGACTTCATCGACGCGAACGGCACCATCGAAGGCGCTCCCGGTTTTAAGCTCGAGCATCTGCCCGTCTTCGATTGCTCGCTCGCCCTCGCGGGCGGTGGACGTTCCATCGCCTGGCGCGGGCATCTCCGCATGATGGCCGCGGCCCAGCCGTTCCTTTCCGGCGCCATCAGCAAGACCATCAACATGCCCGAAGAATCCACCGTCGACGACATCGCTCAGGCCTACGTCGAGTCCTGGAAGCTCGGGCTGAAAGCCGTCGCCATCTACCGCGACAATTCCAAGCGCTCGCAGCCGCTTTCCGCCGCGGGCAAGAAGGACGAATCGAAGCCCGCAACCGCTCCGGCGGAGTCCGCTCCA
>DATGHM010000083.1:0-6666 GCA_035307985.1 Candidatus Acidiferrales bacterium
CAGCAACGCCCCAAAAGCGGCCGAAGGCAGTCCCGAGAGAATCGTGATGGGATGGATGAAGCTCTCATAAAGAATGCCCAGCACGATATAGATCACCAGGATCGCCATGATCAGCAGGATTCCGAGCCCTGTGAGCGAAGCCTCGAAGGCCTGAGCGGTCCCCTGGAATTGCGCGGTGATGGTGGAGGGAAGCGCGTTCTTTACGAGCGTGTTGATTTCGCTGACGGCATCGCCGATGGCCACGCCCGGTTTCAAGTTAAAGGAAATGGTAACGCCGGGAAGCTGGCCCAGATGGTTCACGGTCAAGGGGCCCACGGAGGTGGTCAGCCTGGCCACTGCGTTCAAGGGCACGAGCGCGCCCGTGTTCGAGTGGATATAGAGCATCGAAAGAGCGGCGGGGTCAGCCTGATATTGATCCTCCAACTCCATCACGACCCAGTATTCGTCGTTGGGCGCGTAGATCGTCGAAATCTGGCGCTGGCCGTAGGCTGTGTACAGCGCGTCTTCGACCTGCTCGGCGGTGACACCCAAAGCGGAGGCTTTATCGCGATCGATATTGACGCTTACCTGCGGGTTGCGGACGAGCAGATCGCTGGTCACATCCTGCAATCCGGGCAGCCCAGCCATTTTCGTCTGGAACGCGGCTTCATCGCGATAGAGTTCCCCGGTGTCCGGGCTTTGCAGGGTGAGCTGGTATTCGCTCTTGGTCAACTGGCCGCCCACGCGAATCGGCGGCAGATTCTGCATATAGGCATTGATGCCCGTTACTTCAGCAAACTTCGGACGCAGCTCTTCGATGACGTCCTCGATATCCGGGTGATGGGCGAAGAGCGGCGCAACCGCGCGGATCGCTCCGCCCAGCACGGGAACGCCGCCATACTTTGCTTCCAAGGCAAGCATCGTCTGGCTGGGGATCTTCTGGCGCTGTTCGCGTTCCTTCAGGTGAATAAAGATCATTCCCGCATTGCTCGAGGTGAAGCCGCCAACGTTCGAGAAGAAATCGTGCGTATTCGGATCCTGCGCCACGATCCGGTTGAACTGCTCCTGATGCTTTACCATCGAGTCGAACGAAATTCCCTGAGCCGCCTCAGTCGATACGAACACTTCGGAGTTGTCTTCGGCGGGTAGAAAGCCCTTCGGAATCCGGACGAACTCCCACGCTGTAACCGCGAGAATCACGCCCGCGACAATCATCACGAAAACGCGGTGCCGCAGCGACCACTGGAGCGACGTGTCGTAAACGCTCAGCAGGCGGTCGAAAAACCGTTCGAGCGCCATGTAGACGCGGCCATGCCGCTGTTGGTGCTGTGGGCGAAGGAACCGGCTGCACAGCATGGGCGTCAGCGTGAGCGAAACGAGCCCCGAAACGAGAATCGCGGCGATGATCACCACGGAAAACTCGTGCAGCAAGCGCCCCATGATCCCACCCATGAAGAACACGGGCAGAAAAACGGCGGCAAGCGAGAGCGTCATGGAGACAATGGTGAAGCCGATCTCCTTCGCACCCTTCAGCGCCGCTTCCATGACGCCTTCGCCGAGTTCCATGTGGCGGACAATGTTTTCGAGCATGACGATGGCATCGTCAACGACGAAGCCGACCGACAACGTGAGCGCCATCAGCGATAAATTGTCGATCGTGTAGCCAAGCTCGTACATCACGGCAAATGTGCCGACGATGGACATGGGCAAGGCGATGCTCGGGATGACCGTCGCAGAGAGGTTCCGCAGGAACAGAAAAATCACCAGCACCACTAGCGCGACTGCGAGATACAGCGTGAACTTGACGTCGTTCACCGACTGGCGAATCGAAACCGACCGGTCGTACAGAATTTCCATTTTCACCGACGGCGGGATCACGGAACGGAATTGGGGCAGCAGCTTCTTCACCGCGTCGACCACTTCCACCGTGTTCGTTCCCGGCTGGCGCTGTATGGCCAAAACGACGGAGCGAGTGTCGTTCCACCAGCTAGCGACTTTGTCGTTCTGGACGCTGTCGAAAACTTTGCCGAGGTCTTCGAGCCGCACCGGGGCGCCGTTGCGGTAGGCAACGATCAAGGGCCTATAAACGGAGGCGCGCGTCAACTGCCCGTTCGCCTGCAGCGTGAATGCGCGATTCCGGCCGTAGAGTGTGCCGACCGGCAGATTGACGTTGGCATCGGCCACCGCTTTCTGCACGTCGTCGATCCCGATCTGTCGCGTGGCCAGCGCTTGCGGGTCTAGCTGAATCCTGACCGCATATTTTTGGGAGCCGTAGACCTGCACCTGGGCAACGCCGTTCACCATCGAGATGCGCTGCGCCATCATCGTTTCCGCGTACTGGTCCACGACGTAAAGCGGCTGCGTGTCGGAGCCCATGGCCACGTAGAGGATGGGCTGGTCCGCCGGGTTCACCTTGTTGTAGGTGGGCGGAGTCGGCATGTTGGGCGGAAGCTGAGGTGCGGCGCGCGCGATTGCTGCCTGCACGTCCTGCGCAGCCCCGTCGATATCGCGGCTCAGGTCGAACTGCAGTGTGACCTGCGTCTGGCCCAGGTAGCTGGTCGACGTCATCGAATCGATACCGGCGATCGTGGAGAACTGCTTTTCGAGCGGCGTGGCGATGGCCGAGGCCATGGTGTCCGGATTCGCCCCCGGCAGATTCGCGGTGACCAGAATGGTGGGGTAATCGACGTTCGGCAGGTCGCTGACGGCAAGGTCGCGGTATCCAAGAATGCCGAAGACGAGAATCGCCGCCATCACGAGCGTCGTCATCACCGGGCGGCGAATAAATAGTTCGGCGATGTTCATCGAAACACGTTTCCGGCTAGGCCGGAACCCCTTCGACGACGGATTGCAGCGCTGCCGCCGAATGAATCTTGGCGAGCTTGAAGCCACCGGCGCCAAGAAGCTCCTCGAACTCACGCGGCGTGCGCTCGCGTCCACCGGACATCACGAGCATCTGAAGGTCGGCGAGCTTGTTCGGGGAAGGCGCGTTTCCCGGCGGAATCACGCGCTCGACCAGGAACAGCCGGCCCTCCGGCGCAATCGCGCGGCGAACGTTCCGCAAGATCGCGACCGCCCGCTCTCCCTGAAAACCGTGAATGATCGCCTTCAGCACGTACGCATCGGCGCCCGGCGGCACAGACTCGAACAGGTCCCCGGCGACGATTTCACAACGGTCGGCCAGACCGGCGGCTGCGATCGCAGGCCGCGCGTCCTTCACTACGTTCGGGAGGTCGAAGAGCACCCCGCGAGGTCCGGGATACCGCCGTAAGATCGCCGCAAGCATGCTTCCGTGTCCTCCGCCGGCGTCCACAATCTTGCTGAATTTGCCGAAGTCGTACGCCTCTGCGATGGCGGGCCCCACGCTCCGCGACATCTCGGTCATCGCGTTGTTAAAGATGCCGCCATCCTCGGAATGCTCTGCGAGATACGAGAAGGGATTCGCCAGGCCGAAGGCCCGCCTGAGTCCGGTCTCGCCAGTCTTGACGCACTGCAGCGCTTCTCCCCACGAGCGCCAGAAGAGCGGCAAGCCGAACATGCGCGCGGCATTCCGGAAGGAATCCGGAGTATCGCTGCGCAGGCATTCGGAAACGGGTGTCAACTCGAAGCGCCTGTCTTCCGTCTCAAGGAAAACGCCGGAGCTGGCCAGCGCTCGCATCACGCGATACAGCGAATCGGCATGAGTCGACGTCGGAAGGGCGAGTTGACGCGCGTCCTTCGGACCGTCTGCCAGTAAGTCCGCGATGCCTAACGTCGCCACGACCGAAATCGCCTGCGCAATCCAGGCTCCGGTGAGCATGTGGAAAAGAATTTGCGACGGTTCTGGCTGTCGTGCGGCTTCGGTGCTCGACAAGTTGGCTTCTCCTTTTTTCGCGCAGGCGTGTCTTCCCAGCTTGCAGGCTAGCTTCCAGCCGTGTCGCTCCTGACTTGCACCTTCACGCCCGGAATCAATCGCAACTGGCCGTCGGTCACTACTGTCTCGCCTGGCGCTACGCCTTTCGAGATCACCGATTCGCCGCCAATCGTTCTCGCGACCGTGACGGTTCGCTGCTGCGCCGTCATGTCCTTCGCGACGACGTAGACAAAATCGCCCGACTGGCCCGTCTGCACCGCCTGAGACGGAATCACCGTTGCGTTCTCTTCTTCCGCGAGCTGCAGCGATACCGTCGAAAACTGCCCCGGCCACAACCGGTGATCCGGATTCGCGAACGTCGCTTTCAACTTGATCGTTCCCGTTGTGTTATCGACCGAATTATCGACGAAGGTCAGATATCCGGTTGACGGTTTCGGGTCGCCGTACGGAGTGGCAGTCACCGGCAAATGTCCCCGCTCCATGTATTTCTTGATTACGCTGAGATACTGTTCGGGCACCGAGAAGTCGACGTAGAGCGGCGCCACCTGATTGATCACAATCAGAATGGGCACGTCATTCTCCTTCACTAAATTCCCGGGATAGACCTGCAGCGCGCCGGTGCGGCCACCGATGGGCGAATAAATCTTGCAGTACTGAAGCTGCAGCTTCGCGTACTGGACGGCAGCGGTATCCGCCTGAACCGCCGCCTCCTGCGCGACCGCCGTCGCCTTCGCCGTGTCGAATTGCTCCTTGGGCGTCACGCCCGCTGCGTAGAGCTTCTCGTAACGTGCTTCCTGCACTTCGTCGAGTTCCGCCTGGGCCTTGTCGCGGGCCAGCGTGGCCTTCGTCTGATCCAACGTGGCCTGAAACGGCCGTGCGTCGAGCGTGAACAGCAGGTCGCCCTTCTTTACGAAGTCGCCCTGCTTGAAATGCACTTGATCGAGGACCGCGTTCACTTGCGACTTGATCGAAACGGTGCTGTAGGCTTCGCCCGAGCCGATCGCCGTGAGCTCGATCGGGACGGTCTTCTGTACCGCTTCCGCAACCGTTACCGGCATCGCCAGATTCGGCGCGGTCTCCGCCGTTTTGGTGCAGCCCGCCAGGACGCCGAGCGCGGCCAGAGCCAGACAAAAAGCAGTTATGGCAAAAGGTTTCTTGATCATCGTCAATAACTTAGACTGCCACAACGCCGCGTATTTTTCCTAGGCCCCCGCGCAGTCTCCGGCCTGACCGAGGCTCTACCCGACAGTCGTCGCGACGAACCTCCAACCCAAAACGTGCGCCGGAGCATTTGGTCACACTCCCACCCCTCCCAACGCCCTTTAACTCAGATTAGACGCCCCGGACCGCAGGAGGTTGCGGACAAAGTCAGCGAGGGCCCGTCGAGGACTTCGATATCCCTACGCGGCGGCCGCCTGATCCAAGAACCAGATAACCGGCCCCGCAGGGCGAACGCGCGCCGCCGGATACTGGCTCGGCCGACCGCCGGGCTCATCACGCAAGGCGGAGATAATCCGCCGTTTTTCGGTCCCCGAAACCAGAAAGAACGTGTTTCGACCCTGATTCAACACCACCAAGGTCAGTGTCAATCGCCGGGGCGGCGTCGCCGGTACTTCGACGGGAAGGACCCAGCGCTCCTTTTCCTCGAGCGCCGGCGAAGCCGGGAATAGCGAGGCTGTGTGGCCCTCGTCGCCGAGGCCCATCAACTGCACGTCCATCCGGGGCGGCCTGTCTCCAAAGAACTCCCGCAGCTGCGACTCGTATATTTCCGCCGACTTGTCCGGCGCCGCAGCCACGGTGGGAATGGGATGGACATTCTCCGGCGGAATCGCCACGCGGGAAATCAGCGACTCACGCGCCATCCGGAAATTGCTCAGCGGGTTGTCATGCGGGACGTAGCGCTCGTCGCCCCAAAAAAGGTGCACCTTGTCCCACGGCGTCTCCTCGCGGTATGGCTTGTCTGCCCAGAGCTCATACATCTTCCTCGGCGTGTGCCCGCCGGAAAGCGCGATCGAGAAGCGGCCGCGCTCCGCGACCGCCTCGCGAAGAATTCGCATCGTCTCGTCCATCACAGAAAGGCTCAGCGATTCAAGATCAGGGAAGACTCGGGTGTTCATGCTCATGGTTGGATCAATCTTCAGCGACCACCTCACAGTTTACAGTCGACAGCAAACCTCGCGCCATCGTAGAGTTCACCGGCTGATGAAACGCTTCTCCTGCCGCGCGGTTGTCTCTCTTGCTTTCGCTATGGCTCTCTGCCTGGCAAGGCCGGCCCGCAGCGCTACTCCAAAACTGAAAACGAACGCCCCAAAAATCGACCGCGCCTTCTCGATCGCGCTTTCGGACATCACGGGGAATATCCACCCGTATCGTGCGGGCTTGCTCGAGCAGTCCTCGCCCGTGCTCATGGCCGGAGCGGGCTATAACGAACCGTGGACGCGCGACGCCGCCATCAACACGTGGAACGGCGCGGGACTCCTCCGGCCCGACGTCGCGCGCAACACGCTGTTCTCTGTGCTCCAGCGCCGCGACGGCAAAGTCTTCATTGGCGGACAATATTGGGATGCGATCGTCTGGACGACCGGTGCGTGGAGCTATTATCTCTACACCGGCGACCGCGCGTTTCTGAAGATCGCGTTCGAAGCCACGCAGAACACCCTCGCCGCGCGCGAAGCGGACGAGTTCGACTCGACCATGGGGCTCTTTCGAGGCCCCACCGTGTATGGCGACGGCGTGGCCGCGTATCCGGACCGCTACGCCGAACACGCCGGCGGCAGCAGCGCCATCGCCGACTGGCCAAAGAACAATCCCGATCGCGCTTCGCATCCCGGCTT
>DATGHM010000084.1:0-17700 GCA_035307985.1 Candidatus Acidiferrales bacterium
TGTTGGATGCGCGACTCGGGCATCAGGTTCAGATAGGGAGATTGCCCCAGTTGTACCGCCAGCGCCTCGTTCAGCGTTCCGTCGAACACCGCGTCGCCCGTCGTGTTCACGAAGTCGCTCAAAACAACTGTGTCTTTTTCCGTCAGCGCCGGTGTGTGCCGCGGGAAAAAGAAAAATGCCACGATCGCAACCACCACCAGCGCCGCAATTCCTGCGGCCCATGGCAGCCATTTGCGCGACGCAATCGCCGTCGAGCCACTCGCCGCTTCCTCAAAAGCCGCAACCGCGGACGATCCCGCGGCCACGGCAGCGGATGAAGGCGCGGCCGCAACGGAACCGGAAGCGGCAATCGCACCAACGGACCCGGATGATGCATGCGCGGGCGTAGAGCCCGACCGCGGTACCTCCGCGGAAGCCGCGCCGGTAAACGTGCTGGGACTCGACCCCGACTCGATATCGCGCTTCAGCCGCCGCAGGTCGGTTCGCATTTCCGCAGCCGACTGATAACGAAGGTTGCGATCCTTGTCTAAAGCCTTCTGCAGAATCGCTTCGAGTTTCTCCGGAACCTCGGGATTCAGCCTCACGGGCGACACGGGTGGCCGGTTCATGATGGCGTCGAAGACCACACCCGTCGTTTCGCCGCGAAATGGAGCCTGACCCGTTGCCATTTCGTACAGCACCACGCCAAACGAGAACAGGTCCGTCCGCGCGTCCAGTTCCTTGCCCCGGACTTGCTCCGGCGACATGTACGCCACCGTGCCGAGCGACGTCCCGGGGCTGGTGAGTTGATCCGTCCCGCCGCCTAGCGTTTCCATGGAATTCGTGTTGGCGCTGGCGCGCGGAGCGCTCGAAACCTTCGCCAGCCCGAAGTCGAGAATTTTTGCGTGCCCCCGCTTCGTGATGAAAATATTCGCCGGCTTGATATCGCGATGAATGATGTTTTCGGCGTGCGCGGCGTCCAGGCCGTCCGCAATCTGGATGGCGTAGTCGAGCAGCCGCTCCATCTCCATCGGCCGCCCCGCGTTCATGTGCTTCAGCGTCACGCCGTCGAGGAATTCCATGGCGATGTAGCGATTGCCTGTTGCGTCGCCCGCTTGCAGCGGGGCCTCCCCGATTTCGTAGATGGTGCAAATGTTCGGATGATTCAGCGCCGAAGCCGCACGCGCTTCGCGCCGGAACCGCTCGAGAGCCTGCGCGTCCCGGCTGACGTCTTGAGGAAGAAACTTCAGCGCGACGAAGCGGCCGAGCTCCGTGTCCTCGGCCTTGTAGACCACGCCCATTCCGCCGCCACCGAGTTTTTCGAGGATGACGTACCGCGAGACCTTCTTGCCCGACAGAGGCTGGGAGTCTGTCATACTCGCGTCATATTATGGTGCCATCCGAGCCAAGTCAATCAAAGGCACAGGTTCGCGGGATCGCCTGCCAGAGCGCACAGGCTGGCGCCCCTACACGCTTCGCCGGATTCCAACCGCTACGTCCCGGTGCTACAGTCGATCTTGAAGTCACAAGATCGGAGGACTCCCAAATGTCCGTGTCAAATGGAACCCGCGCTTTTGGAGCGTTTTTGTGCGGTTTGGGCTTAGGGCTCGTTGGAACTATCCTTTTCGCCCCGCGATCGGGACGGCAAACGCGCCGCCTGATCGGTGAAAAGGCGCTAGACCTCCGCGATATGGCCAGTGATACGGCCGGTTGTTTAACCGAGGCCGTGCAGGATGTGCGCGCGCAAGTCACCGGCACCGTAGCGGATGTTCGCGATCAGGTGTCCGGCACCCTCCAGGACGTCAAAGGGAAGTTGGAAGAGGCTGTCGAGGTCGGCAAGCGAGTCTATCGAGACGAGCTTAGAAACACCTCAGAGACCTAGTACTATGTCCCAGCGCGGTCCAGCGGGGACTGCGACGCTGTGTCCGCCTTAGGCTCACCGCAAAATGCCCTGAATTGGCACAAAACGCGAAGCGGCACTTTGCGAGTCTCCGGAATGTTTGCTCTTTTGCCTTGGTACCCCAAGTCAGACGTGGCCGAGGCCTCTCGGCTCCAGCCGACCTCAACCACTCCCTCAGCCTGCCTTCAATTCCACTCCCCACTGTCATCCAAGCTACCCGCTTGGCGGGTTGCAGCTCGCGGCCTCGTCAAAGCCTGAAGTGTCGGCGCTCAGGTCACGTATAGAACTTGCTCCAAGCCCGCAAAAATCACTAGTAGGCCTTCCGGCATCCTTGTAGGTAACTGCTTTGGAAACCAATGAGTTGTACGATAAAGCAGTTGGCACGCCACGTGCTCCCCCCTTATCGCGAAGAGAAAAAGGGAAAGAGCGCTGGAAACCATGAAGACCGCGATCGAAACTGAACCTCAGCAAGCGGAAAGCCCGGACGCATCCTTAGCCTCGCCCAGACGCTGGCGCGAACGCCTCCGAGCCCTAGCCAATATACCCCCTGTAATGAAGATCGTCTGGGACGCGGCACCGCTGGCCGTCGCTTCCAGCATCGCCGTCCGCATCTCTTCGGCCTTGGCCCCGGTCGCCATGGTTTATGTTACGAAATGGATCATCGACGGTGTCGATGCCCACACGGCTCACCATGTCCCGCTTCCCAACCACTTCTGGTGGTTGGTCGGCTTGGAGTTCGGACTGGCTTGCCTGCTGACCGTCCTCATGCGCCTGAGCGACTTCTGCGACGCTGTGATCGCCGACAGCTTCATGCACCACGCCAGCCTGCGCGTGATGGAGCACGCCGCCAATCTGGACTTGACCAGCTACGAAGACGCCTCCTTCCACGACAAGATGGAGCGCGCCCGCGTCCAGAGCATGGACCGCGTTGGCATGATTCAGGAGACCGGCCGCCTGATCCAGCAGTTCATCGCCGCGATCGGCTTTGGCGCGATGATCTTCTTGTATTCCAAATCCTTGCTTCTCGCGCTCTTCGTTTGCATCGTGCCGGCGTTCCTGGGCGAGACGCATTTCGCCTTCCTGAGCTATTGGCTGAGCTTCCGCCAGACCCCTCGCAAGCGCCAGCTCGACTATCTCCGCGTCCTGGCTGGAAGCCGCGAAAGCGCCAAAGAGCTGAAGCTCTTCGGCCTCGCTTCCTTCCTGGTGGGCCGTTACAAGAAGACTTCGCGCGAATTGCATTCCGAAACGGTTGGCTTGGCCCGCAAAAAGCTCATGATCGGCTCGGGCCTGACGATGCTCGGCACGATCGGCTACTATGCCAGCTATGCCTGGGTCATCTACCTCACCGTGATGAACAAATTCACCCTGGGCGACTTGACCGCCTTGACCGGCGCCATCGCCGGCGCCAGCACCAGCATCCAGTCCGTCTTCACCGGTTTCTCGAGCATCGCCAACCAGGCGCTGTTCCTCACCGATTTGCTCCAGTTCTTTGCCGTGAAGCCGACGGTTTTTTCCAAGCCCAACGCTTTGCCCGCGCCCCGCGTGATTCAGCAGGGCTTCGAGTTTCGCAACGTCTCGTTCGCCTATCCCAACTCTTCGCGCCGCGTGCTGGACAACGTCAGCTTCCGTCTCGAACCAAGTTCGCGCATCGCGCTCGTCGGCGAAAACGGCCAGGGCAAGACCACCATCGTCAAGCTTTTGACCCGGCTTTACGATCCCACCGAAGGTCAGATTCTTCTCGATGGAATCGACCTCCGTGAGTACGACATGGAAAGCCTCTGGAAGAACATCGCCGTGATCTTCCAGGATTTCACCCGCTATGAAATGACCGTCTCGGAAAACATCGCCGTCGGCCAGATCGAGGACGCTGAAAATCCGTTCCGGATCCGCTCCGCGGCCAACAAGAGCAACGCCGAAAAATTCATTCGCAGGCTGCCCAACGGGTTCGACCAGGTTCTCGGCTGCAAATTCGACGGTGGCGTCGACGTCTCCGGCGGCGAATGGCAGAAGCTTGCTCTCGCCCGTGCGTACCTCCGCGACGCGCAGCTCCTGATTCTCGACGAGCCCACGGCCGCTTTGGATGCGCGCTCCGAGCACGAAGTCTTCGAGCGCTTCGCCGAGCTGACCAAGGGCAAGATGGCGCTCTTGATTTCGCATCGTCTCTCCACCGTGCGCATGGCCGACCGCATTCTCGTTCTCGAAAATGGCCATATCGCCGAGCAGGGACACCACAACGAACTCGTCGCCTCCAGCGGCCGCTACGCCCAGATGTTCGAACTCCAGGCCGCAAACTACAGGTAAGAGGCGACTCGACCTGTAGGGGCGCCGCTTGCCGCGCCCGTAGCTGGGCTCGCAAACAGGATGGTCTGGGGTTTGAATGTAGCGCCGGGCCAAGCTCCGGCGTCCCGAAATGGACGGGGAAAACCGATACTCGAAGAAACGCCCGCGAAACCGGGCGTTTCCTTTTTCTCTAATTCATTGCTTGGTGAACCGCACGGACCGCTGACGACGGAGAGGCGCGCGCGTCCCTCGCCAATTCGCAGAACGAAATTCGAAGCGCTACTGGAGGCCCCAAAACATAAGCAGTTCCTCTCGCATCGTCTTCAACCTCCGCCTCCGTTACATCGCAAATAATCGTCTTCGTAGACGCTTCCTACTCCGGCCTTAACTCCGGCCGCGCGCCGAAAAACCGGAAATACAACAGCAGGCTGAACGCAATCACCGCCGCGTACGCATAAAACGGCACCGCAATATCCTCCGCTCCGAACGCGTAGCCTGTGAACGCGATCGCTCCAGACGACGCCGTCAGCCTTGCCACTTGGCTCATGCCGAGCGCTCGTCCCGTTTCGCCTTCGTGGACCATCGCCGTCAGGGCGGTCTGCTGCGCCGGCACCGCCACAACGCGCAGAGCGGGAGTCAGCAAATACACCGCGAGCGCCAGCCGCAAGCTCCTCGTCAGCGGCAGCAGAAGCAACAACAGAGCGCCGGCGCCTCGCGTGAACGCCACGCCCCTCACAAATCCGATCCGCCGTTCGATGAACGGCGCAATCAGCAGCGCCACCGAACTGAGCACCTCCGCAAGGAAACCCCACACTGCCATGCGTTGCCGCGCCATGTGATACACGATCACGAAAAAGGGAATCAGGAACGGCATGATCAACCCTTGCGAGAAGCCGTTCACCGCCCCCGTCACCGAAAATTTTCCGATCGCCTTCAGGCTCTTCATGCCTGGGCGCTTACCCCACAATCGCTCCGGCTTGGCCAGCTTCATCGGCAGGATCAGCAGGATTCCCGCGCCGCTGATCAGCGCAGCAGCCAGAAACGCGTCGCGCCCTCCCACAATTCTCGCCAGCAGCATTCCCCCGGCGCCGAACAGCCCGCTTAAGAATGTGAACAGCGAGAAGTAGCGTGTCCGGTTGTCGAGCGTGGTCAGGTCCGCGATGATCGCACTCTGCACGGGCACTCCGGCTCCGCCCGCGGCGCCCGACGCGCGCGCCCCCGGTGCCGAAAATCCGCCCAGCATCGCCGCCGCAAAAAGAACGGCCAGGTGCCCCGACCAGAACGCCACAATCGCGCCCAGGGGCAGCAGCGCTCCGGTTACGAGCAGCGTTCCCTTGCGCCCCCAGACATCCGCAAGGTATCCGAACCATAACGCAAGCGCCGCCGTCGCGATCGTCGCCGCCACATACAACATCCCCAGCGTGAATGCCCCGTAATGAAGTCGTCTCAGAACGTAATACGGAAACGCGACCGCGATCAGCCCCGCGGCCATCGTGCGTGTCAGGCGGAACAGCAGCAGCAAGCGCAGTTGGCGCGCATTCTCCATCCCCACTTCAGAATACCAGATGCCTCCGACGGTGCGCGCGGACTGCGCGGAAACCTCCCGAAAAATGGAAAATTCTATCAACCCTCCGGTTTGGTGTAACCGAGTGGAAAACTGTCGCGAGGTTCCCCCCTCCCGCGAGTGACTTATGTGTTTTTGGGGGTGACTCGCCGCGCGAGTGCCTCTGTTAATTCATAGCGTCGAAAGCGCTGGCGCCGCTATGTCGCTGAAAATCCGCTTGTTCGGCGTTCGACGATTTTGGTGGATTGCGTGCTGTAGCGCAGCAGAAGCGGCGCTTTACCGGGGGACGATTTCCTTTGCAAGTCTGTCTCGCGAATCCGCGCCGCAAATGCGATGCGTGTCAGGGGAGGACAGCTCACATGCTAACTCGTGTGTCCACGCGCTCAATTTTCGATTTGTCTGGAACCACAGGTGTCAGAGTTCGCCGGAAAGAGAAGGCGCAGAAAAACGCGGGCACACGAGCGCCGCTCGTTGTGCGGACCGCTTCTCTACTGATTGGGATTGCCGCGATGCTTTTCCTCGCCTCGTATGCGTCGCCTGCCCTGGCACAATCCGTTGCGACCGGCACGATTGTGGGCACGGTGACGGATAACTCCGCAGCGGTCGTGGCCGGCGCGACGGTGACGCTGATCGACAAGGCAACCGGCGACACGCGCTCCACGACAACGAACGACGTCGGCCACTATATTCTACCGAACGTAAATCCCAGCACGTACACGATCAAATTTAAAAAGTCGGGATTCGCCGAACTGGAGGTGACCACTGCCACGGTGCAGGTCGGCACGCAGTTGACGGAAAACGTGCAGATGAAACTCGGCGCTGTCTCCACAACCGTTACAGTTACGGAAACTGCCGGCGCTCAGCTCCAGACTATGAACTCCACCATCGGCAGCACGATCTCAGGGGCAGCCTTACAGTCCTTGCCGTCTATCGGACGTGACGTCAGCACTTTCGCGGTTCTACAGCCGGGCGTAAGCCCGGACGGCAGCGTCGCCGGCGCGGTGGTCGATCAGAGCACCTTCATGTTGGACGGCGGCAACAACACGAACGACATGGATGGCAGCATGCAGGTCTACACACCGAGCTTCGCCGACGATACGACGGGCGGCGTCGTTGGTGGCGCCAACGGCTCGACGGGCAACATGGGATCCCCGCCGCCAACCGGCGTTATGCCGACGCCAGTCGACAGCGTGGAGGAAATCAAAGTCAACACCGCCAACCAGACGGCGGATTTCAACAACTCAGCTGGCTCTCAGGTAGAGGTGGTCACCCGGCGCGGCGCCAACAACTGGCACGGCACCGCTTACGAGTACTATCGAGACAACAATTTTTCCGGGAACACCTGGGACAATAATCTGTCGGGAACCTCGGTACCGAGCTACCACTACAGCCGCTTTGGTTTTGCAGGCGGCGGTCCGCTCGTTCCGAAGTCGATCTGGGGAGGAAAGACCTATTTCTTTGCCAACTACGAGGGCTTTCGGTGGCCTCAATCCGCCACCTATGAAAGGCCGGTTCCCAGCGCGAACATGCGCGCCGGAATTCTTACCTTCAATGACGCCAACGGAAATCCCGTGCAATACAACGTCCAGAATTACGACCCGCGCGGCATAGGGATCAATCCTCTGGTGGCTCAGCTGTGGAATACCTATGAGCCGATGCCGAACGATCCCAGTTGCGGCACGCTTCTCGGCAGTTACTGCGACGGCGTGAACGAGCAGGGCTTCAAGGCCAACATGCTGCTTCCGGAGAGGACCGACTTCGGAGTGGCCCGCTTGGACCACGACTTTGGCTCGAAGTGGCATTTCCTCTCGAGCTACCGCGTGTATAGGGAACTTCGCGCCACCAACAGCCAGGTCGATATCGGCGGGTTCTTCTCAGGCGACACGCTCGGAACTCCCGCCTCGCTGTCCAATCGGCCGCAGCAGCCTTGGTACTACGTAGCGGGGCTCACGACGAACATCTCCGCTAACGTCACGAACGATTTCCACTACAGCTACCTGCGCAACTTCTGGGCCTGGGAGAGCGACAACGCTCCTCCACAACTGAGCGGGACAGCAGGCGCTCTGGAGCCCTTCGGCGAGCACACATCGGGCGGCCTTCCTGTGGTGCTCGCGCCGTACAACGTGAATACGCAGAGCGTCCGCACGCGCTTCTGGGACGGGCACGATAATTTCTTCCGTGATGACATCACTGTGCTTCACGGGAACCACCTGTTCCAGTTCGGTGGCCAGTACCAGCGCAACTGGAACTACCACCAGCGCACAGACAACGGCGGCGGCATCAATTACACCCTGACGTATCAGCTGGGAGATTCACTTGGCGCGGGCTTGGTTGACCTGTCGAGCGTCGTTGCCGCCGGATATCCTTCCGGTTCAGCGGCTGCGCGCGCGTTCGCTGCGGTAACGGGCATCGTCACCGACTCGCAGATCGCCTACACGCGCGCGGGTGCGAACCTGACGCTCAACCCTCCGTTCACCCCGGCGTACGACCAGAGCACGATTCCCTACTACAACGTGTATTTTGGCGATAGCTGGCACCTGAAACCGTCACTCACACTCAGTTACGGTTTGGGATATACGCTGGAAATGCCGCCCACGGAAGCTCAGGGCCGGCAAGTTGAAGTGGTCGATTCCAGTGGCCAGTTGCTGGATGTCGAGTCGTACCTGAATCAGAGGAAGTCTGCGGCTCTCAAGGGGCAGGTCTACAACCCCGAGGTTGGGTTTGCGTTGGTCGGGAACACCGGGGCGGGAAGGAAATATCCGTACGATCCCTTCTACGGTTCCTTCAGCCCACGCGTTGCCGTCGCCTGGAATCCGCAGTTCCAGTCAGACAGTTTTCTGGGGAAGGTGTTCGGCGCAAATAGTTCGGTCATTCGCGGCGGTTACAACCGGATTTATGGCCGCCTGAATGGTGTGGACCTGGTTCTCGTTCCCTTGCTCGGTACTGGGCTGATCCAGCCGGTCCAATGCCTCCAGGCGTTCGCTTCAGGAGCCTGTGGCCCGAGCAATCCGACAGCTTCGAACGCCTTCCGCATCGGCGTTGACGGCAGCACGGCTCCTCTGCCGGCCGCGACACCCACTCTGCCGCAGCCGGTTTTCCCCGGCATCAACAACGTAGCGGCCGGCGCAGGGCAAGGGTTCGACGTGCATTTCCGGCCGAATGTGTCCGATTCCTTCGACCTCAGCATTCAGCGCCAGTTCGGGCCCAAGATGATGTTGGAACTCGGTTACATTGGCCGTCGCATCACCCACGAATACCAGCCCATCAACATCAACGCGGTTCCTTACATGATGACTCTCAACGGGCAGTCGTTCGCGCAAGCCTATGCGGCGGTGGAAACGGCGATGGGCTGCGCGACGTCCGCAGCGGCGTGCGGTGCGAACTCAAGCCCGACGGTCGCGTCGCAGCCCTTCTTTGAGGCAGCCCTTTCGGGAACGGGTTATTGCACCGGTTTCTCGAACTGCACCGCGGCCGTGGTCAGCAAACAATTCAACAACTTCGCCAGCCAATCGGTTTGGAGTCTGTGGAGCAGCCTCGACAACGGCGCGTTCAACTTCCCTCGAAGTATGCTGAATACGCCCATCAACTGCCCGACTGGAACCGAAATTGGCTGCAGCGGCGAGTTGACGAGTGGTGTCGGCGACAATGCCAGCGTCGGTTACGGCAACTACAATGGAGCGTTCGCCTCGCTTAGAACCACGGACTGGCACGGCCTGACCACGCAGCAGAATTTCACCTTCAGCAAAGCGCTGGGCACCGGGGCTTTCGTTCAAGCGACGAGCGAATATACGACCGATGATCCGTTCAATTTGAAGGAGGGATATGGCCCTCAGTCTTTTGACCGGAAATTCGTCTACAACCTCTACATGTCCTACAGTCCGTCTGTGTTCAAGGGGCAGCAAGGCCTGCTCGGGCACCTGCTCGGCGGATGGAGCATTGCTCCAATCTTCGCCGCAGGCAGCGGCGCACCCGTGATCTGCAACACGCAAACCGGAGGCGACTTCACCGGGGGAAGCGATGCCCAGTCCTTCGGCGCCGCAGACGGGGTGAACTTCTTTGAAAGCGCAAACTGCGAATTCACGAAACCGATAAGCGGCAGTGCCTCAGCCCACTTTGGCGTTCCCGGTGCTTCCGGAATTGGAACGGCCACAGCCGGTTCGACCCACGGAGCGGAAGTGAACTTGTTCTCCGATCCGCTCGCCGCATACAACAGCGTTCGGCCCGCGATCCTCGGAATTGACCAACGGGCCGGAGGCGAAGGACCGATCCGGGGCCTCCCATACTGGAATATGGACCTGAGCGTGACGAAAGATATTCGAATCTCAGAGCGCTTTGGGCTCCAGTTCCAGTCGATCTTCGTCAACGTACTCAATCACAATGTGTTCTTCGACCCGGTTCTGGATTTGACGAATCCGAGCGGCTGGGGCGTGCTGAACGCGCAGGTCAATACGCCACGGGAGATTCAACTTGGTCTACGCGTAAACTTCTAATCCTACCACTTGGCAGGTTTTGACCGGGCCGTCCGGACTCGCCCTCGAGACGGCCCGAGCTTTTCTTGTTCGATCGATCAACCCTACCTCAGCGATTACAGACCATGCTTGGCGAAACGTTCACGATAGTCCCCGGGCGATGTTCTGATGCAGCGCTGAAACGCCCGGCGCATTACTTCTGCGCTGCCAAAGCCAACGATGGCAGCGATTTCTTCCAGGCTCTTCGCGGTTGTCTCTAACTCTCGACGCGAGGCTTCCAGGCGCAGGTTTTCGACAAAGTGAGCAGGCGTGACGCCGAATTCTCGGGCGAAGACTCGGGCGAAATTCCGCGGGCTCATGGCCGCGCGAGCCGCCAGATTCTCCACGGATAGATCCTGCTTGAGATTCTCCGTGATCCAGACCTGGAGTTCGCGGAGAGGCCTGTACTCCGAAGCTTGCAGGGAGAGCAAGGAGCTGAACTGTGCTTGGCCGCCCGGACGCCGCAGGAACAGCACGAGAGCGCGGGCGACCTGCAGAGCCAGCGCGCTGCCAAAATCCTCCTCGACAAGCGCCAAAGCCAGGTCCATTCCTGCCGTGACGCCGGCCGACGTATAGACTCGACCGTCCTGGACATATATGCGATCCGGTTCGACGGTGATACGCGGGTACTGCAGGGCAAGCTTCTCCGCGAACATCCAGTGGGTGGTCGCTCGCTTGCCGTCGAGCAATCCGGCCTCCGCCAGGAGAAACGCCCCGGTGCAGATGGATGCCACGCGACGAGCTTGACCCGCGAACTTGCGGATCCAGCTCAGTATTGCGACGTCACGGACGGCCTGCGGACCGTTCCCTCCGGGAACGATCAACGTATCGACGCCGCCTTTAACCGACTTGTGACGCTCATCTGCGGAGAGCGTGAGTCCAGAGTCTCCTTTGAAGATCAGCGCTCGGCCGGTGGTGACCAACTCGATCTCGTAAGGTCGGCGCTTGCCGCGGAGGGCATTGTTCGCAGTTGCGAACACCTCCCAGGGACCGACGACATCGAGCTCTTCGACCGGCGGTACCACGAGCACCACGATTCGGCGCGTGGTGCCCTCCGTCTTCACTTTTCGTGTCCTCTTTGCCGATGTGCTCATTCGAACCGAAGTTGCAGTATGGCAGAAAACGTTGGGTATTTGTCATTTGTGCCGTCCCGAACAGGCGGATCATGGTGGGTAGGAGACGTGGTCGGAACCGTGAAACTCGCAAGGTATATCGTGATGGCGGTTGCCGCGCTGACCGCGGCGTCGTCGCTGTGCCACGCCGGCAAGAGAGAGTCGGCGGAGACCGCATTTCACAAACTGCAGAACCTGGTTGGCGAATGGCAAGGCAAGGACGAGCGAGGTAATCTCGCGGAGACAAGATTTGCGCCGATCGCCTCAAGTACAGCCGTTATGGAGACGCTCACCATGCCGGGAATGGACGACATGGTCACAATCTACAGCGTTGACTTGGATTCCATAGTTCTCATGCACTACTGCCCCACCAACAACCAGCCTCGAATGCGTGCAATCCCTGCGAATGAGCCAGTCAAAGAACTGACGTTCACATTCCTGGGCGCCGGAAACCTGGAGAACCTTTCCATCGGCCACGAATATAGGCTGGTGATCCACTTCGGGGATCACGACCACATCACCGAACGCTGGACGTGGCGGCGTGCCGGCAAGGATTCCGAAACGGTCTTTCACTTCGTTCGCGTGCGTTCTGCGCAAAAATGACACTACCATTCGAACTCGATCCCGAGGTCGCTGGTGGCATTCCGCCGCCCGTCGGCCTGCGGCTGGGTTCATGCACCCTTCTCATTCTTCAGCTTCGAACTCCGGAATTCCTGGAGGGGAAATGGCCTGGGCGGCCAGCCGGCGCAAGCTTGGCACCATTATGCCCCGTCGTGGCGACCGGTTCACTCGCGTCCGAAGAAGTCGCGACTCAGTCGATCCGGCAATTACTGTCAACCAACGAAGTACTCGGAATCCTCGCAAGCATCCTCGACGGATCGGGAGGTCAGGCTGCTGTAGGCGGCGATTCCACAGAGTCACTCGGAGTAGCTAACCCGTCCAAGATTGCGATTCGATCCAGGGGGAAAATCATCTTTATGGCGCCGAGCGACGTGATCACGGTCGAAGGCCGCGGTAATTACGTATTGTTGCGAACCTCCGATCGGTCGCATCTGGTGCGCGAATCGGTCTCCGTCGTCAACGAAAGGCTGGAGCCGTACGGATTCGTCCGGATTCACCGTTCAACCCTCGTGAATGAGGCATTGGTGGAGGAAATCCGTATTTCCACATCGGGAGAAATGTTTCTGCGCGTTAAAGGAATCGCAAGAGAATACAACATATCGCACAAGTATAAGAGCGCAGTTCGACTGTTTGCTTCCTGCTGGATCTAGAGCCGGGAGCGACTTGTGCGATTCTCCGGAAAATACAAGCTGTGGAAAACCGAGTTGCGACTCTTCAATCGTTCCGTAAGATATGCGGGGCTGGGGGTTTGCCCTTTGGCTACCGTTTACAGAGAACCCTGTGTCGTCAATGCGCTTGGGCCCTTGCTCTCGTAAATAGCGACCGGACATCCAGTCCAAACGTAATGGTCGCCGCGTCGTCGTTGAGCGGAATACTGTGAACGTAAGCCGCCTCGGCGTAGAGGAAGCGTGACAGCGTCACTCGGGCGAATGCCGTATATCCGCGGTCGTGCGTTATATCCGAAGTGCTGATGCCCACGGGCAGCAGGAACAGATCCTGCACGCCGTTGATGTACACCTTCTGGGTACCGGCAGGCAGTAAAGCGTAATACGACCCCCCGATACGCAGATGCGGTGCCACTCTGAGCGTCATGCCGCCTTCCACATCGCCGATGAAACCAAGCGTCCTGAAGTTCTGCACGAGCCGGTACGGCTGGTTCAGTTCTGTTGTGTCCAGAATGCCGTCCGCCACGCCGCCGTTCACGAACGGCGTCACCCTCCCGAACGAATGATCGAAGTGGTTGAACCAGTCCAGTCCCACTCGACCGGTGCTCAGCACGCTGGTGCCGTGAATTGGAACGGTGACCGTGAACACCGTGTCATAGTTCAGCCACGGATTGTCAAACGAGAGCCGCAAGTCGCCATATGGATCGCCGGCGTCGATTTTCCACACGTGAGGCATGTTAGGCAGGGTCGCTCGTGCGAAAAACACCGGCTCGCCCACATCCAGAGCGATGTGGTTGTTGAATATGTATCCGATGCTCGTATCGGCGATGCCGAACTGTCCCTGGTCGCTCTCCACGCCGCGGACCTCTTCGAACATTGTCAGTCCGCGTTCCTGGTACGCTACGTTGTCCTGGCCGCTGTCCTGGGCCCACAGCCGCATCGGACTCACTGCGAAAGCGACTATTATGAAACACGCGAAAATCCACGACTTTCCCGAAAAGAGACTCGCGTTCATGGTGCGCCCTTTCCTTTGACGGCGCTGGGAACCGCAAATCTGAGCAAGAATTTGCGTCGCGGGAGGCCGCCAGTAGCAGCCTCCCCGGCCGACGCGCTTAGCCATTCACCTAGAGCTGGTTGCGATGGTCAGTATCCGCGCGATGTTCAAGGTTCTTGTTTCGATCCTTATCCGTCCGTCGTTTATCTAACCGATGACCGTTGTTCGGATCGAAGTCATGCTCGCGTTCCATGAAGTGCCGCGGATTTTCGGCGAATTCAGTTCGAGCCTGTTCGTGGTTGTCGAAGAATTTGCGCAGGTCCTTGTGGTGAGCGAGGTACTTGTCATCGTTTGCTCGCGAAGGATCCTTATCCAGGTCTTTCGCGATGCTCTTGTGTTTTTCCAGGAACTTGTGCATGTCTGACGCGTCTTTGTCGTTCACGTCACGATCCCGGTCCGTTCGTACCGCGCCTCGATCAGCCGCTGTGCCGTCGAATCCGTTCTCGCGGTGCATGAAATACGAGGGGTTCTCCGCGAATTCCTCCCGCACTCCAGGGCGCTGTTCGAGAAATCGCGCCAGATCCTTGTGGTGATCAAGGTATTTGTCGTCATTGATCAGCGACGGATTTTTGTCGAGCTGCTTCGCGATGTCCTTGTGATCGTCCAGGAACTGATCCGTCTCTGCCACTTGTTGCGTGGTCAGATCTCGATTGGGGTTTGCCGGAGAAGTATTCGTACGGTTCGTTCTGTCCCGGTCCGCCGCGGTTCCTTCGAACTGGTCCTCACGCTGCATGAAGTACGAGGGGTTCTCCGCGAATTCGGCGCGAATTTGCGGATGCTCGTTTAGAAACGCCGCGAGATCCTTGTTGTGATCGAGGAATTTGTCGTTCTCGATCAACGACGGACTCTTGTCCAGCTCCTTCGCGACTTTCGGGTGGTCGTCGAAGAATTGATCCATCCGGCCGACCTCCCGCTGGTTTAGGTCGGGATTGGGATTCGCCGGAGCGTTACCTACTGGTGCAGCTGCCGTCGTCCCCGCATTCGTTCTGGTGCGGCCGCGATCCGCCGCAGTGCCCTCGAACTGATTTTGCCGCTGCATAAAATACGACGGGTTCTCGTCGAATTCCGCGCGAATTTGCGGATGGTTATTCAGGAAAGCCTGCAGGTCACGGTGCTGCGCGAGGAAGTTCGAGTCGTCGATCAGTGCCGGATTCTGCTGCAGTTGCTTATCGACGTCCGGATGCTCGTCAAGCCACTGATCCATCCGACCCACCTCACGTTCGTTCAGGTCCGGATTGGGCTTCTGACCCGGTCTCCTGTCGCGATCCGCGCGGGTCCCTTCAAACCGGCTCTGGCTGCGCATCACGTAGTTTGGGTTCTCCTGCAATTCCGCTTTCATCCGCGGATGGTCATTCAAGTAATCCTGCAGGTCCGGCCGGCTCTCAAGATAATTCGCATCGTTGACCCGCGTGGGATCCGCAGCCAGTTCCTTCTCAATAACCGGGTGACCGTCGAGGAACCGGTCGAAGCTCGCGATTTCCTGGTTCGTCACGTCGTTGTCGTTCGAGCTTTGATACTGCGTTCCCTGGTTCTGCTGCGACCAGGCTGTCGCTGGCACCAAACTCAATCCCAGGGCCGCGCCACACACAAGAACGGTGCGGCAGGTCCATGTTTTCGCGTTTCGCATTGAACAACCTCCATTCGGGGTTCGTTGCTAAACCGCAACTTCCGCAGCAATCCGCCGCCTAACCGGCGGCCCGGAGCTGCACAGCGGCGCGCACTTAAACGCCTCTGTCGGGCTGGGCTGTGGGGACGATCAAGGCCGGTTCCGAGATTGGATTCAGACTACCCGCCGCAGCCGGATACTCACAATCAGCCGAAACACCGATTTCGGGTTGTGGGATTGGCTTAGCAGAACCTACCCAGATCACCTTAGGACTGCGCAAACCCGGCAGAGAATCCATGTCTGGGACTGTCACCCGCAGATCGCAGAGGCGTGTTCGGCAAATATCAGGTTCGCCTTTTCCTCCAGCCTAAATCGAATTTGGCGGTTTCCCAGTTTCTGGGCCAAATTCCTAGATCAAACCAGTCAGAAACTCGCTACGGCTTTTGGGACCGGCTAGGATGGTCATCTGAAAGTGTTGTTCGGCTTTTCGTGAAGGCACCTTAGAGCCGCAGAGTATCCGCGCCAAGAAAAGTCCTCCCCCAAAATCGCGGGCTCGCCGCCTACATCAAACACGCTTCTGTTACTGCAACTCCTGAATCGTCATGGAAATCTCGCGCGAGGGGAGGCGATATCGGTGTCGGGAGGCGTGGTCAAAACAATCCACGCATTGCGCTCAGAAGAAATCCCAGGGAAGCCAGAAACATGATGGTTGTGGCCGTCCAGCCCATCACGCGGAGGTAGGGCGTCAGGCCAAATTTGCCGACAATCGACTGATTAGCTGACATGACCATCAGTAGGACCATCAGGGGCGCAGCAACAATCCCGTTAACGATCGCCGACCAATAAAGAGCGCGGATGGGATTCATCCCCAGAAAATTGAGGCAAAGCCCGATCAGTATGGCCAGGACGAGTACACCGTAGAATTTCGGCGCCTGTCCGGGTTTGCGTTCAAGACTCGCCTTCCACCGGAAAGTTTCGGCGACCGCATAAGCAGCCGAGCCAGCGAGTACGGGAATCGCCAGCAGTCCCGTACCGATGATGCCCAGCCCGAACAGAAGGAAGGCGAGTTTTCCGGCGAGAGGCTGCAACGCTTTTGCGGCGTCAGCGGCGGTCTGGATGCCATTGCCATGGCCCGACGTATGGATGGTGGCCGCCGTTGTCAGAATGATGAAGAAGGCGATGAGATTCGACAGGGCCATGCCAACCCGTGTATCGAGAGCGATCCGCCGGAACTGCCCAAATGCCTGATCCGGCTTTCGCTTTAGAGGAAATTCCGCTTGGTTAACTCGTACTTCTTCAGCTTCTTCTGAAGTTTGCCAGAAAAAGAGGTAGGGACTGATGGTCGTGCCGAGAACGGCGACTAGGGCCATCCAGTAATCCAAACTCCATGAAATGCCAGGGATGATTGTGCCGCGAATTGCCGATTTCACGGGTACATGCACCACGAAAGCGGTAGCCACGTAGGCGAAAAGGGCGAGGGTGAGCCATTTGAGATATCGAATGTATTGTTTGTAGGGCACGTATACCAGGAGAAAGAGCGAGATCAGACCGAACGCTACCGCGTAAACGTTCACGTTTCCGCGAAAAATCAACTGAGCGGCAGCACCCATAGCTGTGATGTCGGCGCCGAGGTTGAATATATTCGCCATGCATAGCAACAGGACCACCACGTAGAGGATTGGTTTCGGGTAGTGTTTCCGGAGATTCGCGGCGATTCCCGCACCTGTGATACGACCCAGCCGTCCACAGATTTCCTGGATGGCGGCCATGAGGGGAAATGAGAACAGCATGGTCCAGAGCATGCCCGTCCCGAACTGCGCGCCAACCTGGGAATAAGTTGCTATTCCGCTCGGATCATCGTCTGCCGCTCCCGTAATCAGTCCTGGACCGAGGCGCAGAAGGAAGTGGGTCTGACGCCTGTTTTCGGTAACTTCCGGAGCAGATTCTGCTTTCAGCCTTAGATCGGACATGCGATTGGGATCTCTTCGGGCCTCGGAAAACGCTATCGTTCGAATGCGGCCAGCAACTTATGGGCCCGTTTTCGGGGGCGTCTCCGGGCGTATCTCTCAGTTCTCTATCAACGATACGTGCGCATCTACGCATCCAGGCTGCATAGCTAAAGGTGGCTTCCCTTAACGTTCACAGCCGCTCTTCCCAACATTCCGAAAGCATAGAATATTGGGCGCGCATGATTTTCCGCTATACAGCTTATTGTCGGAAAAACTCCTCGAAAATGTCGTATTCGCGGTCCACCGTCGTGAGGTAGAGTCCCTGGTGGAGGAATCTCGAATGAACATATTGGCCGCAATCAAGCGCGAGGAGAGAAAGGTTGCAAAGCAGGTAGGCAGATTACAGGGCCAATTGGACAGCCTTCGGGCGGCAGCGAAGGCCCTCAGTGATTCGGTCAGCAA
>DATGHM010000085.1:0-29115 GCA_035307985.1 Candidatus Acidiferrales bacterium
TTTTCCTGAATCAGGATTACAACATGCTCGATGTCAGATAATTTGGAGCAAGCGGACGGAACGGAAGGAACCGACGGAGAACCGGCTCCGCAACCGTGCAGACCCAAAGACGCCAGCCCTCCGACAGTAGTTGCAGCTCCGAGTTTAAGTAGTTCTCGGCGAGTGAAATTCTTCATAGGACTCAAGTGTTGGATGCGCCCTCCTGAGCAAAGGTAAGACCGACTTCCGAGGCCTTGCCAGTCGGGTTAGAAGAATGTGGCCCCGGTTGTCTGGCGATTATGTCTGGATCACGGGCCAACCGGGTGCGCCGTGAAGGCGCTGGTCCACAGCGGGGGTATACCCGCCCGGGAACTGGTTCACGCCGTGGCTTATGTGTTCCCTTGTCCACAAGTTCGGCGGCAAGGGGGATGAGACGCATTCTGGAGTTATCCCCTTGGGTGAGACAAGCAGTTAAGACACTATCTGTCGTTCGCTGCTTTTCGATTGTACTGCCCCTCTACCTGCTTCAAGATGCGCCGCGGCTGGTGAAGCGAAGGGCTCGGAGTTCGTGTTCAACAATTGCAATTGCGCGGGCGGTCGCATCGGCTGGCTACAGCAGAGATTCCGGGAAGCATTAGGCCGCGCGGGGCTCAGCGATCCGCACTTCCACGACTTGAGGCACACGTTCGCTTCGCAATGGATGATGGCTGGCGGCGATCTCTACGTGCTGAAGTCGATCCTTGGCCACAAATCAATAGCAATGACGCAACGGTATGCCCACCTGTCTCGCGGTTACAAGAAGGGAGCGAAGAGCGCTGTCGTCGCAGCATAGGCTCTTGAATCCATAGGAAGAACGGGGCAAACGGAGGGGGCGGTCGAGGCTCTTGCGGTACTTGAACGCGAGATGACGCTTGTCATCTTTTCTCTTCAGGGAATCGCCCGGGCGTCCGATTGAGTACGTCTAAATGAACCGGACAAGAAAGCAACAATACAGGCTGGCTTTGACCGAAACACCAACCATTCGTCAAAACCGGAATTCCAAGCCAATGTTGGCTTGCCCCTGCTCGGCATGATTCGTGATCGGAGTCGTGAAACAGCCGAGAGAAGGGTCACAGAAGACGGTGCTCGAGGACGTGGTGCGAGAGGGAGACCAACGCATTTCCCCGCGCAAGGCAATCTGCGGAGTGAGCAGATACTTCACGCCGCCGCCAACGTTATAGGCGAAGCGATCGCTGAAACCCAAAATTCCGTGGGAATCAAAATGCTCGGCTCCGATGCCCGCGACGACAAATGGACGCAATTGCGAGCGCGTCGTGAATTCGTAGAGCAAACTGAACTGGTACAGATCCAGATGGGCATTGTTGGTCAGCGTCACCATATTGCCGGCGGGCACGTGATGCGCGCTCAAGCCAGTGGTCTGCCGATTCCACATGAATTCACCAAACAGGTGGGGAACGATGGCCACGCCGGCATTGAATCCCCAATCGAGCGAGTTGTGGATGGACAGGTAGTCGACGGTGGGCGTATTGATGGCGATGCGGCCACCGAATCGAGTGCCCACAAAGGGTGAAAACGTGAATCTCGTGGAACTTGTCCGTGATCTTTCCGGATATCGCGGCGGATATCTTTGTGGATAACTGGGCGGATAGCGGTCCTGAGCGTGCGCTGCGGAGGGGGCAATCACAATGGAAATACATGCCAGCGAAAGCAAAATGAGAGAGATCGTTCCTGGCCGAAACGTCATGTACTCTCCTTTTGGGCCTGGGCGACCCGTCCGCGGGAAGTCATCACGCGTAGGGCAGGTGTGATGCACCGAACCAGCCATGTGATGTATGAGGCGCCGATTGGCGAATGTTCGATCCGCTACTTACCAGACGAGGCGATAGGGGAAGTGAAAGTTTTCGTGTCGCAGCCCTTCAGAACAATCTCGCTCGATCACGGGACTGGGAGGCGAGAAAAGCTGGGGTCGCTAGGAGAACTGTTTTGACTTCTCAAAGACCTCCGCCACGCGCGACCAGGGGAGAGAATGCCTTCGCGAACACACGGCTCGCCTTTTGGGCGACTACACGCGGGTAACCCCGTCGCGTTGAGTCATGAGTGGAATTGCTCTGAATGGCCGTTACGTCCGAACTCAACTTGGCAGCGCCATCGCTCGATTGTCGTGCCAGGCGAATGTGCCGCGCCAGAGAATCGATCGTGGCATTTTCACCGCTTCGCCGTGCTCGCATCTGCAGGCTTCGGAGAACTCGGAGAAGAAGCGGGTGCACGCGTCCCAAGGGCAATTTCCATGGCTGTATTTTTCGGGAATACGAGATCGCGCCCGCGTGCGATGAAATGCGAATAGATCGACATGCTTGCTCCATAAGCACCCATCGCCATGCCAAGCGGCTGCGAGTGAACGAAGGCGCCCATCGCGATGCCCACAAGTTTGAATCCGCCGGCGCCGCCGGCCACCCGACTGTTCGCGTTCCCGCCAGCACCGCCGTCCGGGGCGTCACGGTCGCCACCTTGAGAGGACGCAAGAGCCAACGCCACGGAGATTCCAGTTGCCAAATACCGTGTCTTCGGAGAGTTGGCCTCAGCGCCGCCTTCCGAATCGAGCTTCACTTCCTGTCCTTTGGCCGACTGAACGCCCTCCAAGCTCGCCTCCACTTTTTGCTCAATGCCATCCGGCAAGACAAGCTCGTGGAACACCATTCGGAGCTGCCCATTGCGGCTGAGGTGGCGCGCCGGCCGAACTTGAACCACGGAGCCTTTCAGTCGGCTTCCCTGAGGAAGGACCAGGCGATTTCCGTCAAACAGTGGTTGCGAGAGGACCGCCTCGACTTCCTCGCCCTTCTGCGACGTCGCTGAGCTCAGCCCCGTCATGAGTCGCACATGTACAGAGCTGCCGGGCGGTGGCGGCATGTTGATAGAAGCCGCGATTTCTGGAGTCAAAGATTCGGCTCCAAAATCGAGCGGCTCCTCAAGTTCGGCGAAATAGACGGTTCCAGCGTCAATATATTGCGGATGGATGGGGAGTTCGGCAACGGCATACCTTTTAATCTTGTGCATTTTGCCGGGCTCGTGCACCTGCTTCATCGCATCGTCCCACTGTCGCTTGGCTTCTTCCTTTGCCTGGTCCACCTTTGCTGACGCGGCGCTTTTTACGCCCTTCTTTTTCTGGCCGTCGCCGGCGGTGACGAACTGGATCACTTGTCCCGAGCCGGGTGTGACGGTGGTGTGGATCGGAATGTGCCGGCCATCGATCAGTTCAATATCGTCAAATTCGATCCGCACCTTGCGCGGAGGAGTGAAATCGGCATTCAATGCATCTAGAGTCCGTCTTCCACCAGAAACGCCTTCGAGCTGAGTGATCTGGCCTGTAACCTCGGTCCCCACGGGCACAACGAGTTTGTCAAAAGCATACACGGGCTCAGCGACCCGACCATGGACGGACTGCCCGACTTTCTGAATCCTCACTTCCTTGTCCAAAACGACTTGCACCGCGGTCCCCTTGGGCACCGTGAGAGAGACGATCTCAGTCGTTGAAGCGGTAGCAGCGGCAGGCGGTCTGTGTATCAAAATCGGGTTAGAAGCAGGTGGAGTCGCTAAGGCGGCATCTTGAGCTTGCGCAAAGCTCGCACATGCGCACGTCAAGAAAACCGCAAAAATCACGCGCCCGGTTGCTATGTTCATTTCTCCCTCCGCCAGGTCATTTCGACGCGGACAATGATCTCGGAGGCCGGTCTGGTGGATGCTACCACGGATGCTGCGACTAACGTATGTATTCCGAGACGTCGTGATTGTCGAGCGGGATCCCGCCATCGATGCATGGATGAAAGAGCACTCCGGTGAATTGGGAGCCATCGCGCATCAATCGTTTGAGGTGATGCGAAAATGCGGGGACGAAGTCCGGGAGCTTTTGCATCGCGTCCAGATAGTTGCGAGGACCGGGTGTAAAACCCGAACCGAACCGGCTGCGATCATGGCGTTCGAATCGGAGTTATCTCCGGCCGTTTTGAGTTTTGCCCGGATTCAATTCCTTGGCTGCGTTCGCAACGAAGTCCGCGCAGATGAATTCCAGGAACGTCCCGCGGGATTTTCGCGCGCCGAGCACTGCGGATGCTGCTTCGAGAGCCTGCTCGATGATGGGCAACTGGCGCTTGTAAACCGAGAAGTAAATCATCTCGCGCGGTTCGGGATCTCTTCCCGTCAAATGTCGTTCCACCTCTCTTTTGAATTGTTCCCTGGTCATGGTAGCTGCCTTGTGCACCCAGGGTGCACGATTGAGCTTCCTCCCCTCCCTGCGCGCAATCCTCACGAGCTCTCGCGCTTTGGTCCAGCCGATGCGCTTGACGTCGCGGTGAATCTCGCGGGGCAGTTTCTCGTAAACGGCCATCAGGTAGTAAGCCATCCGCCGGGATTGCGGGAATTTCTTCGTGAGGAACTGGGCGGCGATCCCAAGAAACTCTCTTCTTGTCGTCATCTTTGATGCCTGAACCCCGGAGCATACCTCGCGTCAAGCATTGGGGAAACAATCGTCGCAGGCTGGAAAGATAGGTTCGATCGATAGATTACGCGGCACCAAGGGAGGCTCGTCAGACGTGCAGGAACGAGCCGTCGGAACCCCGCTAATCGCGCCGGGGCCTGCTCTGGTGGCAAATTTGTTGTCCGAGGGAGGTATTAGGATGCGCGAGAAAGTGAGCCAAATCGGAAATTCCCGTTTAGGCTTTCGCAGGCCCACACCCGCTTCTACAGCATTTCACGGATGGTTATCTGACGCTGCCTCTTTGAAACTCAAGTTATTGGTCACTGGGCCTTTCGCGTGGGATGAACTCCATCGCGTCGCGCCCTTTTGGAATTCTTGTGCATTCCGATTTCGCTGACAAAACGCCTTCCTTGACGTGGATTGTTTCCCACGACAATCCCGGCCGCTTTTATTCCAAATTGCTCAAGATGGTCTGGAACGATGTGCAGCGCGACGACCTCGTCGATCTTGCCGCTCAGATGTCCTTTTATTTCGTGCTGTCCCTGTTTCCATTTCTTCTAGTCGTGGCGGCCGTGATCGGCTGGCTTCCCTCCACCACCCTCTGGCACGACTTCGCCCAGTGGATCACCGACTATCTTCCCGGCGACGCCCGCAAACTCGTCTTCTCCGCCGTCCTCGAACTAACCAAGGGCTACGGGAGTTTCTTCTCAATCGGTTTGGCCGGCACGGTTTGGGCCGCTTCTACCGGAGTGGTCAGCCTGATGGATTCTCTCAACATCACTTACGACACGAAGGAGACTCGCGGCTACTGGAGGCGCCGGGCCATTGCCATCGTCACCACCTGCCTGGCCGCTTTTTTTTTCGTCGCCAGTTTCGTCACCATGGCGCTCGGCCACTGGGCGGTCACCTCCTTCTCGACGGACGTAAGGCGGATCCAGATCTCCCGCGTTTCCATCGAAATTGCCCGCTGGCTCGTGACGCTCCTGCTCATGTGCCTGGCTCTCGACCTCATGAACGAATTCCTTCCCAATAGGGACCGCCCCTGGCGCTCGATCACACCCGGAAGGCTCTTTGTCGCCATAATGTTTGTTCTCGCCTCGTTCGGCTTCAACATCTATCTGCGTTATTTCGCCAATTACCCCCGGGTTTACGGCGCGCTCGCAGCGTTCATCGTCCTCATGATGTGGATCTACATCGCCAGCCTCATTCTCTTGATCGGCGCAGAGATCGATAACAGCTTGGAACACCTGAAACGGGGAGAATCGGCGTGAACGTTTACAAGCCCGGAGTGCGTCCACAAATTGGCCTGGTTCGCAGGGGGATTCGAATTCGGCGCGAGTGGCTCAGCCGGACGATTCTCCTGGTCCTGTCGTGGCTGCTGTGGTTTCCGGCCGCTCTCCTCGCCCAACAAGCTCAGCCGCAAACGTACGCTGACTTCGAAGGGAAAAAGGTTTCGCGCGTCGATATCTCGCAGCGGCCCGGATTCGACGTCGCACCTTTTCGCAAGCTCATTGCCCAGAAAGCGGGTCAGCCCTTTTCCATGAGTGCCATCCGCGAAAGTGTAGCGGCCTTGCAGCAAACGAAAGAGTTCTCGCAGGTGCAGATCAAAGTCACCCCCGAACAGGCTGGCCTGGACGTTCTTTTCATCCTGCAGCCTGCCTACTATATCGGCATCATTACCTTTCCTGGCGCGACCAATCGATTTGCCTACACAGAACTGCTTCAGGCCGCCAACATTCCCGAGCAAACCCCGTTCACCAAAGACGTGCTTCCCCAAGGGCAAAATGCCTTGGTGCGCTTTTTCCATACGCACGGATATTTCACCGCAAGCGTTACTCCTCACTCCCAAACCGATGACACTCATCGCATCGTTAATCTGGTATTCGACGTCGACCTCCACCAGGACGCCAAAATCGGCGTTATCGACTTCGAAGGCATTCCTGCATCACAAGCGGCCGAACTCCGCGGCACTCTCCGTTCCTGGTGGGCCAGGATCAAGCGCGACTCCTTGAAGCCCGGTCAAAAATACTCCCAGAACCGCATCCCCAGATCGATCGAGTACATTCGCGCCCGCCTTCGTCGCGGCGGCAGGCTTGCTCCTGTCGTGCGCCTGGCCTCGACCAATTTTCGTCCCGAAACGAATCGCGTCGACATCACTTTCCAGGTCGATCGAGGCCCTCTGCTTTCCGTTCGCGTTGTCGGCGCGCACATGTGGCGCCGCACGATCAAGAAGCTTGTGCCCATCTTCGAGGAAAACTCCGTCGATGAGGATCTCATCGACGAGGGCGAGCGCAATCTCGTCTCCTATTTCCAGTCGAAGGGCTTCTTCGATGCCAAAATCAACACCCATGTGGATCGTCAGCCCCAAAAGGTTGATGTCGTCTACCAGGTGAACCGCGGCGTGCGTCACAAAGTCGAAGCCGTCTACTTCCAGGGCAACCACTACTTTGATGACGACAAACTCGCCGCTTCGGTGGTCGTCAAGAAGGCCGGCTTTCTCTCGCGCGGCAGCTTCAGCAATGATCTCGTGCGCACCAGCCAAAATGCTCTGCTGGCGCTGTACAAGGATGCGGGGTTCGCCGACGTCAAGGTGCAGACGAGAGTCGACGAGGTGGATGTCACCTTCATCGTTGAAGAAGGTCCGCAGAATCACGTCAACTCGATTCGCCTCTCGGGCAACGACACTCAATCCTTCGTTTCCCTCATCAGCAAACATCCACTGCATTCGCAGCCCGGCAAGCCGTATTCCCCTCGCGCCGTCCAGTTGGATCGCAACGACATCCTAGCGGCCTATCTCGATCGCGGGTACTTGAACGCCACGTTCCAGTCCAACGCCACGGCGGAGAATGGCGACACTCACCTCCTCAACGTCGTGTACACCATCGATGAAGGCCCGCACACCTTGATCAGCGATGTCGTTCTTCTGGGCGCCAAGCGAACGAAACCCGATTTCATTCGCCTCATCACCGGCCCGAAGGTCACTCCCGGAGAGGCGCTCAGCACCGGCGACTTGCTCACGGCGGAAAGCAATTTGTACAACTTGAATATTTTCGATTGGGCCAGCGTTCAGCCCCGCCAGCCAGTCACCAATCAGACCGACTCCGAAGTCCTCGAAAAAGTTCACGAAGAGAAGCGCAACGCGATCAATTACGGCGGCGGCGTCGAGGTAATTCCTCGCAGCGGTAACATACCAGTCGGCGAGGTGGCCCTGCCCGGCTTCCCACCCATCGGTCTCGGCAACAAGTTCACCGCCAGCCAGAAGAGTTTCTGGGGCCCGCGCGGTTCATTCGACTACACGCGCAATAACATCTTCGGCCGAGCCGAAAGCTTCACGGCGAGCACCTTGCTTTCCCGCCTCGACCAGCGCTTCGCCTTCACTTTCACCAACCCGTACTTCCGCGGTTCCTCCTGGAGTTCCCTCATCAGCCTTTCCGGTGAGCGCACCACACAAAATCCGATTTTCGCCGCCGAGGTGGGCCTGGCTTCCTTTCAGCTACAAAAACCCCTCAACGCCAAGCGCACCAAGAACCTCATCCTGCGCTACGACTTCGACCGTACGATTCTCACCAACGTTACCATTCCGAGCCTGGTGCTGCCCTCAGACCGGCGCGTGCGCCTCTCTACGTTTTCGGCAGAGTACACTCGCGATACGCGCGATAAGCCGCTCGACGCGCACCACGGCGTCTATCAAATCTTCAACTTTGGCGTTAGTCCGACCACCCTCGGCTCCAGCGCCGATTTCATCCGCTTCCTGGGCCAGACCGCGTTCTACATTCCGGTTCGACCCTGGCTGACTTGGGCCAACAATTTCCGCCTGGGTTTTGCCACGCCTTTCGCCGGAAGCACGGTGCCCTTGAGCGAGAAATTCTTCAGCGGCGGCGCCGATTCTTTGCGCGGATTTCCCATCAACGGCGCGGGGCCGCAGCGACCCGTGCAGGTCTGCAGCAATCCCGCGGATTCATCCACCTGCACTTTGATCAGCGTTCCAGTCGGCGGCGAATCGCTCTTCATTTTCAATAGCGAAGCCCGGTTCCCCATTTGGACAAGAAGGAATATCGGCGGCGTATTTTTCTACGATGGAGGCAATGTTTATGCGCATATCAATCTTCAGGAGATGGTGAACAATTATTCGAATACGATTGGCTTTGGCCTGCGCTACAACACGCCTGTCGGCCCGGTTCGTTTGGATATTGGGCGGAACCTGAATCCCGTTCCCGGCGTGAACGCGACACAATACTTCGTCACTCTTGGCCAAGCCTTCTAGGTTTCGTGGCACCGGCTTGCCTCGAGAGAAGCCGAGGGGGTCTCGCCGATGGTTCCGTCGGCGGTAAAAGGGTGACGCGATTCCGAGAGGTTGGCGGAAGCCGAACGTTTTTGTGGTGCGGGCGTCTCGCCCGCGCGCTTCGGCCAGTGTAGCGACTGCCGGTTTAACTCCGGTTGTCCGCACTCGAAGATTTGTCGCAGGAAGGGCGGTTTTGTGGCGTCGGCATCTTTTCGGAGCCGTTGCTTCAACGGTTGCGTAAACTGGAAGGGCGGTGGTTGAGTTAACCCGGCACGGAGCGCAGCAAGAACCGGGAGAGCCGCAATAATAATCGAAAGTCCCGGAGGGACGATTGATTCTGCGGCCCGCGCACAACGCAGCGCACAATGCGCGCAAATTTAGCCAGCCCTGGGAATAAAAGAATGACCTCGAAAAAACGCATTCGTCACGCACTTCTCGCGCTGGCCGCAGTAATAGTTATCGTCGTTGTCGCCGGCTACATCATGATTCACACTCACGCCTTCAATCGTTTCGTCGCCGGCAAAATTATCGAGCAAACAGAGGAAAAAACTGGTGCGCAGCTCAGTATCGGCAAAATGGTGATCCACTGGGGCCAGCTCAAAGTCGATTTCTACGATCTTGCTCTGCGCACGTCCCCTAAAACTGGCCCGCCATTCTTCGCCTGCGACCGTCTTCGCGTCGGCGTGAAGATCCTGTCGATTTGGAAGCGCAAGATCGATCTCCAGGAGCTTATCCTCGACCGGCCAGTTCTGCATGCCCTTGTCGATGCACAGGGGCGCACGAACTTCCCGCATTCCGCCAAGCCCAGTTCTGCATCGCCCGTAGACGCGATCTTCGATCTCGCCATCCGCCACTTCGACATGAATTCCGGCCAAATCGATTACAACGACGAGAGAGTCCCCGTTTCCGCCGACCTTCATAACTTGCAAGCAACAGTCCAATTCAATGCTTCCGCGCAAAACTACGACGGCTCGCTCTCCTACGATCACGGCAGAATCGCCGCCAAGGCGCTGACCCCGTTCGAGCACGACGCCCGCATGGTGTTCGCCGCCAACCGCTCCATATTCGCGATTCATTCCCTCGCGCTCTCCGCCGGCGGCACCCATCTAACAGCACAAGCCACCCTCACCGATTACTCGCATCCGCGCATTCAAGGCACGTACCAAGCGACGATCTTCACTCCCGACCTTGCACGAGTCCTGAATTCGTCTTCGATTCCTGACGGGCAAGTCCAGACCAGCGGTTCGCTCGCCTGCGATGCCGCCTCGAATCAGCCATTCTTAAGCGTGATTTCCGTCGACGGACGGATGGACGCGCCTGATCTCGCCGTGCATGCCGACGGCATTTACGCCACTGCCCGCCAGGTCCGCGCAAGTTACGTTTTGCACGCCGGTAGTCTTCGCGTTGCCGATCTTGCCGCTCAAGTCCTTGGCGGCTCGCTGAACGCAGACTTTTCGATGTCCAATCTTGCTGCGCCGCATTCCCCGTCCCGCCTGAACGCCTCGCTTCGCGGCGTCTCCTTGTCTGAGCTAACTCACGTCGCTCCATCGAAAGAACTCAAAGGTGTCCGCCTCGCCGGCCGGGCCAATGCCGAGGTTCAAGCCGCATGGACCGGCACACCCAGCGATGCCTCGGCCCACGTCCACGCCACCATTTACGGCCCGCTCACCGCGCCCGTGCAAACCACCATCCCCGTCAATGGCTTTCTCGACGTTCGCTACGACGGTGCGCGCGACACGGCAACTTTCGCGCCTTCTACCCTGCGCACCACAAACACCCAAATCTCTCTCAGCGGCGTGCTTGGCAAACGTGCCGGCCTCAACGTGCAGGCCAGCGCTCGCGACCTTCATGAAGTTACGCAGCTCATCTCCGCCATCTGCGCGTCCAAACCAAAAACGAAGTCGCAGCCCTCGAAGCTTCTCGATTTGCGCGGCTCCGCAAATTTCGTCGGCCAAATTACCGGCTCGCCAAAGAATCCGCGCATTCACGGCCGTGTGATCGGCGACAACATTGTCGCCGAAGAAACACGCTGGAACGCGGTTCAAGCCGATTTCGACCTGTCCTCCTCCGGCCTCGCGCTTCAAAACGCGAGCCTGAAAGGCAACGCCCGAACCGCCATTACCTTCAACGGCCGCATTGGTCTGCAGAATTGGTCGTTCACTCCCGCCAGCCCGCTTTCGTTGCAAGCGAACGCGTCGGGAATTTCGCTGACCGATCTTCAGCACGTTGCCAAGCTGCAATATCCCGTCGCCGGAAATCTCACCGCCAAGATCGCGATTCACGGTTCGGAAAATGATCCCGCCGGCCAAGCCTCACTCGAGGTTTCAAAAGGCTCCGCCTGGGGCGAGGCGGTCACGCATTTGGCCATCCGTCTTCAGGGCAACGGCAATTCCGTGCATGCTTCGGCGCAACTTCAAATCCCCGCCGGGCCTGTTTCCGCCGATGTGATCTACGCCCCGAAATCGCAGCAGTACGACGCCCGCCTCAGCGCGCCCAAGCTGGTTCTCACTCAGATTCAGTTCTCCCGCTCTCGCAATCTCGGCGTGAATGGCGTTGCCTCAATCTCCGCCAGCGGAAAAGGCACCATCGAGCGCCCCCAGCTTACCGCGCAGTTCGAAATTCCACAGCTTCAAGTCGGGGGTCAGACGATTTCGCAGCTTCGCGCGCAACTCAACGTCACAAACCAACACGCCAACTTCACGCTGAATTCCAGCGTCATCCACGGTTACGCCCAGGCCAAAGGCGATGTCGACCTCCGCGGCAACTACTTCGCGACTGCTTCCGTCGACGCGCGCGCGCTTCAGATCGGTGCTCTTCTGGCCAGTTACGTGCCCAAGGCTCCGCAGGGCCTCGAAGGACAAACAGAGCTTCACGCCACGCTGAGCGGTCCGCTCAAGCAGCCCGCTCAGCTCAAAGCTCAGGCCGAGATCCCAACTTTAGATGTCTCGTATCAGTCAGTTCATCTCGGTTTGGCTGATCCGATGAAATTTGCTTACGCAAACGGCGTCCTGTCGGTGGACAAGGCCGACATGAAAGGCAACGGCACGCAGCTCAGCCTCCACGGCACCGTCCCCTTGAGGAGCAATCAGCCGCTCAACCTCGCCGCCGACGGCACGCTTGACCTCGGCCTCATTCAAGACTTCAGCTCCGACATCAAAAGCTCCGGCAAAATCCATCTTCACATCACCGCGCAAGGCGGAGCCTCCAAGCCCACCATGCAAGGCCAAATCCGCGTCGTCAACGCCATGTTCTCCAGCGAAACTTTTCCGCTCGCGCTCGAAGGCGTCAACGGCCAGATTGGCGTCGCCGGCAATCGTCTCGACATCAATCAGCTCAACGGCGCTGCCGGAGGCGGCAACATTTCAGCCTCCGGATTCCTCATCTATGGCGCGCAGCCAAATTTCAAGCTCAGCGCGCACGCAAAATCCGTCCGCATCCGCTACCCGCAGGGAATCCGCTCCGTGCTCGACGCAAATCTCGGCCTCACCGGCACCTCCGCCAGTTCTTCCCTGACTGGCCGCGTTCTCGTCGACCGCTTATCCTTCACCCAGCAGTTCGACATGGCGAATCTGATCGGCCGGCTAAACTCAGAAACTCCCGCGACGCCTCCGCCGCCCTTCGAGCAGAACATGAAACTCAACGTCACTGTAGCCACCACACAGAATCTGAATCTCACCTCCAGTAAATTGAGCATGGGCGGCAGCGCCAATCTCAACGTCACCGGCAGTCTTGCTGATCCCGTGATTCTTGGCCGCATCTCCCTCACCCAGGGCGAGGTCTTCTTCATGGGCAAGCGCTACGAAGTGCAAAACGGCACCATCGCGTTCGCCAATCCTGTGCGCACCGAACCCGTCCTCAACATCTACGCCAAAACCACCGTCCAGCAGTACGACATCACCTTGAATTTCGTCGGCCCCATCGATCGCCTCAGAACGAACTACACTTCCACCCCGCCGTTATCACAAGCCGATATCATCAACCTCATCGCCTTCGGCAAAACCGCCGAGCAAGCTGCCAGCAGTCCCAGCACTCCGGCCAGCGTGGGCGCCGAATCGGTTCTCGCGCAAGGAGTCGCAGGCCAAGTCAGCGGCAAAGTCGAAAAACTCGCGGGCATTTCGCAAATCAGCATCGACCCGCTGGCCAGCAACAGCCAGGCGAATCCCGCCTCGCAGCTCGCCATCCAGCAGCGCATTTCCGGCAGCCTGCTGCTGATCTTCAGCACCGACGTCACTTCTACTCAGGCCCAGACCGTCGAAGTCGAGTACACCCCCAACAAAAGATGGACCATCTCCGTGATTCGCGACGAGAACGGCGGCTACGGCATCGATGCCCGCATCCACAAAGTCTTCTGACGCCCCTCTTCTGACCGTGCGTCTTCTAGCGTGCGCCTGAGGTGCGCTCAGTGAGCCTGAACGGGTTGACAGATCGCAAAGCGCGAACCACTACGATTCTGGAGAAAACAAAGGCCTTGTAGTCTTTAGGCTTTCTTCGTCCTGAGGCACTTGGCTAACTCGAAAGGCGAACGGCGACTAAAACGCAGTTCCAGATTCCAATGCTTTAAGCGGAATGATTCGCCAGTCCGGAAGCTTGTAGCGGGCATGCATCGGCCGCTTAGCCGCCGGACACTCCGCGAATGTTCTATTCGATCTGCCCTCGAATTTCTCCGGCGGGATATTTCTCGGTGTGAACGTTCACGTAAGCTTTTCCGTCGTTGACCTGGTCGACGAGATCGCTGATGCTTTTTCCCTCAAGCGGTCCGGCAAAGGAATCGTGACACCTGGATGCGGGTAAACAGGTTTGCCGGTTATGTGAGCGTAGCATCCGATCAACACAATTGGTGCAGACCGATCACGAACAGTAAGAACGTGAACACAATCCCTTAGTAGAAATCTTAGAACGAGGGACCTCGAAGCCAAGCAGCTTAGCGCGCTTTATGCGAACGGCGGCGCTCTGTGGGACGACGGAAGCTCCAAGGATTCGAGGGTCCAGTGTTGCCAAAGCGGTCCGAGTGGCCCTGGCGAGGCTTTCCGGCGGACTCGGCGAGGTAGATTTACTGTAACTGGGAGTCTGAGGAATGAGCCGACGGAAGATCGCGCCGTCGGGCTGCTCATAGGCAGGGTCAGCGGGAAGAAGCAAAGTCAGGAACTCGACTCGCGCGAGAATCAGCTCACTCCGCACACCTAAGGGCTTGTCAACGTCCCTCGAGAGAACATTTCGACCAAGACGGTGGAAACAGCCTGCGCGGTCGCGGCGGATACCTTGCCGATCCTACGGAGCAAGCGTTGGCGGTCAACAGTGCGGACCTGATCGAGGACGACATGGCCGTGCTTGCCTTGGAAGGTGAGTGAAATGCGAGTTGGATAGGGGCGTTCGACGGTGGTCAGGGGGGCGATGAGGACAGTTCGCAGGTGCCGGTTCATCTCGTCGGGCGAAATCACGAGGCAAGGACGTGTCTTCCGCATTTCTGACCCTTGGGTCGGGTCAAGGGAAACCAACCAAATCTCATCCCGGAGGGGCGAGCCAGCTACCACCGCCAGTCCTCACGATCAAATACGCTGCTGGGCAAAGCCTCAAGCAGTAGTTCATCATTGGAAGATGACCTCGCAGCGATGAAGGCCTCATCCCAGCCCTGACGGGAGCGATGTTCACGAGCAATGACCAAGCGATCTTTTTCGACCCGCAAGTCGGCCGCCTCTTGTAATCCGCACTGCTCAAGGACGGCCTTGGGAATGCGGATGCCACGCGAGTTGCCAATGCGCACCAGCTTGACTTTCATAACCGCCTTTCAGTTGTAATTACATTGTAACAACATTTCAAGATTTAAGGCAAGGCGTATTCGGGAGAATCCGGGCGGTCAATGCAGGCTGTCCAAATTGCGGCGGTGCGGAAAAGCTAATTTGGACAAGACTGAGTCTGCCTGAAAAGATACGCCGCCCACGCAATCCTGAACCTCTGCATAAGTCCGCGGTAATTCGTGACATGGATGTCCGTCGTAGCCGTGCCGCAGGTCGGTGAATTGCATCACTGCTACGAACGACAGGCTGCCTGAGAGGGGCCGAATCCACTACGCTACGCGCTGCCTTTCCTTGAGCCTTTGAAATTTGTGCCCGAACTGTGGTCTCTTGCACTTGCGTGCAGCAGGGGACTTCGTCCATCAGACTTCAGACAGGGCCGCGAACTGCTTGAACTTTGCGGTCCGCTTCGGGGAATAACATCTGCCGTAGGCTGCACAGAATTGCTTCCAGCAAGGTTTGGTTCGTCTCCCCGCGTTCTCTAATTGCGGGAAGTTTCTGCTGATGTGCTGAGCAAGCCTTTGAGGCACTCTGCCAATTTTCTCACGCCCTCCGCTTTGTCAATTACCGCGTCAACGGCAAGCTTTTCGCGGGAGAATGTTCTGCCAACCGCTTCGCTATACATGGTGAATAGGACTATTCGTACGCTTGGCATCATCGCTTTCAGGACGGATGCTACTTCGATGCCATTCGTTCTGGGCATCGCCACGTCTAAGAGAACCAAATCGGGCCTAAGTGTCCGAGCCTTTTCGATAGCATCTTCGCCATCGGCGGCTTCGCCACAAACATCAAGACCTTGTTCGGCGAGATAGGAATGAACGGCCCTGCGAACGGTATCGCTGTCGTCCGCGATTAGAATTCCTTGGGACATTGTCGCCTCCCGGCTCAGCGTCACCGCCAACTGACCCATGACTTGGGTGGGAAGCGCGAAATGCTCAGGTGACGTCGCGCATTCTCGGGCCTGCTGTTGGGCCACGACGTTCCCCTGGGAGTGGATGAAATACTCTCCAGGAAAAGTCAGCGCCAAGCGAGCCATCCGTTCCTTCGCTTCCCTTAGCCCCGTAACCGCCTCTACCCAAAGAGGGCCATCCGGAGTTATTTCGAAGATATCGAATGTAGAACCCATCGTGGCATCCTCCATCGACAACCTCATGGCATCTGTTGGGACACGCTACGCGGTTCGGGAGCATTTCCGATTCCACGGGGCTCATGGAGAGGTTAGCTCAGTAAAATCAATTGGTTGACAACCAGACCACTGGCTGAAACTCAGAGCAGGACGCTCGCGATACCAGGTAATTTTTCCAGGACATTGCCGCTGTGTCGTACCAGAACCAGTCGTTCCGCCAGGACGCTAGGCGGGCACGGCGTCGTGCGATATGAGTTGCCACTTAGTTGGACGGCAATCCTGAATCATCTTACGCTGGGACGGCTAACAGCTGGCCGGGATGCGTGACACGTCGGACCCATTCCTCGGGAACTTTGCTAGATCTCTCCCAAGGAGTCTCCGGAAATACGCGTCCAATGCGTCCATTTGATTGTGATACGCTAGCTTCGGCCTGTTGGGAGCGATTGCGGCCATTCCCACGCCGGCAGCCCGGGCCGATCTCTCCTTGCCAAGTTGCGCCGCCTTGCGCGTCTAGCGTCCCTGCAAAACATTTGGCCCAGCCGATCCCGTGGGCGATAAGGAGAACGTATGGGCATTCCGCGAACGCCTGCGAGAATTTCCGCAAACGCTCTGGCCCGCTTCGGCGTTGCTGTAGTCGCGACGGTTCTAGCCTTGCTTGTTGCCCGAGTATTGAGTCCTTTTGTCGGTGGCGCGGTTCCGTACGTAATGGCGCTTGCAGCCGTCGCATATTCAACCCGATATTGCGGTGCCGGGCCATCCTTCGCGAGCGCGGCCGTCTCGCTTTTGGCGATAGATTTTTGGTTCATCGCCCCTACACATTCGCTCCGCATCATGCATCCGGCAGACCGGTCCAACTCGAAATCACTTCCGATGGAATCGGGGCCGGTACACGCGTCGTCGTGCGGCTGCCTGTCACCGAGGCTCGGCATCAGGTGGCGGGGGTGAGCAACGCGTGCCGAACCGAATCCGGCCAAATTCTGCTCTTGCTCGCCCGGCACGAGAATACAGGAAGCGTCGGCGAAACTCGGCACGCAATCTACTGCAAGTTCCCTATAGTGCAGGAATGTTCCTTCTGTCAGACTCGCACTTGAAGCGCACCTCACTTCGAGCCCGGCCCGCATTTTAGTTGCAGCCCTCTTGGGCGTTCATGCGGCAAAAGATTCTGATCGTTGACGACAGCCCCCACATCCGGAAGAGTCTGCGAACGATCATCGAGCAGGAACTCGGCTGCCAAGTCTGTGGAGAAGCTTCGAACGGAGCCGAGGGAATCTCGACGGCAACACAGTTGAAACCAGATGTTGTCGTCTTGGACCTGTCGATGCCCGTGATGAACGGAATCGAAGCTGCCCGCCAATTGAAAAAACTGATGCCAGCAACACACCTGCTGATGTTTACTTCCTATACGGAACCGAGCATCGAAGAGGTGGCTCGCTCGGTCGGAATCGAAGCCTTCGTTGCAAAGAGCGATGGAGTCATGACGCTGCTTCAGAGTCTGCGTCGGATGGCATCTCCACACCGCGGAGCGGCGTAGCATATGACCAGCAGTTAACAAATTCGCACGCTAGTACCTTTGATCTATTCCCTCGTTCGCGTAATCCCGCAATCCTCCGAACGGAGGGATCCCCGTGTCCATTGACGTCGAAGCGGCGTGCTCTACGGATTCTGGCGTGGCGGATTTCACGGAATGCCTGAAGCACCTCCGCGACGGCCACCCGGACGAAGCGCTTGCGCACATTCGGAGTGCGCTGGGAAGTGCTCCAACGAACCCTTTCTATCTTTCTTACGCCGGTTTGCTCGCGGCTTTGGCCGAACAGCGGTTTGGCGATGCGGAGAAGCTCTGTCGGGAGTCGCTTGAATTGCGGCGCAATCACGCTCAGCTGTACCTAAATCTAGCCGAAGTGTATCAAACAGCCCGGCGACCTCAGGATGCGATCGAGGTACTCGAAAAGGGGTTCGCCTCGACAGGCCGCGATCGTCGGATTCGGCGGGCTCTCGAAAACCTTGGCAGGAGGCGGGAACCGGTGCTTGCCTTCTTGCATCGCGAGAACCCGATGAATCGAATTCTCGGAAAGTGGCGCCATCGTTTTATGGGGCCTCCCCGGGCAGCCTGAGGTCACTTTCCAAAACCCCCTTCCCCGGAGGCTATGCTAGGGGTCGACATAGGGCCTCCCGGCCCAGCCTAGAGCGAATGTCCATCCTGCTGACTGATCGAGAGTTACCGAGCTCACCGGCACAGATGGGAGCCTTTCCAGTCCAGGGTCATACGTTCAGGTTGAAGAAACCTGACTCCCACGCCGAAGCTGCCTGATGGGGCGCTAACACGAAATGGTCGGCTAATCGTTGCTGGGAACCTCTCGTGGCAATGCGCGTGGATGGATGGGCAACGGTACAATGAATCTTGTATAACTCATTGACCCATGAAAGCTGAATTTATTGAGCGTGTACGGCTGGATTCTGCAACGATTGAGGCGTGTTCTTGAAGGTGGATTTGAACTGAGTTCGGTCCACTACCCCGCCCGACCGCCGATCGACGGCAGTTGTGGAGTGGCTTGCATGCGTAGAGCCACGAACGCTGAATTATCTGAGCGCCATGAGCGCCGACCGCTCGTGACGCGGATGCCGAGAATCGTTTCGATTTTTCTGACCCTGATCGTCTATTTCCTTGTTGGGAAAGCCTCGCTCCGACTGGCGCTGGTGCACCCGAGTGCAACGGCTGTATGGATTCCCACAGGCGCTACACTCGCAGCTTTCGTGCTTCTGGGGTACCGCATCTGGCCCGGCGTGTTCTTGGGTGCATTCCTCGTGAACCTGACAACGGCCGGTTCGGTTGCGACTTCCATCGGCATAGCCGCCGGGAACACGCTTGAAGGAATAGCGGGCGCTTATCTTGTGAATAGATTTGCGCGAGGTAGCAAGGCCTTTGACCGCACACAGGACATCTTCAAATTTGCCCTGTTCGCGGGGATGATCAGCACGGCAGTGAGCGCAACAGTTGGCGTGACGAGCCTGTGTCTCGGTGGCTTTGCACGGTGGCCGAGCTACGGTTCAATCTGGCTGACGTGGTGGCTGGGGGACGGAGTCAGCAACGTCGTTGTGGCTCCGCTGCTGATGCTATGGAGCACACGACCAAGACTCAGATGGCGGCGGGTACAGATCGTTGAGGCGGCAGTGTTGTTTCCGCTTCTGGTGATTGTCGGTCGGTTCGTGTTCGGCGGGCTCCCGCCTTTTCGAGGCGGTCACTATCCGTTGGAATTTCTATGTCTGCCGTTGCTCGTGTGGGTGGCGTTCCGGCTTGGTGAACGCGAAGCCGCGTTGGCCACTTGCATCTTGGCCGGGATTGCAATTTGGGGCACGGTCAAGGAGCTTGGCCCTTTCGCCGTTGGAACACCAAATGATTCGCTGCTGGTGTTGGACCTGTTCATCGACATGCTTGGGTTAACCGGAATGGTCCTGAGTGCAGCGGCGACGGAGCGCAACCGGGCGGCCGAGAGATTTGCACGGGTCGTGGAATCCGCTCCGAACGCGATCGTGGCAGTCGACCAACGGGGCAAGATTGTGCTGGTGAACTCACAAGCGGAGAAGATATTCGGTTATGAGGGGAAGGAACTGGTCGGCCGTTCGGTGGAGGTGCTTGTCCCGGAGCGCTTCCGCCGTGGACATCCAGAATATCGAACGGGGTTTTCTGACCGCCCGCAAGCTAGACCAATGGGCGCAGGCCGGGATCTGTATGCGGTACGGAAGGACGGCAGTGAGTTTCCGGTCGAGATTGGACTCAATCCCATCGAGACGGAGCAAGGGATGCTGGTTCTGAGCGCGATTGTAGACATCACCGAACGGAAGCGGGCCGAAGAAGAGATCCAGCGGCTGGCCTCGAGCGACCCGTTGACGGGGTTAGCGAACTACCGTCGCCTGCTCGAGGTGTTCGACATGGAGGTGGAACGTTCGGGCCGAACTGGACGACCTGTTTCGCTGCTTTTGCTGGACCTGGACGGGCTGAAAAAAATCAATGATGCGCATGGTCATCTGGTGGGAAGCCGTGCGCTATGTCGCTTAGCATTTGTCCTGCAACAAAAGTGCCGCTTGAACGATACTCCTGCGCGCCACGGGGGCGACGAGTTTGCTGTCATCTTGCCGGAGACGGACGTTGAGGGCGCGCGCACCCTCGGACACCGAGTTGCTGAGGGTCTCGCTGGCGATGCCGAGCAGCCCGCGCTGTCATTTTGTTTCGGCGTGGCATCGTGTCCGCGGGACGGCTGGGCGTTCGAGCAGGTGCTGGCGGCAGCAGACCGCGCCTTATATGAGAGGAAACGGGCGGGTAAATATGCGAAAGGCTCCTCGTCGCGGGCTACCTACTAGCAGCTAGGGGACCATTGTGAGCCTTCAAAGAAATTACTGCGGCCGCGGGGTCGGGTGCGCGTGGCGCTGGAGGCGATGAAGTGGTCCGACTATATCTCCACCTTTGAGGACGAAGCCCAAGCACTCGCCAGCTTCCACCTAAATGCGCACTCCTCCGGGACGTGAAGAAGAAGGACAAGCCGAATAAACCAAGAAAAACCGAAACGGATTTCGCGCTGGCGACGTTCATGAATCCCATTCTCTCATGTCAGCTGAAGGTTGCCGGATCAATCGACCGTTTGTTTGAAGGTTGCCTTTACGCGATCGCCTCCCGTCCGCAGTCGCGCCTGCAAACGACCAACGCGGCGGTCGCTCAACGCAGCCGGTGCGCCAAATGCGATTTTGTCGACAAATGGTTCTCAGGAGGAACGCCGAGTAATCATATTTCAATCAGGGCGATTCCTGATTCGGGATCGAAGCTCTTTTGTAGGCGTTCTGGACTTTCCGCGAGGACTAGCATTTATCGCCCGGTTGTCCTTTAGCGCGCGCCACCACACAATGATAGATTAGCCAAAGATAGACGGAGCCATATTCGAGCGACAATATCAGAAAAGAATTTTTTAGCGGCCCCTCTGCCCCAAATCTGATTGTGGGAGTGTATGCCAGGACGCTCGTGACGCTCATGAGCAGCCAGGCGGGGTTTGGGTAAAAGCACAAGAACGGGATCGACCAGGTGAAATACCATGGATAGGCTGTTGGCGAGACCAGGAGCACGCCACATGTGAGAACGAGAGCCGACCAAAGCGGTTCGGCATTCCTTTTTGCTAAGTAGCCCACCATCGCTAAGACGATCGAGCCCGCGAGCAACTCGCCACCTATCTTCGACCTCGCCATAAATCCCAGCAGATGAAAAAGGCTCGCGTTGTTCACCCAGTCTCGCGCGTAGTTTGTCGCGCCCTCGAACAGGTGTAACCCTGCGCCGAGAAAAGGAACGTAAAATAAGAGCACGATACCCGCAAAGGTGGCCAGATGTCTGGCGCGCACGCGCTTGAGGAAGACCGGCAAAAGCAAAATAGGGAAGAACTTGGACAGGAACGACAGGGCGAATGCAGCCGTCGAGAGTGCTGGGCGTTTTCTCAAGAGCAAAAGGAGTGCCGTTAACAGGGCCACGATGGCCAGCGAATCAAAATGACCGGACATCGCGAATGCAATGAGCACCGTCGGATTCCAGGCGTAGGCCAGCACGCGATGCAACGGTTGCTTCATGGAAGCCAACAGCAGCATCAATATGCCGATGCTCCCGAGATCAAAGAGAACTGATGCCCGCTTGTATCCGGGGATGGTTTCGATCAAACGGTAGATCAATTCGCTCAATGGCGGATAAATAGTCGGCGTGTCTTCGCCGGGCGGTTCCGGATGCTCGGGATTTTGCAGCCATTCCAGTCCAGGGGAATTGGGATATACGACATACGGATTCAGATGTGCGCGTTGTACCCGCCCGTCCCATTGGTAACGATATACATCGCCGGAAGGTGCCAGCGGAGAAGTCAGCAGAGTAACGCGAAACAGAACAGCGCCTGCGAGGATGATCAGGAGAGCGGCTGCTCCGAGTCGAAACTTCTCGGCCAGGAACACAGCGGTCACGTAGAGAATACCGGCGAGAAGCAGAAGGCCGATGAATTCCGGCATCACGGCGTCTAGGTCCCTCTGCCGCGCAAGCCAGACAAAGATAGGCGTCAGCCCGCCTGCCAGTACGGCAATCGCTAGCGTGACAATGCCGCTCGGCCACCAAGCAGCCTTAAGCCGATCAATGTAGGTCCGAGGCCGGGAAGCTATGTGGTCAGGCATGTCTCAGCCGACTCCCTCCTTGGTCGACTTAGATAACCATCTAGCCGTTCTCGGTGCCTTCGTCGGCGTCCGCTCCAATTCGTCTGCGAGCTGACGGAGGTCGGCTGCTACGTCGATGTCGTAAAACGGTTCGGTCAGATGTACAGAAAGCCCTATCGCGCGGGCCCGCGTCAGCAGGGCTTCAAGCGCACTCGCTGTTCCCATCGCATTACCGGCGAACAGATCCGGATGCGGAGCCCGCGCGCCAACTAGATAATAGCCGCCGTCGTGTGTGGGCCCCACGACCAAGTCTCGAATTTCGAGCGCATCGAAGGCGATTTCCAGTACCGACGCCGGCAGGTGCGGGCTATCGCTGTCGAAGGCCACGACCCTCTGACCCGGGGCTGCGAACTGGGCAAACACGGAGGTAAGGCCTGCGGCGAGACCTTGACCTTTTTGAGGTACGATACGCACTGCGCCATCGATCGCCCGCGAAAGATCTTCAACATCGAGTGCCGGGCACATGATCGCTAGGTCCACGTGACGGACTTCCTTCGCCAAAGCTATTGTGTCGTTTAGAAGGCAGAGGTACAAATCGGTCACTGCCTGGGGAGACAGACTGGCAGCCAACCGGGTCTTAACGGCACCCGGCCTGGGTGCCTTGGCCATGATGACGAGCGTACGATTCCGTAACGTCACAAAATACTCGTTCAACCGCCGTGGATCGGGCGTGAGGTTCACGCGGACCGCACCACTCCTATTTTTTGTCGACGGAAGTAGAAACGTACAATCCGGCTGAGAATGAACCATGTTGCTCCGATGGAGCCTCTGAATGTCCCACTGATCTTCGATTTCCCGATGCGCGGATAATAGCTCACCGGAACTTCAACGATTCGGAAACCCTGGCAGGCTCCCTTCAGGATTAATTCCACAGCCCAGCCGTACGTCGTCTCTTCCAGCTCAACCGCGCGGAGAACGTCTGCGCGGGCAGCCCGGAAGGGACCGAGGTCACTGAGCTTTGCTGGGTACAAGTTCGTGATCAATTTCGCCGCAAGCCAGTTTCCAAAGAGGGCGTGCCAGGGGAGCGCTCCCGGTGCCCGCCGGCCCGCCAGACGCGAACCGATCGTGATCTCCGCACGCCCTTCAATGATCGGAGTAAGAAGAAGCGGCAGCTCTGAGGGTCGGTCGCTGTAGTCTCCGTCAAGAAAAACGACAATGTCTGGCGCGTTGGCGCAGGCTACACCCGTTAAGCACGCCTGTCCGTAGCCGCGCCGGTGCTCCGAGATGACTCGGGCACCCATTCGAGCCGCAATATCGGTTGTTCCATCGGTTGAATCACTATCGACCACGATAACTTCTGTAGCCAGACCAGGAGGAAGATCGGCGAGGACGCGACCGATTGCCTGCGCCTCATTGCGCGTGGGAATCACCACGGTGACCCGCACTGGCCCTCCATTTTGGATTACCACCACAGAGAGGCCGGTCGCTTGCGCGCCAGGAACGAATCAATGCCCCAGGTGCGACCTGCTCCCCCGATAGCCAGCGCAAGCGTAGCCAGGACAGGAACTAGTAGCTCCCATATCCACGCGGTGCCCCATTCCGAAACCCACAGGCTGGCGAGATATCCAGCGGCGAGGAGCGCAACGGGACGCGCAAAGAGGCCCAACACCAAAAGGATGCCAAGAGAGATTTCTGTGACGGCTTGAAGTGGCGCGGCTATGGACGCGTGATTCGCCACAAACCCCATTACGCTCTTCCACACGTCGGGGGCGCTACCGTCTTGAATGTAACCATGGATGAGCCCAGCGTAACCCGAAGGCGTGTACAGGCCCTTACCTAAATTCTCGAAGAAGACCGATACAAACATCGCGCCGATCGTTAAGCGGACTACAGCGAGGCCGATCTGCGCGTTGAGCCGGCCGAGCACCCCTGCGCGGTTGTCGGAGAGTGCCGAGTGGTTGGTCGTTGCCATTTTGCAGCACTCCCAGCGCGGACTGGCAGGCGTCGGTTCGACACCTGCATTGGGAGTTCATGATACACCCGGTTGCAACGAAGACAAAAATCGACCTCAAGGCCTCGTGACCCCTGCCCAGCCAAAGGTGCACGGGGCCGTACTCCAGCAAAAGCATCAGGAGGGAATTTTTAAGGGGTCCGTCGGCGATTGCCGGTCTATGAGCCAGGATGCTGGTCACACTCATGAACGGCCAAGGCGCGCTAGGATAAAAACATAGGAATGGAATCGACCAAGTGAAATACCAAGGATAAGCGGTGGCCGACAGCAGGAGCACACTACCGGTCAGAATGAGATTCGAGCGGTGCCACCTGCTTTCTTTAGAAGTAGATGACTGCAACTAACAATGGAAAGCGCGCGGCGATTCGTAACCAGGGAAAAAGCGCCGCTAAAAATGCCACGATGGCAAGCGAATCGAAGTGACCCGACAACGCGAACGAAATCAGCACGGCCGGGTTCCACGCGTAGGCAAGCACGCGATGCAACGGCTGTTTCAGCACGCTTAGCAGCAGCATTAATAGACCAGCACTGGCTAGATCGAGCCGGGCTTGTAGAGACCCGTTTGTATCACGGCACCGTTTCGATCAGCCGGTAGGTCAATTCGCTTAGCGGCGGATAGATAGTTGGCGTGTAGTAGCCGGGCGGCTGAGGACAGTCGGGATTTTTGAGCCAGGCCAGCCCGGATGAACTGCGACAAACGAGATAGGGATTGAGATGTACTCGTTGCACCCGTCCGTCCCACTGGTAGCGATAGGCGTCATCAGAAGGCATCACATCGGACCGGAGTAGCGTGACGCGAAACAAAACAGCGCCCCCGAGAATGATCAAGAGCGCGGCTGCCCCGAGGCGCCTCGACACAAAAAACGCCGATCACGTATAGGATGCCCGCCAGCAGCAGCCCGATGAACTCCGGCATGCACGCACCGAGGTCCTGCTGCTGGGCGACCCCAGCCCCGCGGTCAAGGCGGCAAGCGTTAACATGACAATCGATCGCAACCTGGCATCTTTGAATCGTTGAATGTGCATGGGGAGGAGAGGATCCCGCGTTTCGACGGCCGCGCGGGAGGCGTATAATGCACCTCAACTTGATGAAGGCGAATCTCAACCTCGATGTCGGCTCCAAGACGTTCGCTTCCGGTTTCTTGCCGGAGTTGATCTCCGCGCTGCGCCGCAGTCGACTAGGCGATTTGATCGCCATTGTTGGCAGTGACGGGAGTGCGGGCGCCGAACTGGAAACTTGGTGCCGTTTCACCGGCAATGCTCTGGTCGAGTCCACGGTCGAAAAAGGACACAGCCGCTGGGTTATCAGGTACGGGACAGTTTCTGAGCAGGCCGAAAGCCAACGGCCGGTAGGCTCACGTCTCTGGCTCTACACGAATTTTGACTGCAACTTACGTTGCGACTACTGCTGTGTTCGTTCGTCACCGAGTGCTTCGCGACGGGAACTCGGGCTCGTCCGCGTTCAACAAATCGCTCGCGAAGCGAGCGAGCTTGGCGTCAGAGAGATCTTCGTGACCGGAGGCGAACCTTTTCTACTTGCGTACATACGCGATCTTCTTCTCGCTTGTGCCGCAACGGCGCCGACCACGGTACTGACGAATGGAATGCTATTCACCGGACGGCGGCTGGAAGGCTTGCGAACACTGCCGCGGGATGGAATCATCCTGCAGATCAGTTTGGACAGTCCTACGCCTGAGCTGCATGATTTCCACCGTGGAGCTGGATCGTGGAAGCGCACACGAGAGGGCATACAGTGTGCTCGTGAGTTGGGCTTCCGGGTCCGATTGGCGGCAACGGTCTCCAACGACGCCGAAGCCGAAGAGTTCGGACAATTCCTCGATCGGGAGGAGATTGCTTCTGAGGACCGCGTGATTCGCCGGATCGCGCTGCGTGGCTCGGCGAGCAATGGGATCGCTCTAGCTCGGGCAGATTTAGTGCCCGAAGTTACGATTACGTCCGATGGAGTTTATTGGCATCCGATAGGGGCCGAGGACACAGACCTGCTTGTCACGCCGGAGATTTTTCCGCTTGCCGAGTCATTCGCGGCTGTTCGCCGCGCCTTCGATCAACAAAGTGAGCACGCGAATAAATTGGCCCAAATCTTCAACTGCGCGTGAAGTATGGTTGACCTTTGCTCCTTCTTGGCAACCAGCCCGTCGGCTCACTGCTGAGCCGACTTGGCGAACTCCTTGAAAAATCCCTGTTGGGTTGCGGCCTGACGCAGCGCATCGTAGCCATCGACGTGAGGGGGCAGCCACTGCCGGAGCCCTTCAGCCTCAAGTATTGGGCGATGGGCCGGGTTATCGTAACTCATTGCCGAGAGCGCGTCGGCAAACTGGCGCTCCAGGTCTCCGTCCAAGTCCGGTCGCGCCGTAAACATGCAGTGATTATACGCGGGCGAGGTCCATATCTCGCGAAGCGCTCCCTCAGGCACTAGCCGCTCGCTGCGCACGGTACTCCAAAAGGGGCTGCCGATTGCGCCAGCGTCGGCTCGCCCATCGAGTACAGCGCGGACAACTTCCACTTCGCTCGTTCCCGTGTCACCGTGCTTACCCATGTCGCTGTTGAACCGCAGCGCGTGATAATCCACGCCCTCGTGCAGGCCCCGCCGCTCCAAAAAGTGAACTGGTAGAATTGCCGCGTGTCCGCTGTCGCGGCTACCGAGCGCAAGCGTCCGATTCTTCAAGTCAGCCACTGAAGAGACAGAGCCCCCAGTGACGGCGACGATCTTCGTCATCCAGCCGAGGTCCGTGTCGCGCATGGCAACGGGGCGGCAGCGATGACCGCTCCACTCATCGGCTTGCAGATACGCCAGGTTGGTGTTCCAGGCGATGTCGATGCGCGGCAGGACATCGCCCGTTTCGGCGAGAAGCGCACGGATCTGCACCTCGTAACTCTGAAACAGGACGACCTCAACGGGCAGATGTGCTTCCTCATTAAAATAACGCCGCATGCCCTCCCATATCGTGACTACTTTCGGATGGTACGCAACCGCTCCAACCCAAATTGTTCTGCTCATATTCCACCGCGATTCATTTTTAGAACCGGTCGCGAAACCGCTTTGCAAGTTCCAGTATTTCAGGCCTAGAAAAGTGGCATTCCCAAAAGCGCCCTGCCGATGAATTCACGAAGCACGTCACCAGTGGGCGCCATAACGGCGCCTGCATGCGCGTCGCGGAAGAGCCGTTCGATGCTCAGATGCTTCGAAAAGGCCGCACCCCCGCAAACGCGCATTGCGGTCGAGGTAACGTTGATGGCGATATCGCCTGCCGCCGCCTTGGTTTCCAGCACACGCAGCATGGTTGTCTCGCGCGGCCTCTCGAGATGGTCAACCAAATCGTCGATACGAGCCGATAATCCGTCGGTATCAATCTGCATCGCCGCAAGCTGCGCCCTCAGAGTCGGCAGGCTCTCGCCGAGGCTCTGACCCAAATGCTCGAACCGGGCGTTTTTTAGATGAACGGCCGTGCTCGCAACCGCCGCGCGGCACAGCCCCAGCGCGACCGAGCCGGTCCCGAGATTGAAGAGCGGCAGAACCACATTCAACATCACCTGAAATCCGGCGCAATCCTCTGTCAGCTGAAAATTGGACGGGACTTCGCAATCATCCAGCGCGATCGGCGCCGAGGCGTTCGCTCGCAGTCCCAAGCCATCCCAGGAGCCTGCGACTGACAGCCCAGGCGTGCCCTCCAGAACAAGATAGAGGGTGGAGTCCGTGGGACCTGAGCCGTCAGGGGCCAGCGAAGAGACGATGTAGCTCTGCGCGTGTCCAGCGCTCGTCACCCACGATTTCTTGGCGCTGATTCGCACGCCACTGCCGTTCTTTCGAGCGCGCGACACAGGGGTCCAAAAATGGCTGCGCGAGCCGGCCTCGCTGAAAGCCAGCGTGGACAAATGGCGACCAGCCGTGATCTCCTTCAGTGTCGGCGCGACCCCCTGAGAGGCTCCCGGCCGCGCGGCCAGAATCGTCGCGGTGCCCAGAACATGCATGAGGTAGACCATGGCGACCGAAGCGTCCGCTTCGGCTAGAACGGAAATGACCGCGGCAAACGTCCGCGGGCCCAAGCCGGAGCCGCCGATTTGCGCCGGGAGCATTAGTCCAAGCAGACCGGATTCACCCAGCGACTTGACCGCCTCGGTGGAGAATCGGCCGGCCTTGTCGTTTTGCGCTGCGGCCGGTGAGAGCACACGACTGCCGATTTCATTTGCCTTTAGAACAGCCTCATCGTGAATCACGGTTGCACCCAAAATCGCGGGATTCTGCGGACGACTCAGGATTGTCCACGAGGATGCGTGGCGCGGTCAAATCGTTTCTGTCTCCTGCCCGGCTCAGACGCGCCGCTCGCCCAACCCCTAAAACGAGCGCCTCATCGGACGCAGTATAAAGGACGCCCTCTTTGGAGTAGGGTTTGGGTGCTTGCCTCAATCCCTACAGGAAGGAGTGCCCGCAATGGATAGCACGAAGTATATCGGCATGGATGTGCACAAGGAAAGCATTTCGATCGCGATTCTGCGGGATGCCGAGGCTCTCGATCCGTCGCAACTGCCTGAAGACGCCCACACGCGCGATTTCATTAAGGTTCTGCTTGGCGTGCAATGCATTGTCGAGGAGCGGGAGCGGATCTACGGAACGTCGCCGCCCTCCGCGGAGCAGGTCGCAGAAAAATTAGGGTCGCTCAGGAAATCGATCACGAGACGGGTGGGCGCTCGATGGAGGTAGCGATCACTGACCCCCAGAGATGGCGGGAACTGTCGGCGCGGCTTCGAGCCAAAGGTGCCCGCTCCTGAACTGTCCGGTATAGCCTTCTCCCTAGGTCCGCCGACAAAAGAAACTCGCACACTATAGCGTTCCGTCCTTTTTTACGACAAGCGTTCTTTACGGGTGCTGTTTAAAGTAACATATATTTATAATTATATAATAATATAACACACAATGGTTTGCTGGAGAGAAGCGCAGGCCAGAGCTGAAGTGCAAATTACGAAACGAACTCCCTTAAATCGCTTTCATGCAATAGGTTATACGCTAAGCGGTGTGTTCTTTTTGCGCGCCCTGCTTAGTTCGAGCCGGCCTTAAAGCTGCACGACGGGTCGGCGAGCGTGGTGGGCGCGACGTTGAGCTCCTGCAAGTTGTCCTTGGCCAGCAAGGCGTCGAAGGCGGCGATCTCTTGCTTCTGCAGCGCCTTCCAGGCGGTCACGGTGCGGTTGTAGTTGCGGCAGTCGCTCTCCCAAGTGGCGATCTGCGTTGGGGTGGGCGCCATGTCGAGGCCCACCTGCATCATGCTGACTATGGTG
>DATGHM010000086.1:0-30820 GCA_035307985.1 Candidatus Acidiferrales bacterium
CTATGCGCCGCCCGGAGAAAATGGCCCGACGAAGAGCGTGACGCTGCAATTCAAGGATTTCGATCCGAAGCAGGCTTCGGTCTCCATGGTGGATTCCACGGACGGCAATTCCCGAACGGCGTACGAGAAAATGGGCGCGCCACACTATCCGACTCAAGACCAGATTCGCGAGTTGCGAAAAGCTGCGGAACTGGCCCCGCCATCGGCGCAGGAAATCACCGATCACAAGTTGACGCTGACGATTCCGTCACACGGCCTCGATGTCGTTGAGCTGAAGTAGCGGTCCTCACAAACGGCAACGCCGACCAGCCTTATCGCCTTTCCCGGAAACGGCGGAGACCGGGTGTGTTTCCGTGAGCCCCTCCCGGCTTTTCCTGAAGCGACGACTCCGGTACAATCTCGCGCATGTCCGACCATGACGCGCTGATCGCAGCGGCAAAGCAGGCGCGCGAGAACGCGCATGCGCCGTTCTCAAATTTCCGCGTGGGGGCTGCGCTTCGCGCGAAGTCGGGGCGCATCTACACGGGTTGCAACGTGGAAAACGCGAGCTACGGGCTCACCTGCTGCGCCGAACGTGTTGCCATCTTCAAAGCGATCTCGGAAGGCGAGCGCGGATTTGACGCCATCGCGGTTGTAACCGATACGGACGCGCTCACGCCACCCTGCGGCGCTTGCCGGCAGATCATCTGGGAGTTCTGCGGCGATGTTCCCGTGATTCTTGCGAACCTGACGGGGAAAGTCGAAGAGGAAAGGTCCGCGAAGTTGCTCCCGCGGGCGTTTGATTCCTCGTTTCTGTAAAGCGTTTTGAACCTCGATGAACACAGATTCACACAAATGAAAGTCAAAATAACGGTTCGTCAGCTGAAATTCACGGCCGCAAGCGGTCCGTCCGTTCTGTTGACGCGTTTCATGACCTGGCGACTTTTTGTTTATCTGTGCTTATCCGTGTTCATCAGTGGTTGCGTTGGCTTGCTCACGGGCGCGAAAGGGCAAGCGGACCTGATTGTGGCGGGTGGCACCGTCGTCACGATGGACGCACAGAAGCGCGTTATCGAGGATGGCGCGGTTGCCGTCCGTGGCGATTCGATCGTTGGAGTTGGAACGAGCGCGGAAATTGAGTCGCAATTCGACGCTGCGCGCACGATCGAAGCGCGCAACGAACTTGTTCTGCCCGGACTGATCAATGGCCACGCCCACGCCGCGATGAGCCTGTTTCGCGGCATCGCGGACGATCTCGCGCTCGACGACTGGCTGCACAAATATATTTTCCCCGCGGAAGCCCGCAACGTGACGCCGGATTTTGTGACCTGGGGCACGAAGCTCGGCGTCCTGGAAATGCTGCGCGGCGGAATCACTACGTACGCCGACATGTATTACTTCGAAGACGCGGTCGCGCGGGCAACGAAGGACGCGGGCATGCGCGGCGTTCTGGGCGAAACGATCATCGATTTTCCCGCGCCGGATAACAAAACGCCGGCGCAAGCATTGCAGTACACGCAGGAGTACATCAGCCGGTGGAAGGGCGACCCACTGATCACGCCGGCGGTGGCGCCGCACTCGATTTATACGTGTTCGCAAAAGACCTTGCAGGAGTCGGCTGCGCTGGCGCGGCGCAACGGCGTGCCGATCCTGATTCACGTGGCTGAAGCGCCGTTCGAACTGCAGCAGAGCCGGGAACAACACGGTACGACGCCCGTCGGTTATCTCGAGCGCATCGGGGTTCTGGGGCCTGATGTGGTCGCGGCACACTGCGTATGGGTGGATGCGGCCGATATCGCCGCGCTCGTTCATTTTGGCGTGGGCTGCACGAACAATCCATCAAGCAATATGAAAACCGCTTCGGGCGTGATGCCCGCGACGGAGATGCTCGGCGCGGGATTGGCGGTAGGCCTGGCGACGGACGGCGCTGCGAGCAACAACAACCAGGACATGTTCGAGGAGATGGATCTCGCGGCCAAGCTGCAGAAGATTGCGAGGATGGATCCTCGTGCGCTGCCCGGGGAGCAGGTGGTCGAAATGGCCACCATCGGCGGAGCGCGCGCGCTTCACATGGAGAAGGAGATCGGCTCGATTGAGACCGGCAAGAAAGCGGATCTGATCCTGATCGACACAACTGCTCCGCATGCAACGCCGATGTACAACGTTTATTCGGAGCTAGTTTATGCGCTGAAGGCTTCGGATGTGAAAACAGTGATTATCGGCGGGCGCGTGGTTATGCAGGATCGCCGCATGCTGGCGCTCGACGAATCTCAAATCCTGGCCAAGGCGCGAGAATACCAGAAGAAAATTTCGGCCTCGCTCGCAAAGTGACAGAGCGTGGAGATCGTGACCCGGGCGCTCCAGTCCTTTTGCAAGGCAGAACCCAGCGCCCGAAGAGGACCGATTGCGGCCCCGATGGAATTTTGCGGGAAAGCCGGTAAGATGATTCGCCCATGCTCGCTCAAGATCATCAGGTCCATCGAGTTCATCGCTTCCGCTCAGCCGCGCGCGCCGAAACTTCGGCTGGCGTCCGCGGATGACAGCCGCTCGACCGAAACGCGCCAGGGCGTCTGATCCAACGCAGTACACGCCTCATTTTTCTCTCCGGGCGACTTCCGGCCGGGACCGATCGCGCGGGAGCGAATTGCACTGCGATGGCGTATCTCTCGAGCGGATCGCGCAGGCAGTCGGTACGCCCTCCTATGTTTACAGCAAGAAGAGCATTGAGGACGCCTACCGGCGGCTCGATCGCGCTTTTGGTTCACTTCCCCACCGGCTGTGCTACGCGCTGAAGGCGAACGCGAATCTCTCAATCCTGCGCGTTCTCGCCAGACTGGGAAGCAGCTTCGATATCGTTTCGGGAGGCGAACTGGAGCAGCTGCGGCGCATCTCCGTTTCCGGCCGCCGGATTGTTTTTTCGGGAGTAGGAAAAACTCGCGAAGAAATTCGAACTGCGATTCGCTACCGGGCCGGTTCTACCAAGCAGCATGGGATCCTCCTTTTCAACGTGGAATCGGCGGCGGAACTCGATGTCCTGATCGAGGAAGCCGCACTTCACGTGAAACGGGGCAACCCGCGGATCGCGGCTGCGATTCGCGTCAACCCCGATATTCTGGCGGGCGGGCATCCACACATTTCCACCGGGTACCACCGGCACAAGTTCGGGATGGAATGGCGCGATGCGCTTCGCTTGTATTTGTCGCACAAGAATTCACGCTGGATCGTCTGGCGCGGGATCAGCGCGCATATCGGCTCACAGATTCTTGCGGTAGCGCCGTTCCGGCGCGCCGCCGAGCGACTTGCGTCCTACGTTCGAGAATTGGCCCGAGCTGGAATTCATCTCGACTATCTCGATATCGGCGGAGGTCTGGGAATCCGCTACACCGATGAAACTCCAAGCGAGTCCGCCGCATACGCTCGCGAGCTCGTGAAGGTCGTTCGTCCGCTGAGATGCATGCTTCTGCTGGAGCCGGGACGCGCGCTTGTCGGCCCGGCGGGCGTGTTGCTGACGCGAGTCCTGTACATCAAGGAAAATGGCGGGAAACGGTTTGTGATTGTGGACGCGGCGATGAACGATCTGATTCGCCCGTCGCTGTACGGGGCGACGCACGCGATCACGAAAGCCACGGCATCGGGAGAGGATGCCGCAACCACCGAAGCGGTAGATGTCGTGGGTCCAGTGTGCGAATCGGGAGATTTTCTCGGCCGCGACTGGCCGCTTCCCGAGGTGAAACCGGGCGACTTGCTGGTGGTGTGGGCGACTGGCGCGTATGGATTCGTGCAATCCTCGAATTACAACGCGCGGCTGCGCGCGCCGGAGGTGCTGGTCGACGGCCCCAAGTTCCGCGTCATCCGCAAGCGGCAGAATTTCGCTGATTTGGTGCGCGGCGAAGAATTCTGATGGGCTGGCCGCCTTGCCGATTCACTTCTCCGGGGGGCCGGCGCGAGCCTTCTCTCGCTCCTGCCGCAGCTCAAAGCGGTAGCCGATCCACGGCTCGGTGTGGATGTAGCGCGGCCGGCCGGGCTCCGGCTCGATTTTCTTGCGCAGCTGATTGATGAATACGCGCAGGTATTCCGTTTCATCGCCGTAATCCGGCCCCCACACGGCCTGCAAAAGCCGGCGATGAGGCAAAGTCTTGCCCTGGTTCCCAACGAGGTGCCTGAGCAGTTCGAATTCTTTGGGGGTCAGCCGGACGGGTTGTCCCTTCAAGATGACGGAACGCTTTTCGAAGTTGATCGCGAGATCAGTCGAGGTAAAGGGAGGCGGCGATTCCTGCGGAGCGGCGCGACGCAAAGCTGCCCGCACGCGCGCCATGAGCTCGTCAGCGCCAAACGGCTTGACCACGTAATCATCGGCACCCGCGTCGAGCGCCTGCACTTTGTCGCGTTCCGAATTGCGCACAGTGAGCATGATGATCGGAGTGTCGCTGGAGCGGCGGATCTCCGCGCACGCGTCAATGCCAGACGTGCCGGGCATGTTGCAGTCGAGCAGGATCAAATCGACCTTTTCCTGCCGGATCTTCTCAATGGCTTCGTCGCCGCTCCGCGCTTCGACTACCGCATAACCGTGCGAACTCAAGATCGTGCGCAGGACGCGACGTATCTGGGGCTCGTTGTCGACCACAAATACCGTGGCGGCGGTCATTTGGGGAGCGGAGGGCGTCTTCCGTCCGCAGGAAGGGTAAAGGAGAAGACGGAGCCCTGGCCGCGCTGGCTCGTCAAGCTGATAGTCCCGCTGTGCGCCTCGACGATCGCCTTCGCGATCGGAAGGCCCATGCCAGTTCCCTGAACGCTGTATCTCTGGTCTCTGCCTCGATAAAACTTCTCGAAAATAAGGTCCTGCTCCGGACCATCGATCCCGCTGCCATGATCGGCAACGCTCGTCAGGACATAATCGCCGCTTCGCTCGGCTGTGATCGTAATCGGTTGGTCGGGCGGCGAGTACTGGTTCGCGTTTTCGAGCAGTTGGACCAGAACCTCGGTCGCGCGAGGCAGATCGACACGCACCTGAGGCAGACCGGGGGCGATGCGAACGTCAATGCTGCGGCTCCCGAACAAAGCGCGGCAATGCAGGAGGGCAGCGGAGATCAGTTCATCGATCGAGTGAGACTCAATTTTCAAATCGACGTTTCCGGAATCGAGCTGCGACATCTCCGCAGCCTCGCCGACGAGCCGGTTGAGACGATCGCTTTCCTCGTCGATGACTGTGAGCAGGTCGCGCTTCTGAGACTGATCCAGGCCGTCGTTCGAAAGAAGGTTGGTCACAGCGCCTTTGATCGAGGTCAGAGGCGTTCGCAAGGCATGAGTTACGGAGTCGAGGAGAGCGGTACGCAAGCGCTCGCCTTCTCGGGTCGCTTCGGTTTGTCCCAACTGCTCGACGGCGCGGGCGCGTTCCATAGCCACGGCAACCAGCGTGCCGAGGGCCTCGAGCGTCCCCCGCGAAAGAATCGTTCCCGATATTCCCAGGCTGCCGATCGGGCGGGCGCCCAGCTTCACTGGCACGAAGCTGACGCTGTTCGCCGCATCGATGACGAGCTCCTCACGCGCAGCGATGCTCTTCAGGGTCTCAAGGTCGAGGTGCGGGACGACAGGACCGGAACGGTAGACTTTCTGCTTCTCGGCGAGCAGAAGGGCAGCTGCTCCCAGCTCGAAAACCTGGACGATCTGGGCAGGGATTCGATTCAGGAGCTCGATCACGTTGCCGGATTCGAGCATGCTTTGGCTGAAGGCGTAGAGTTTCTCGATGTCGCGGCGGCGAGCAGAGGCAAACGACGCTTGCTGCCGCGCGCGCGATGACAGATGACTCGCGAGGATTGAAACAACCAGGAACGTCAACAGCGTGACCCAGTTCTCCGCGGAATAGAAGGTGACCTTATGGGCGCGCTCCAGAAAGTAGTAGACGAACGCGAACGTCGCGACGACGGACATGGATACCGAAACGACGATTCCCCAGACGGTGGAAACGGCGAGAATGGCGAGAACCAGCGTGAGAGCGGCGGTGGCCGAGCTAACATGCAGAAATCTGTGGTAAAAGAAGGGAATCCCCGCCGCGATCAGGAAAGCGGCCAGGAATCGCGAAGCCTGGATTGGGACCGGCTCACGCACGAACGTATTCTACCGTAGCGCGGCGAAAAGAGAATCTCAATGCCCAAGTCGCCTGAAGAATGGCTGGCTCTGTCCAAGGAGCCTGAGAAGACCAAGGGCACGCTCAAACTCTTTCTCGGCTATGCACCCGGAGTCGGAAAGACCTATGCGATGTTGAGCGAGGCGATCCGCCGCAGCAGCCGTGGCGAGGATGTGGTGATCGGCTTCGTCGAAACACATGGCCGAACGAGCATCACCGAACTGTCGGGCAAGCTCGAGTCCGTTCCGCGCAAGAAGATCGACTACAAGGGAACACTTTTTGAGGAAATGGATCTTGACGCCGTCCTGGCGCGCAAGCCCGCCGTGGCGCTCGTCGATGAGCTGGCGCACACGAACATTCCCGGGAGCCGCAACCGCAAGCGGTACGAGGACGTGCTCGCTCTGCTCGACGCGAATATCGACGTGATCTCGACGGTCAACATTCAACACATGGAAAGCATCGCCCCAACCGTTCGGGCGATCACCGGCGTGTCGGTTCGCGAAACCGTGCCGGATTGGGTTCTTCAGCTCAGCGAAGAGACGGTGATGGTGGACCTCACGCCGGAAGCATTGCAGAACCGGATGAAACGCGGCGACATCTACAGGAAGGACAAGGTAGAACAGGCGCTCAAAAACTTCTTCAGGCGCGGAAACCTGATCGCCCTTCGCGAACTGGCGCTGCGGCAGGTGGCCGAGCAGGTGGACCGCAGTCTGTGGTCCTACATGGATGAGAAGGAGATCCGCGAGAATTGGAACGTTCGCGAGCGGATCGCGGTATGCATCAGCGCCAACCCCCGCGCCCAGTTTCTCGTAGCGCGCGCCGCGCGCATGGCGCGAAGAATGGATGCGGAGCTTTATGCGATTCACGTTGACGTCGATCGCGACAGCGACGCGCAGGCAGAGAGGGCTCTCGCTGCGAATCTTCAGTTTGCGGAGAGCCTCGGGGCCAAGCCGATCCGGCTGACGGGCGAAAGCGTGGCGGAAGCTGCCGCGCAGTTCGTGCGGGAAAAGCATGTGACGCAAGTGATCCTGGGTCGATCAGCGGTCGAAGGCTGGCGAAAGCTTCTTTATATGAACGCGATCAATCGTTTCTTGAGCGAAGCCCCTGCGGTGGACGTCCACATTGTGACCCAAGAGCCGGACTGAACCCTGTTTGCCGCTGTGAATGGAATTCGTTCATTTCCTCGGGTAGCGCACGCGCCACAACGAATTTGAACCATCGTCGCTGACAATCAGGGAACCGTCCTTCGCTACGGCTACTCCAACCGGTCGTCCCCAGACCTTTCCTCCAGTCGTGACGAATCCAGTGAGAAAATCCTTGTATTCGGCGATGGTGCGGCCGTTCCGCACAGGTACGACAATGACTTCGTAGCCGGCGCGAGTGGAACGGTCCCAGGATCCGTGCTCGGCCGCGAATATATCTCCGCGATAGTTCGCCGGAAATTGGCGCCCTTCGTAAAACACCATTTCGAGAGACGCGTCATGCGGCTCGATGAGCACGTCCGGCACGATCACTTTATCTCTCAATTCGGGGTGCTTGCCTTTGAGGCGCGGATCCGGATTCCCTCCGATGTAATACCACGGCCATCCGTAAAACCCGTTTTCCTGAACGTGCGTAATGTAGTCCGGGGGCAGGTTGTCACCGAGATCGTCGCGCTCATTTACAGAGGCCCACAGCAGGCCACGCGAATCGACCGCAATGCCGACCGGATTGCGAATCCCCGATGCATAGACGTGGAGATTCCCGCCGTCGGGATCGGCCACCAGAATGTCGGCACGATGAAACTCGCTCTTGTCTGTGTCTGTGTCCGTGACGTTCGTGCGCGATCCAACGGAAATGAACATTTGCTTTCCATCGGGGGAAAACGCGATGTCGCGCGTCCAGTGCCCGTTCCCTCCGACCGTTTCGTCTCCGTTCGGCAAAATCGGAATGACGGCCTGCTTGGGCCCGCTCGCCTTGAGATCGCCGTTGTTGTACGGAATCCGGACCACGGAACCTGTGTTCGCGATGTAGATGTATCGCGGGTCCGGTCCGGGCGGATAGAAAGCGATTCCGAACGGGCGATGGAAGCCTGTCGCGAACGTTTCCACCTTCACTGGTTTCCCGCTCCTGCTGATGCCATGGAACACGAGGATACGGCCGGGATCGCTCTCGGCAAGAAAGAGGTCGCCGTTCGGAGCCGTTCGGATGAGCCGGGGATTATCGAGACCTTCGGCGAAAAGATTGACCTGGAACCCCGCGGGCGCGCGTGGCAGCACATGAAGGGGCCGCTTGATGAGTTCCGGATGATTGTCGGCCGCCTTCGTGGCCAGCGGTTTTGGAAGGTCCGCACGCGTAATCCGGTGAACCCTCCCGGGAATTTCACCATGGAAACCTGTGAATGGGTCTCTCTGCGAGACGGCAAGCCTGAAACCGGAAGCGTCGGCATCGATTTGATACGCGGTCGCGAGCAGCAATGCGGCCAAGAAACACGACACGATTGTGTGCACGAAAAGTTTCATTCTTCCGGTCTCTCTCATTCCGCGTGGATTACTTCAGGAATTCGGGTGCGAACCTGCAGCCCGACATTTAGTGGATGCTTGCCGGCTTGTCGCGGAAGCTGTTTTTCCGCGTCGCTCGCGAGAATAGGATGTATTTCTATCGAATATGAGTAGAAAACCGGAGCCTCAGCGGCGGCGCAGGTGTTTCTCTGAGGTAGAGAATCCGTCCTGGGCGATCTCAAAGGTCCTGAAAGCAGATTCGAGGCCGTGGCGCGCGAAACGACTGGCGATTTCTTCCCCGATCACATCAAAGCGGTCTGTCGCAAGCGCGATGACGCTTGGACCCGCTCCACTGAGTGCAATCCCGAGTAAGCCGGGCATTCGCGGAATCGCGAGTATGTCCGCCAGCCCCGGAACCAAGGCCTTCCGGTAGATCTGGTGCAATCGATCCTGCATCGCCTCCCAAAGGAGGTCGTAACGCCGCTCTTCCAGGGCGGCGACGAACAGCGCCGAGCGCTGCAGGTTGTGGACGGCATCGCGAAAATCGACCGTTCTTGCGAGAACGGCTCGCGATTTGCTGGTATCCAGCGTGCACTGAGGCGTTACGGCAACGACACGAATCATTTTCGGCCAACGCTTTCGCACTGCGGCGACGCTGCCGTCTTTTCCGGCGACGGTGACGACCAGGCCTCCCAGAAGCGCGGCTGCGACATTGTCAGCATGCCCTTCCACCTCGGCCGCGTACTGCAGGGCGACCTCACGAGACATGGCGCGGCCGGCGACCGCAAAACCGAGCACAACGCCCGCCACGGTGGCGGCCGCGCTGCTGCCCAACCCGCTCGCGACGGGAATATCGTTCTGAACGGCGAGCCGAACGGCCGGGAACCTCAGCTTTTCGCGTTCAGCCGCGTGAGCCATCGCGCGAAAAATCAGGTTCTCCTCCGGCGTACTCGGCAGGCTCGAACTTCCTTTGACGCCGCGGCTCCGCGCAACGGCGCGCGCGCCAGGCTTGGAAATAACGGTCGCGCGTACGTTGAGGTATACCTCGAGAGCAAGCCCGAGGCAGTCAAATCCTGCGCCAAGGTTGGCGGTTGAAGCCGGGACGCGTACATCGATGGAGAATTCGCGGGGCGCCATCATACGGAGATCAGCGTTTGCGGCTTTTCAGCCGCTCCAGAATGGCCGGTTTATTCGCGGCGATTCGCTCGGGGCGGTTCCGAAACGCCCCCACGATTTTCTGTTCGGCTCGTCCCTCACGCTCGTCTCCAGCCAGCGAGAGCGTTCCGCGATGATAGTTGCTAACGTAATCCGGATCTTTCAGGACATGCCCGGTGAGAATGGCGATTACGCTTTCGTCGCGACGAATCCGGCTGTTTGCGACGAGCCTGCGAATTCCAGCAATGGTGGTGGCGGAAGCAGGTTCGCAACCAATCCCGTCGCGTCCGACCATTGCTTTCGCATCCGCGATTTCCTGCTCCGTGACCGCGGTTACCTCGCCGCCCGATTGCAATACAGCGCGCAAGCTCTTCTTCCAGGAAACCGGAGCGCCGATCTTGATGGCCGTGGCCAGGGTTCGCGGCCGAGACTCGCTGGCCATTCCTTCGGGCAGGCCGTCGTCCCATGCCGATCCAACCGACTTCAGATCGGCAAACAATCTTGCGAACGGCGCGGAACCCTCCGCCTGAATTACGTGGAGCTTGGGAAGCCGGTCGATCAAACCCAAGGCCAATAACTCGTTAAACCCCTTGCCGAGAGCGCTGCTGTTGCCGAGATTCCCTCCCGGCACCACAACGTGGTTCGGCGCTCGCCATCCGCACTGCTCCATCAGCTCAAACGCAACGGTTTTCTGGCCCTCGATGCGAAAAGGGTTGACCGAATTGGCGACATAGATCGAGGGATCGTCTCCCAATTCCAGGACCAACCGCATGCAATCGTCAAAATTGCCATCGATTTCGCAAATCGTCGCGCCGTAATCCATGCTCTGGGCGAGTTTGGAGGCCGAAATCTGGCCGAACGGGAGGAGAATCGCGCACTGCAATACCGCGCGCGCGGAGTAGGCGGCCAGGCTGGCCGCTGTGTTGCCCGTGCTGGCGCAAACCGCGGTTTCTGCTCCTAGTAACCTGGCGTGAGTAACAGCAACCGTCATGCCCGTGTCCTTGAACGATCCGGTGGGATTGCACCCCTGGTGCTTCAGGCGCACCGCCGCGAGCCCGCAGTATTCGGCGCAGCGGGGCGCGTCATAGAGAGGAGTATTTCCTTCGAGAAGAGTGACGACAACATCCGGGTCAAACGGCAGCAGCTCGCGGAACCGCCAAACGCCGCTGCGATCCTTCACGTCCGAAGAAGTCGCGCGGAGACGCCACCGTTCGCGAATTTCCGAGGGTTCGACTGCGGGGCCCGGCACAATTTCGATTTCCAGAGGTCCGCCGCAGCCGGAACATACGTAGACACGGTCGGTGAGGCCGTACGCTGCGCCACAGGAACGCGTGATGCAACGTTGCACCGCGCCCACGACGATCTTGCTTGATGTCCTCGCAGTCGTCTCCATCAGCTGCGCAAGGCCTGGCTCATCTCGCTTGCGACCGGTGCGCCGAGATCGAATTCCTGATGCAACGAAGCGAGGGCTCTCTGCACGTGTTTCTCCTCGACGACAAACGAGATGTTACACTCCGACGAACCCTGCGCGATAGCGATGATATTCACGCCTTCGCGGCCCAGCGCACTGAAGGTTCGCCCCGCCACCCCCGGAGTGCCGTGCATCCTCTCGCCAACCACGGCGACGATCGCGATGTTTGGGTCTACGGTGATGTGCTCGACTTTTTCGTGCGCAACGTCCTGCGCGAATTCATTTCGCAGTGCCTCGACCGTGCTCTCGGCATCCGATGCGGCGACGATGAAGCAGATGTCGTTCTGTGAAGAGGATTGCGAGATCAGCAGAACGTTGGCCCGAACCTCCGCCGTCGTCGAGAACGTGCGACCGACAACATCGGGCAAGCCAACGATGCCGGGGCCTCCGATGGCGATCAGCGCCACGTCCTTGATAGCCGTCAAGGCTTTCACGCCACCTCCATTGCTGCGGCCGTCGGGAGTGATTTTCGTTCCGGGCCGCTCGGGAGAGAAGCTGTTCCTGATCCACACGGGAATTCCTCGTGGCATTACCGGACGAATTGTCTTTGGATGAAGAACCTTCGCTCCAAAATAGGCCAACTCGGCGGCTTCACGGTAAGAGATTTCTGGAATGGTGCGCGCTTCGGGAACGAGGCGCGGATCGGCCGTGAGTACTCCGTCGACGTCGGTCCAGATGACGACATCGTCGGCGTCGAGCGCTGCCCCGAGGATGGTAGCTGAATAATCCGATCCGCCCCGCCCCAAAGTGGTCAGTACACCTTGTTGACTCGCGCCGATGAAACCGGTCACCACCGGGACGACTCCCTGATCGAGCAACGGCTTCAGCCTGGCCTGCGAGCGCTGGCGCGTAATCTCCACGAGAGGCCCGGCCGCTCCGTGAAAGGCGTCGGTGACGATCAACTCCGTGCCCTCCACGGGCTCGGCGCAAAGGCCGAGTTCTTCGAGGGCTCCCGCAACCAAGGGCGCCGATAGACGCTCGCCCAGACTTGAAACGGAATCCAGCGTTCGCGCGGTCAATTCGTGCAGAAGCAAGGTCCCTTCACACAGCTGCTCGCCTTTCGCAAACGTTTGCTCCGCCGACTGGCGCAGAGCGCCGCGCCGTTCGCTGGAGCGGATCAGGATGTCCAGCGCTTCGTCGTGCTGCTTCCGCAAAAGCTGGAAAAGGCGGGAAACATGGGCGCGGTCATTCGCCTGCGAGCGGTCGGCTGCTTCGATCAGGTGGTTGGTGACGCCTCTCATGGCGGACACCACGACCACGATCGAACTGTCCCGGGCAGCGTCCCGAACGATTTCCGTGACTCGCTCGATGCGCGCGGCGTCTCCCACGGAGGTCCCGCCGAACTTCATGATGCGCAAGGGCTTTTTCATTTTACTCGCAATCGCGCTCTGAGAAACGGACACGAACCGCAGCCATCGATTGTATTTGCCGTGCGGGGCGCGGGGCAGTTCTTCGACGCGGACCGGTTCCCAAACACTATACACCGCCGTGGAAAATGAGAGGCTTTATCGTCCGGATCGTGCGATTCGTGTTTTGGATGCAACACATTTGCGAGGCGGCTGGACCCGTTGGACAGAGCGATCGCGACTCAAGCGTCGCTGCCCCCCTGTTTGCGCTTGCGGTGGAGTTTCTGAGCCATGGAACGCAGCGTTTCCGGCACATTCTTGTTTGCGGCCAGTTTCACGAGATCGGTTGCGGTGAGCCGCGGGAGAAGATGCAATGACACGTCGAGCGGCGTCTTCGGATTGAACACGAGGTTTCTGGCCACCGCGTAATCCTTGATGAAGTGGCGATTCAGCGAGATAGAACGGAGGACTTCGGCGGAGAGATTGGCCATACCCGCGAAGCTCTCGACTTCGGGTGCCGTGAGACGCGGAGATTGGAGTACCGACTTTTGTACCAGCTTGTTCGGATCCCGGATAAGCAACATGCGCTCTTCACGCGCCCCTTTCAAAGCTAACGTGAGCCGCTGCACCACCGTCATAAAGGCCAATTTTTGCATCAACGTTTTGCGTTTGACGGGATCGGGCTGGGTCTCCTCCGCGACCTGCTCAAGCTCCGTCGCGGACATCGCTCCCTGCTGCAGGTCGTGGAGCGCTTCACGTTGCGCTGGAGTAACCGCGCTCGCGCTGGAGAGCGCCAGGATCAAGTGAGGATCGCTGCTGAGTTGTTCCATATTATCCAAAAGCGACTGAATAACGGAACTGGTCAGGTGTGGCGCCACCTCAGCGAGCAAAGACGAAGGGCACGCCGGATTTTTCACCATCGCATCGGCAATTCCAGGCTTGTCCCTCAGGTTCGCGGCGCAATAGGCAAACAGATGGCGGTCGGCGTCGGGGCGCGAGAGGGCCGCGGTAAATGATGCCAGCGGCAGGCTCAGGGCGACGTTGCTGGCGCGCTCGGAAATCGCCGCATCCGTATCGGCCGCCAGCACGGTGAGCAACTCGGCTCGATCGGGCGGCGACAGAGACACTCCGCCAGCGCAAATCGCCAGTTTTTGTTCGGGGCGGACGCGCCCGGCGAGGACCGCTTCACGCAATTCGGCGCTAATGGACTCCTCCAGCGGAAGGCTTTGCGTCCTTCGCCGTGAGTGTAATGCCTCCGGGACGGCCGGGAACGCCAAACGGCGGGATGGGTTGTCCATTCAGTTCAAGGCGTACGGCGGCGGAATTCCGCGTCGCGACCTGGAATGTCTCACGAGCCGAGAACTCCTTTCCTCTTCCGGCTTCGATCTCACCGTCGAAAACCCCTTTGCCATCAGCGATGACTCGGACATGCACAGCGCTGGACGCCCTGACCACTAAATGCAAAGGAGCCGCAGCTGAAGCCGCAGGTGAAAGCGGAGCGTCCTTTCCGGAAATCGCGGGCGCGGTGGGGGGGAATGGCTGCGCGTGACTTCGAGCTCTAATTCTCGACGGCACGAAGCGGCCCGCCAGAATCAGGCAAATCAACAGGACGACCACCCCGGTGGCGCCCGCGACGATCTTCCAGCGGTGGGAGATACGCCTCGCGGCGACCTGCATTGGCATCGTTTCGCTCATGCCGTGGTTCGCCTCGAGGGAGTACTCGGCGACCATGCCATCCTCATCCAGGCCGAGATAGCGGGATGCCGACCGAATGTACCCGCGGTTGAAGGCGCCTCCAGGCAGTTGATCCCAGTGGCCACTCTCGATTGCGGTAAGGAACTTCGTGCTGATCCGCGTCGCCGACGAGAGCTCCTCCAGGGAAACTCCTCGCATTTCCCGCTCTCGCCTGAGGTGCTCGCCGAAATGGGATGCCGATGCCATCGATGAAAAAAATATAGGCGCGGGCCAGAACAGTGTCAATCCTGGGGAGCACATTGTAGGGGACACATTGCGGCAAATCCCCGCCACAATGATGTCCTCTTCTGTGCGACTCCACCGGAACTGGCGAAACCCGGAAGCCCGCGGGCCTGGCCTCTTTCGAGATAAGAACACCTGTCCGAGGTAGGCATTGAACTTTCGGCATCGGGCTGTTCTTCTGCCATTGCAGCCTGAGAAAATCGTTCACTATAATGCTACGGTTGCCTTCTGAATCCAGAGACGCGAACGCGCACGTCCCCGCGACGACAGTGCGAAGAACCGCCGCCAAAGCGTTTGACGGCGTAGAACGCCGCCGGAATGCGACTAGCGGATTCGATTTGCCGGAAGGCAATGAGGTGGCGGTTTTCCACGAGCTCGGCAAAGCCCTTACTTCTTCGCTGCAGCTCGACCAAGTACTCCGCACCATCATGGAGAAGATCAACGAAGTCCTGCGCCCCGACACATGGTCGCTTCTCCTGATGGATCCTGAAAAGCGCGAGCTTTATTTCCAAATCGCAACGGGCAAGGGCGCCGACGCTCTCAAAGATGTACGCATCAAGCTGGGGCAAGGGGTCGCGGGTTGGGTCGCGCAGACCGGCGAGATCGTCGTTGTCCCGGATACGAGTCAGGATTCGCGCTTCTTCGCGCAGGTCGACCAGCGCACGGCCATGGAGACACGGTCGATCGTCGCCGTGCCCGTGCGCTTCCGCGATCAATGCCTCGGGGTCATCGAGCTGATCAATTGTATCGGCTCTGAGGGGTTCAGCCAGCGCGACATGGCCTTCCTGGAGGCGCTCGCTGACTACGCCGCAATCGCGATCGAGAACGCCCGGCATGTCCAACGCATCCACGAACTGACGATCACGGACGACTGCACGAGTCTCTACAACGCGCGCCACCTGAATTTCATGCTCGACACCGAGATTTATCGTTCGCATCGGTACGCCTTCGAATTCTCACTGATTTTCATCGATCTCGATCATTTCAAGAACGTGAACGACACGTACGGGCACTTGATGGGATCGAAGCTCCTTGCCGAGATCGGGCAGGCCATCAAAGACAAGTGCCGTCTCATCGACCTGGCGTTTCGTTATGGAGGCGACGAATTCGTGGTTCTGCTCCCGCAAACGTCGAAGGAAAACGCTTTCGGTGTCGCGCGGCGCCTGCACAAGCTGATTCGGGAGACGATCTGGCTGAAAGAAACGAACCTGAACGTTACCGTGACCGCCAGCGTCGGCATCGCCTGCTACCCCACTGATTCCCGGACAAAGACCGAGTTGTTGCACCTCGCGGACGAAGCCATGTACCTGGTCAAGAATACAACTCGCGACAACGTCGCTGCGGCCACGCTTGGCCTGCTGACCAACTCCGAACCCGAACGGCCGTAGAAGAACCCGTGTTGTCCCGCGGAAACCAGTCTCCTATACTCAGCTTCTAATCAATTCGAGGGAATTGTGCGAAATCGCGAGGCGGCCCGGTATGCCCGGTGGGCAGCCGTGGCCGCCGGGTCCATCGCCCTGCTCGTCGTCGGCATTTACGCCGCCCGCGTCATCAGCGCAGCGCGTCGCCGCTCGTCCCCGGCGCGCGTCTCCTCCTCCGTCCAGCAACAGATACAAACGTTCTCGTACAGTGGGACAGAAAAAAACCGCACGGTCTTCACCATTCGCGCATCCCACGCCACGGAGTTCAAGGCCGGAAGCCCGGCCCTGCTCGAAGACGTATGGATCAGCATCTACGGTCGCGACGGCGACCGAAACGATAACATTCACACCCATGAGTGCAGTTACGAGCAGAAGACGGGCAGCGTCGAATGCAAAGGCGAAGTCACAATTGACATTCAGGAAGCCAATCCACGGCCCGCAATCCCTCACCAGGGTTCTCTTTACATCCGAACCAGCAATCTGACGTTCGACGGGCAGACCGGAGAAGCTTCCACCCCCGCCCCCGTCGAATTCTCATTGCCCCAGGGGCACGGCCGCGGCGTTGGCGTCTCCTACAGCACTCGAGCGGCGATCGTGTCGGTCGAACACGCAGTGGACTTCGAGATGGCACCTTCTCAACGCAATGGCGGACTTCCCTTCAGCGTTCAAGCAGCCAGTCTCGAAGTCCGCCGCAACGATCGCAAGGTGTTCTTGAACGGCCCGGTCGTCATCCAGCAGGGCGACCGTCATTTGTCCGCCGGGAAGGTTTCGATCTCTCTCGGTGAAAAATTTCACGCGCGTCAGGTCCTCGCTGAAGGAAGCCCCTCGATTCGAATCGCCCGCGGCGGGGATTTCGTGCAGGCCTCCGCCGAGACGGTCCAAGCTGATTTGAGCCCCGAAGGCTGGATTGAACACGTCGCGGCGCGAGGAAATGTGATCGGATCGCGGCAGTCGCCGCGCGGTGCCGGCCATTTTTCGAGCGATCGTGTGGAGCTGTCCATGGAGTCCACGCGAAACGTTCTCCGCGAGATGACGGCTACTGGATCGGTGGTTGCGCAATCGCAGCGGGCAGGCATTTCACAAACACTGAAAAGCACCGCAGTGCGGCTGAACTTCGCCCCGGCCGGACAGCTCGGTCGGCAACACGCCGAGCGCGCGGAGACGCTGGGGGCGTCTACGATCATCCTGAAGGACGCGCATGAAACCACTGAGGTCCGCGCGCCGAGATTCGTGACGAAGTTCGCGGATAACGGCCATTTGGCCGGCCTCCTCGGGTCGCAGGTTGAAGTTCGCCGCGCATCCGGGAACTCCGCTCTCCAGATCAATACCGCCGGAAACCTGAGCGCTGGATTTGCTCCGGATGGCCAGTGGGCGAAGGTCGAGGAAACGGGTGGCGTCGAATTCCAACAAGGCGATCGCCACGCATCCGCGCGGAATGCGGAGATCGATCGCGGCTCCGGGCAGATCACCCTGAGCGGTTCACCTGTGATCTCCGATCCTGTGAGCAGGACCACCGCCCAGACCGTGACCCTCGAGCAGAAATCCGGGCAGTTCGCGGCGGCGGGCGGTGTGGTATCCACGTATTTCGCGTCTTCTGCTGGTAAGCCAACAAAAGCGGGTACAGGCCCGGCGCACATCGCGGCGGCGGGACTCTCCGGTTCCAGTTCGAACGGCCGCGTCGTCTACTCAGGTCATGCACGGCTGTGGCAGGGCGAATCCGTTCTCGAAGCAGATCAAATCGCCATCTCGCGTGATGAAAAAACGATGCAGGCACGCGGGAATGTGGTTGCCGTCTTTCCCCAGACCTCTGGACCAAGTATCGCGCCGGCCTCGAAAGGCAAGAAGTCCGGACCTGTTCTCTGGAAGGTTCGCGCGCCGCACCTGATGTATTCAGGCGGCGAAGGAAAGGCGCACCTTGAAGGCGGTGTCAGGATCGTTTCGGGCCAGGTTTCTCTCGCTTCCCGTATGCTCGATGTCGACTTGGGCGCCGCAAGGGCTGCGGAAGCAGATGGTTCGCCGCTGGCCACCGGACAGCTAAGTCGTGCTGTGGCACAAGGAAACGTCGTGGTTCGTCGAGGCGACCTCCGCGCGACCGCAGAGAAGGCAACCTACACAGTTGCGGATGGCAAATTCGTTCTTTCGGGCGGAGAACCCACTATTACTGACGCTTCTGGAAACTCCACCTCGGGCCGTTCGTTGACCTTCTTTCTACCGAATGATACGATTTTGATTGATTCGCAAGAAGGTTCGCGCACTCTTACCAGGCACCGGGTTGAGAAATGAACCGGTATGTTGAGGCTCCAAGCCGCCGATCTGAGAAAGGCGTATCGCGGTCGCCGGGTTGTTGATAACGTCAGCTTGGAGATCCAACAGGGTGAAGTGGTTGGGCTGCTCGGGCCGAACGGCGCGGGAAAGACCACGACGTTTTACATCCTGGTCGGTCTGGCGCGTCCGGACTATGGGCGCGTTTTGCTCGACGGCGAGGACATAACCGACCTCCCGATGTATCTGCGGGCCCGCAGCGGCATCAGCTACCTGCCCCAGGAGCCTTCAGTCTTTCGGAAACTGACGGTCGAGGAGAACCTCTTCGCGGTCTTGGAAACTCTGCCTTTGTCTTTGGAGCAGAGGCGCGATCGGGTTGAGGAGTTGCTGGCCCAAATGGGACTTGACGGTGTGCGGAGCAGCCAAGCGCATGTTCTCTCCGGCGGCGAACGCCGTAGACTTGAGATTGCGCGCTCGCTCGTCCTTTCGCCTTCGTTCGTGCTGCTCGACGAGCCGTTCTCCGGCATCGATCCCCTGACCGTTGTGGACATTCAGAAGATCATTGCGGACCTGAGCGCGGCCGGAATCGGCGTCCTGATCACTGATCATAACGTCCGCGAGACTCTCGCGGTCACGAATCGGGCGTACATCATCAACGAAGGGAAAATTCTGTTTTCCGGAACGCCTGTGGCGCTTTCGGCCAACGCCGACGTGCGCCGCATCTATTTGGGAGAAGGCTTTCGCCTGCACTGAGCTCTATGAATCTGCTTCAGCCAAAACTTCATCTTCGCGTTGCGCAAAAGCAGATTTTGACTCCCGGGCTCGTGCAGATGGTCAGCGTCCTCGCGCTGAATCGTCTCGAACTGCGCGAGATGATCAATCAGGAAATTATGGCGAATCCCGTTCTCGAAGAACTTCCCGAAGAAGGCGTCACAGCCGAGAACTATACCGACGAAGCCTTCCTCAAAAAAGAAACGGAGAGCGTTCCCGAGACGGAAGCCCCGAACCCATTCGACGAATTCGATTTCGGGTCTTTCTTCACGCAATACCTCGATACCGGCGCCGAACGCGCGGCCAGCAGCGAACATGAAGAAATCGAGAGGCCTTCCTTCGACAAGTTCCTCTCTTCGCCGGCCAGCCTCGCTGATCACCTGGCCTGGCAGCTGAGCGTCAGCATTTGCACCGAGACCGTTCGACAAATTGCTGAAACGATCGTCGGGAACCTCGACGAGAATGGCTACCTGACGGCCACACTCGAGGAAATCGCGCAGTCGGGCAATTTCTCAACGGAGGACGTTGAGGAGGGCCTGACTGTGGTCCAGGAGTTCGATCCGCCGGGCGTGGGCGCGCGCGACCTCCGGGAATGCCTTCTCCTGCAGTTGAAGGTCCTCGATCCACAGAACGCTCTGGCCCTGGAGATTGTCAGCGAACATCTCAAGCTTTTGCAGAACAATCAGCTGAAGGAAGTCTCACGGGCGGTGAATCGTCCAATCGAACAGGTGAAGCACGCCATCGACGTGATCAAGCGACTGGACCCCAAGCCGGGTCTGCGCTACAACAAGATCGAGCCGCGCCTCGTCGAACCCGACGTTCAATTCCGCAAAGCCGATGGCGAATGGCAGGTGTTCATGAACGATGATGACCTGCCTCAGCTCCGCTTGAATCCCACGTATCGCCGCCTGCTCGCCCGGGATGCCGCGGACCGCGAGGTTCGCAACTACGTCAAGGAACGCTTCACCGCGGCCATCCAGCTGATGAAAAATATCGAGCAGCGCAAGCACACCATTCTACGCGTCTGCCAGACCATTCTTCGCCGCCAGGGCGACTTCCTCGATTACGGCCCCGATCACTTGAAGCCCATGATGATCAAGGAAGTGGCCGAAGAAATCGGCGTGCACCCGTCGACGGTCAGCCGTGCCGTGGCAAACAAATACGTGCACACGCCCCAAGGCGTGCTGGAACTGCGCAGCTTCTTCTCCGAGTCGGTCAACGGTCCACAAGGCGCCGAAATGTCGTTGCTCTCCTTAAAGCGGCGCGTGAAGCAGATGATCGAAGAAGAGGACACTGCTCATCCCCTCACCGACGAACAGATCACGAAGAAGCTGAGTGACGAGGGAATCCATGTCACGCGTCGAACCGTGGCCAAATACCGCGAAGACTTGCGCATCCCAAGCACGCACCGACGCCGCGTGAAGACGTAACTCCTGCGCCGTGGCCCGCCCCCACCCGAAACGCGATCCGCGCCAGCTTGTGATTCTCACGGGCTTGTCGGGTTCGGGCAAAGGTTCCGTTCTGAACACCTTTGAAGACCTCGGCTTTTACTGCGTGGATAATCTACCCGTCGCTCTCATTCCTGTTTTCAGTGAGCTGTATGACGAAGGGCGCGGAGAAATCGAACGTGCTGCCCTGCTTGTCGATGCGCGTGAAGGCGAGCAGATAGAAAAGCTGCCCGTTTATTATCGGAACCTCTCTCGGCGTCAACCTACGACGCTCGTGTTTATCGAAGCAAGCGACCAGGCCCTTCTCCGCAGGTTCAGCGAGACCCGGCGTCCTCACCCGCTCGGGCACGGACTCTCCGTCGCGGAAGGCATTCGCGAAGAGCGCCGCAGGATGGCGCCGATTCGCCGGCTCGCCGACGTTATCATTGACACCACTCGATTCAATGTCCATGAACTTCGTCAGTTCATCATCGAGCGGTTTCAAAAGCCGGGGCGCCGCCCCTTGCTCGTCTCTGTTGTAAGCTTCGGCTTCCGGTACGGCATCCCTTCGGACGCGGACCTTGTCTTCGACGTCCGCTTTTTGCCCAATCCGCATTTCATCCCCCGCCTTCGGCCGTTCAGCGGGAAGGACCGTCGGGTCGCCCGGTACATCCGTTCCTTTCCCCAGACGCGTGAGTTCCTGCGGCGTGTGGAAGGATTGTTGCGCTACCTGATTCCGCACTATATCAACGAAGGCAAAAGCTATTTGACTGTTGCGGTGGGATGCACCGGAGGAAGACACCGTTCTGTAGCCCTCACGGAGGTGATTGCCCGAGATTTGCAGCGGCACGGATACTCTGCGAAAATCGTGCACCGCGACTTGGACAAGTCGGCTTCGTAGTCTACCGAAGGATGAGATCGTGAGTTCGTCTCTGACGGGAACTTTGGTCCATGCAAGCTGAGGTTCGCAGAACACATCGCGAGGAAGCTCGGCGGCTCTTCGGCTATGTTATGCCGCATCTCCCTCTTTTCATCACGGGAGTGATTCTGCTGGCGTTCATGGCGGCCGCCGACGGCTTGGTCGTGCTGTCAATCCGCCCCGCCGTTGATATCGTCTTGACCCCCAGGACTCTGAACCAGCGCCTCGCGCTGTTTACCATTCCCTGGGGCAGCCATCCTACGATCTACCTGAATTCGTTCGTGCCCTCGCGAATCCACTACGTCTGGTCCGTTTTTTCTGTGGCCCTGCTTCTTCTGTTTTTTCTTAAGGGGATTTCGGAGTTCCTGGGCGTCACACTGATTCAATACGTAGGCCTTGCCAGCATAACGGACCTCCGGAATCACGTGTACGCCAAGGTCGTTCAGCAGCCGGTGGGATTCTTCCACAGCAATCCCATAGGGCGCGTCATGTCAGCCGTCATGAGCGATATCGAGCAGATGCGCAGCGCGTTTTCGGATTATCTGGCTGATTTTATCCGCCAGGTCTTCACGCTCATCGCCTTTGTTCTCGTGCTTCTGATCATCAACTGGAAATTGGCGATGGGCTCGGCCCTTCTGATCCCGCTGGTGGTTTGGCCCGTCGGCAAGTTGGCCCGCAGGATCCGCCACTCGACCGAGAGAAGCCGTTCCCGGCTCGCGGACCTCAGCCAGATGCTTCAAGAAACCATCAGCGGAAATCGCGTCGTAAAAGCATTTGGAATGGAGAACTTTGAGATTCGGAAGTTCCGCGGCGTCGCTCGCAGTCTCCTGCGCGAAAACATGCGCTGGATTCGCGCGCTGGCCACCACGTCGCCGTTGATGGACTTGCTCGGCGCCGCCGTGATTTGCATGATTCTGCTCTTTGCGCGCGATCAGATTCGCGTTGGCAAGATGACCACCGGAATTTTCTTCGCATTCATTTTTGCCCTATTCCGCGCCTACGAGCCTGTCAAGCGGCTCGGCAGCATCTACCAGCTGTTTCTCCAGGCCGTCGGCACTTCCTCGCAGGTGTTTGCGTTCATCGATCTGCCGGAAGAAGTCCTCGAAAAAGCGGGAGCGAAGTCGCTGCCCAGGTTCTCGAAGGCGATCGAATTCGACAACGTTAACTTTTCCTACGACGGGGGCCCGCTAATTTTGAACGGCGTTGATCTCAGGATCGCCGCCGGAACCGTCGTGGCCATTGTCGGGTCGAGCGGCGCGGGCAAGACCACGCTCGTCAATTTGCTCCCGCGGTTCAACACGGCGGTTTCGGGCTCTATCCTCATCGATGGCTATGACGTCAGAGATGTCACCCTCCGTTCCCTGCGCGATCAGATGGCCATCGTCACGCAGGAGACCATACTGTTCAACGACACGGTATGGAACAACCTGTGCTACGGCCGCCCCAATATGGGAAAGGACAAGGTGACCGCGGCCTCGAGAGCTGCCTTGGCGCACGACTTTATCCTGCAGTTGCCGCAGGGCTATCGCACCGTAATCGGCGATCGCGGCCAGCGTCTTTCGGGAGGCCAGAGACAAAGGCTCGCCATCGCGCGCGCTCTGCTTAAGGATGCACCGATCCTCATCCTCGACGAAGCGACTTCCGAACTCGACTCGGAATCCGAATTTCTCGTTCAAAACGCCTTGAATAATCTGATGATTGGCCGTACCGTGTTCGTCATCGCACACCGACTCTCCACAATTCGGCGCGCCGATATCATTGCAGTCCTCGATAACGGCACGATTTGCGAACGCGGCACACATGAGGATCTCCTCGCCCGTGGAGGGGTGTACGCCCGCCTCTACGACATCCAATTCCGCGACGTCGAGCCGGCCACGCGCGGAGGCTCGTGAGAATGGCGCCCTCCGGTTCGCAATCGCTATCTCCCGCGTCGTCATCCCAGACTCGTTCCCGCGGTCTGCGATCGATGACCGGCTACGCGCAATCTCGCGTTGTCGAGAATGGCTGGAGTCTCCGCGTTTCAGTTCGCAGTGTGAACCACCGGTTCCTCGACCTGCACCTCCGCGTTCCGGAGGGGTTCGAGCCGGTTGAGCCCGCCCTCCGCCAGATCCTGCGCCAGCGTGTTCGGCGCGGCCATCTCGACGTCACCCTTCATTACGAGTTGCAAGGTGCTGCGGCGATCGGTGTGAACGACCAGGTGGCCGCCGCTTATCTCGAAGCGCTGAACTCTTTGCGCGCGAAATTCTCGATTGCCTCGGAACCGGATCTCGCAGCCGTTCTGCGTCTGCCGGGTGTGATCGGGCCGCCCGCAGCGTCGCTCGAGGAGGAGATCGTCAAGCTCGAAGGCGTCGCGACGCATTGTCTGACGGAAACACTCGACAAGCTCGATCGGATGCGCGAAGAAGAAGCACGGCATCTCCACGAGGAGATGTCCGGAATTCTGCGCAGAATCGCCGATCTGTCAGCTCGGATCGAAACTCTCGCGGAGAATGCGCGACCGCTGTTCGTGCGTCGTCTGGAAGCGAGGATCAGAGAGCTGATTGGCGACGACGCGCAACTCGATCCGGCCCGTCTGGCGCAGGAAGCCGCCATCGCCGTTGAGCGCAGCGACGTCTCGGAGGAACTCGCAAGGCTGCGCAGCCACGTCCGGCAGTTCGAATCCCTCCTTGCGGCGGGCGCCGACGTGGGCAAGAAGCTGGATTTTCTTCTGCAGGAAATGCAGCGCGAAACGAACACTTTGCTGTCGAAGACGCCGGGCACGGAAGCGGGGGCTCTGGAAATTACGCAGAGCGGGCTCGAAATCAAGTCGGAAATCGAAAAATTGCGCGAACAGGTCCAGAACATCGAATGACTCCAGCCGACCCTTTGGTCCTCATCGTTTCCGGGCCTTCGGGGTCCGGCAAGTCGACGCTGGTTGAAAGGATCCTGGAGCTTCCGGGGACCATACTTTCCGTTTCGTATACAACGCGCCCGCCGCGCAAGACGGAACGCGAGGGCGAGTGGTACAATTTCGTGACTGAGGCTGAGTTCCAGCGCATGGTGGCGGCCGGCGAGTTCCTCGAGTACGCGCAGGTTTTCGGGAAAAACTGGTACGGCACGCCGCGAAAGTCCCTGGAAGAGGCGCGCCTGCAAAAAAAAGACCTGGTGCTGGAGATCGACGTTCAGGGCGCTCGTCAAGTAAGGCGCAACCTCGCGGGAGCGGTCGCTCTATTCGTTCTCCCGCCGTCCAGCGCGGAACTCGAGCGCCGTATCCGAGCGCGCGGTCAGGATTTGGAGGACGAGATCCGGCGGCGGCTGGAACGGGCCCGGCAGGAGATGTTAAGTTACAGAAGCTATGACTTTGCCATCATCAACGACGAACTGGAGCGAGCCGGCCGCGAGGCGCAGGCCATCGCGCTCGGCTCGCGTTGCCGTATCGCGTTCAACGAAAATCGGATTCGCGAGATTCTGAAGTCTTTTGGAGGCTGACCTTCCTATGGCCGTTTCGAGAGAGGTACCGGATAGCCAGTTTGCATACGTCGTCGTCGTGGCGCGGCGGGCGCGACAATTGATGATCGGTGGCAGACCTCTAGTGGAAAACCCCAGAGCACACAAGAACACGCGAATCGCCGAAGAAGAACTGCATAAGGGCCTCCTCGAATTTGAATTGCCCGACGCCCCCGAAGGGTTCGAGGAGAAGGACGGCGGCAAGCGGCGCAAGTAACGGGTGGCGGAACTCTGATGAAGATTGCGCTTGGCGTGACCGGCGGAGTAGCGGCTTACAAAGCCGCGGAGCTTGTTCGCCGTCTCCAGCAGGAACATCTCGACGTCCAGGTGATCATGACCCGTGCGGCGCGCGAGTTTGTCACCCCTCTGACGTTCGCAGCAATCACCGGCAAGAAGGTAATCGCGGAAATGTTCGGCGCGGAAGACGCCGCTCCGGCCAACGTTGAGAGCGCCATCGAGCACATTGCCGTGGCCCAACGCATCGATCTGCTCCTGGTGGCGCCGGCAACTGCCGACATCCTCGCGCAATTTGCGCGTGGAATTGCCGGTAATTTCCTGTCCACTCTTTATCTCGCGACGAAGGCGCCCGTCGTGGTCGCGCCGGCAATGAACGTCAACATGTGGGAGCATCCCGCGACGCAGGAGAATCTCGCCATCCTGCGGGCTCGCGGCGTTCACGTCGTCGATCCAGACGAAGGTTCCCTGGCCTGCGGCATGACCGGTGCGGGCCGCCTGGCCGCGACCGAGACGATCGCTTGCCGAGTTTGCGAAGTCCTCGGTCTTCGCAAGGATTTTGCGGGCCAGACGATCCTGGTTACAGCGGGGCCGACTTGCGAAGACCTCGATCCGGTTCGATTTTTGACGAACCGGTCGTCCGGGAAAATGGGCTATGCGATCGCGGAAACGGCGATTCGCCGCGGAGCGCACGTAGTGCTCGTCAGCGGGCCTACCGACTTGCATCCGCCCGAAGGAGCCGATTGGGTGCCTGTGCGGACGGCGGAGGAAATGCGGCGGGCCGTGCAGGAACATGCGGCGGAGGCAAACGTGGTGATTATGGCGGCGGCCGTCGCGGACTACCGGCCCGCGGCTGTGTCTCCGACGAAGATCAAGCGCAGCGGCGAGCGTATAGTGCTCGAGCTGGAACCCACGCCCGACATTCTTGGGAAGCTCAGCCCCGCCCAAGGCGCGCGCGTCCTGATTGGCTTCGCGGCAGAAACGGATCGCGTCGCCGAGAACGCCCGGGCAAAACTTGCCCGCAAAGGCGCTGACATGATCGTCGCCAATGATGTCACCCAGAAAGATGCCGGCTTCGATACGGACACGAATATCGTGACTCTCTTTTTCCGCGACGGCCGCGAAATCGCGCTTCCGAAGCTGACCAAGTCCGAAGTTGCCCAGCGCATCCTCGACCACGTCCTCCTTTTCCAGCAAAACCGCTAGCTGCGGCCGTTGGCTCTCTCTCTCTGCCAGTTTCGGTAAAGTCAAGTCCCCGTCCGCGCGAATCAAATCGGGTCTTTGTTTACTGCGGCGGCACTGCACTGAGCCCTATGAGGGCGTCCGCGGGAAAAGAGATTGCATCAGGGAGAAAAGTCTGGCAAAAGGAGGGGCACGATCCCCAGGAGTTCTTACCATGAAGATCACAACCAGACATGAGGGAGAGGCGGAAATCCTCGAACTCAGCGGAGACATTACGCTCTACAACACGCCGGAAGTGCGAAAGGCGATACTCGGCCTGCTGAAGGAAAAGCGCGTGCCGCAACTCTTAGTTGATATGCGTGCGGTACGGTACATCGACAGCTCGGGAGTGGCTTCGCTCGTCGAAGGGCTGAAGGCGTCCCGAGACTTGAACAGCCGATTTGCACTCTACGGGTTGACCAAGACCACAAGGGAAGTCCTCGAGTTGACCCGCCTTGTGCGCGTGTTCGAAGTGCACGAGACGGAAGCAGAGGCTCTCGCCGGCAAGTCCAAAGGGGACGATCTGGCTCGAGAAGCTGGTAACGGGGTCAAGTAGCGTCCCGGGGCCCGCAGGACAGCGCGACAGATTCAACCGCACGGCCCGCAACAACGCAATTTCGTTCACGATTGGACAAGCATGGGACTGACACGAACCATCGGCGCGGCTACCGTTGACGGACTGGCTTACCTCGGCGGCCTGACGCGGCTTGCCGGCGGGACGACTCGCGCCATGTTTGGCGAGCTTTTCCGCGAGCGCAAGCTTCCGTTCGGACGAGCGATTCACCAAGGGATGGCGGTGGGCGTGAAGGCGCTGCCGATCCTCTCCCTGATTTCTTTTTTCGTCGGCATGATCCTGGCGCTGCAAGCCGCATACGAGCTGAGGCGGCTCGGAGCGCTGCAGTTCGTGGCCAGCGCGGTGGCAATCTCGGTGACGCGCGAGCTGGGCCCTTTGATGACAGCGATCCTCGTGATTGGCAGGACAGGATCGGCGTTCGCGGCGGAGCTCGGCACCATGAAGGTGAACGAGGAAATCGATGCGCTGGAAACGATGGCGCTCGATCCGGTGCGGTTTCTGGTGGTGCCGAAGTTCATCGCCATGCTCGTCATGATGCCCTGCCTGACAATATGGGCCGACACGATGGGCGTGATGGGCGGGGCGCTCTTTGGCGTGACGAACGCCGGCTTCACGCTGGGAACTTACATTCACGCGACCATGGACGCACTGGCCCTGCGGGACATCGTTACCGGCCTGGTCAAAAGCGTGATGTTCGGGGTCGTGATTACCATGGTGGGCTGCCAGGAAGGGTTTCGGACGGGATTAGGCTCGGAAGAAGTCGGCAAATCGACCACCTCTGCTGTCGTAATGTCTATTTTCCTGACAATTTTGGTCGATCTGGTGTTCACCATGCTGTTCTATTTTGGGGTGACCGGATAAGGAAATGAACGAACAGAGGAAGATGGTACCAGATGCGAAGCCCGAGGCCATTGAAGTCCGCAATTTACGCGTGGCCTATGGCGACCGCGAAATTCTCCATGGCGTGAGCTTTGAAGTGCGCACAGGCGAGACGATGGTGATCCTCGGGGGATCGGGATCGGGGAAGAGCACGTTGCTGCGAACGCTGGCCGGGCTCGAACAGCCAAGCGGCGGAGAGATTCGCATTCGGGGCGAGGACCTGCAAACCCTGTCGCGGGGGGGCTGGCACGAACTGCGCACGCGCATGGGCATTTCCTTCCAGAGCGGAGCGCTGTTCGGGTCGATGACGGTGGGGGAAAACGTGGCGCTGCCGTTGCGGGAGCACACCAAGCTGGATGAATCGACGATCGACATCATGGTCCGGCTGAAACTGGAACAGGTGGGGTTGCGTGGCTACGAAGACTATTTCCCGGCGCAGTTGAGCGGAGGAATGAAGAAGCGCGCCGCGGTGGCGCGAGCGATGGCCATGGATCCGGAGATTCTGCTGTTCGACGAACCGTCGGCCGGACTTGATCCGATCATCGCGGCTGGCGTCGATGAATTGCTATTGAAGCTCAAGGAAGCATTCAAGATCACGATCGTGGTGGTGACGCACGAACTGGCGAGCGCGTTCCTGATCGCGGACCGCATGATCCTGGTGGACAAGGGGTGCATCGTTGCGGTAGGAACGCCGGCGGAGATGAAGGCGAGTACACAACCGCGCGTGCGGCAGTTCCTGGACAGGGTGCCGGAGCAAGAAATGGCTCAGGAGATGGATTATCTGCAGATTCTGACAGGAGACGTCGTGCCACTTCGACGGTAACAAACGCGGAAGTGTGGGGCGCGGCGCCCGTGCTATACTCGCCGCCAATTCGGACAACCAGAAATCGCGGATTTTGGAAGAGCGGGAGCAGATGCCTGCCAACGTGACAAAGCGCGAAGAAGCCTACGTGGGAGTATTCGTGATTGTCGCCGCGGGGCTGCTGGTGGCCACTCTTTTTTCGTTGACCGGATTCCTCGAGCGGGGCGAAGTTCCCTACCGAGCGTATTTCAAGGACGCGGGCGGATTGCGGCCTGGCGCGGAGGTGCACTATGCGGGAGGCCCGCCGGTTGGACGCGTGAAGGCGGTCCACAGCGATCCCAACGACTCCTCGCGGATGGAGATCGATTTTCAAATCCGTCCAAACGTCCCCGTCAAAACCGACAGCCTCGTTTCGATCACGAGCGTCAGTCCTCTAAGCGACAATTTTCTGGCCGTGGCGCCCGGGTCGAAGACAGCGCCTCGTGCGCCGGCCGGCTCTGCCCTGAGATCCCAGGAATACGTGGGCTTTGCCGATCTGGAAGGACAACTCAACGACCTGGGTCCGAAAGCGAATGAGCTGATCACGAACCTGAACCAGCGCGTCAAAGAACTGCAAGTCACCGTGGCACGCGTAAACGATCTGCTGAACGACAGGAACCGCGCGAATGTGGCGTCAACCCTCGATAATTTGCGGGGAACGCTGGAAGAGAATCGGCCCGCGGTGCACGAGACACTCAAGAACATCGACGCAGCGAGCGCCAAGCTCGGGTCAGTCCTCGACGATTTCAAGAAGACCGTGGCCCAGGCACGGGAAGCGCTGAATCACGTAGACGCGACGCTCACCGAAAACCGCCCGGACGTACGCCAGTCGATTATCGAGCTGCACAAAGCGCTCGCGAATGCGGACGAGTTGACCGATCAGTTGAACGGCACGCTGAACGCAAACAGCGGGAACCTGGATGACATTCTTGCGAACTTCCGTGACGCAAGTGAAAACCTGAAGGATTTCACGGAGACCATCAAGGAGCGGCCCTACACGTTGCTCAGATCGGCCCAGCCCAAAGCGCGCAAGCCGGGAGAGGCGGATAAACAGCCGTGAGGCAGAGGATGCGCCAGGCAGCACACCTGATTGCAGCTGCGGCCGTTCTGGCGGCGGTCGCGGGGTGTGGCGCGGCGCGACCGGTACGGTACTATACCCTCGAAAGGCCGCCCGTAACCGAGCAAACGGCAACGAACTCGTATCCCGTCTCCCTGCTGGTCGGACGCCTGAGGTCGACACGCCTCCTCGAGGACGATCGAATCGTTTATGGCATGAACGCTGTGGAAATGGGCGTCTACAACGGGCATCGCTGGGCGGAGCCTCCCGCAGAGATGATCGAAACCATGCTGCTCGAGCGGCTTCGCGCCACCGGACAATACAGGTCGGTGCAACGGCTCGCAGGCGCGGCTCGCGGTGATTACGTCCTGCGCGGGCGCCTCATTTCGCTGAAAGAACTGGATCTGCCATCCGGGATTGTGGGGCGATTCGCAATCGAACTGGACCTGTTTCAGCCGAAAACAGGGACCATCGTGTGGACTCAATCCTACGAGCACGATGAACCTGTGGAGAAAAAAGCGGTGAACGACGTGGTAGAGGCCCTTCAGAAGAATGTCGAGACAGGACTGGGGCAGTTAACGGTTAGTCTCGGCCAGTATTTCGCCTCCCAAGCAGTCAAGTAGGCCCCCGGGAGCGATGCGATGGGCGTCATCGCAATCGGATGTCGCCTCGCCCCCGGCGTGGGACTGCACCTACGGTTGAACCCAATCCCAACTCCGTTTTCTACTCCATGCTCATTTCGGCGGGGCAAGTGGAATCATCGCGTGCTCGTAAGGCGTGCCGACCCACATCATGTAAGGCCTATTGGGATCGGGATCCTTGGCTCTCGTGTAGCCGAGCGTCCTGGAACCGGGACCAAAGACCATCAAGTGCGGACCGGTGACGATCCAATGATTGTCGGCCGTTTTTCCTGCCGCGTAGGGATCGGTGTTGCTCGCTCCCGCGTCGCCTGCCAGCATGTAGGAGATGCCGATTTTGTCGGGCGGGGTCTGACGATTCAACATCGCATGGATGAACGCCATACTGTTCGCGTCGTTGCACATCTTGTCTGTGCCCATAACCAGGCAGGTGAAGCCATTGGTTCCCTTACGAAGCGTGCGCATGTTACCGCCTTTTTCCGTGCGTACGATGGCTGCGTCCTTCGCGATAGCTTTTGGAGCGGCCGAAAGGGCCTGCGCGATGTATTCGGAGTCGGA
>DATGHM010000087.1:0-8199 GCA_035307985.1 Candidatus Acidiferrales bacterium
CAGCCGATGGCTTCTTCGTCCGAACGATATCCACCACGGGCGTGCCGCGACGGCAAATCGTCACGGGCTCACCATTTTCGGCCGCCTTGATCAGCTCGGGCAGCCTGTTTTTCGCTTCGGCCACGCTTATTTTCATGTCTCGATTATAGCTATCTAAGATAGCTATGTAACGTCAGGCTCGTCGTGGCGTTCAACCTCGGCCTTGTCTGCGGGCACGGCATGTCGCAGATCCGCCGTGGCGGGCTGTCTCCGCCACCCGCCCGCTATGGCGTTGCCAACACGCCGAACTGGGGCGATAACTCGGTTCGAATCCAGAATGAAGTTTTCCGACCTATGAGGTTTCGACAGATCTCGGGGACTTCGCTGTCAACCTTCCCGCAACGCCACCAGCGGATCGACTCGGCTGGCGCTGCGCGCGGGCAAATAGCACGCGAGAAACGCAATCGCCATCAGCACCAGCGACGCGCCTCCGATGCTGACCGGATCGGCGCCGCTGACGCCATAGAGGAACCGCGACAGCCCCCGGCCGGCCAGCAGCGCAAGAGCCACGCCTGCTGCGACACCCGCGAGAACCAGCGTCATGCCCTGACGCAGTACGAACAGCAGCACGGTTCCCTGTCCTGCCCCCAAGGCCATGCGCACACCGATCTCGCGCCGCCGCTGGCTCACGGAATAGGCCATGATTCCATAGAGGCCCACGGACGCGAGTCCCAGGGCCAGGAGTCCGAAGACTCCGAGCATTCCGACCCCAATCTTGGCCCACCAGAGCGCCTGATTGATCACCTTTGTCCCGGTACGAATGTCATCAACCGGCAGTCCCGGATCGAGGTCGTGAATCTCGCCCTGGACTGTAGTCAGCATCGTGGACGGATCGCCGGCCGTCCGCACATAGAGAATCATGCCATCCGAGTAGTGCTGCCGCAGCGGTATGTAGACGCACGGCTGGGGCGCTTCGCCGAGCGATCCGTAGTCGGCCGTCTTCACCACGCCAATGACTTTCAGGAAGTCCTTCCCGTCCGGCAACTGTAACCGCTTGCCCAGAGCGTCCTGGGCCGGCCAATACCGCGCGGCCATGGTCTCGTTAATGATGGCGACGGGCGCCGAAATGTCGCGATCCTCCTGCGTGAAATCGCGGCCCTCGCGAAACGGGATTCCCAGCGTCGGGAAGTAATCGAGATCGGCGGTGATGACAACCGATGAAATAGCTTCGGATTTCCTGCGCTGTTCCTGTCCTTCGATGACGATCCCTGTCTCCTTGCCGGCCCAAAGCGGAAGGTTCGATGCCCATGTCACCGACGAGATCCCCGGCGTGCCGGCGACGCGCTCTCGAACGTCCTTGTAAAACTGCTTCGTGCGAACCTGGCTGTATCCGGCCTGCCCCGGGTAAAGCATGAACAGCGCGAGATGCTTCGTCTGGAATCCTGGATCGATCGTGTACTCGCGCTGGACGCTTCGCAGAAACAGCGCCGCGACGACCAGCAGGACCAGAGAAACGGCCACTTGGCCCCCAAGAAGAGCGTTCGCCAGAATGGCGCGGCTGGTGCTCCGGCCCACCGTGCGCGTCTCCTCTTTCAGCGCCTCCGAAACGGAGGTGCGCGAGGAACGAAGCGCGGGAACGATGCCAAAAATGACGCCGGCGAGGATCGCGACGATCAGCGCAAACACGTACACGTTCCCGTTCATCTTCAGGTCGACCGGATTCTGCGCGTATTCCGCCGGACGCAACGACATCAGCAGTTGGCAGCCTGCGTACGCGAAGAACAGCCCCAAAACGCCGCCCAGAAGGCCCAGAAGAACGCTTTCCGTCAGCAATTGCCGCAGCAAGCGCCCCCGGCCCGCGCCCAGAGCCATCCGAACCGCCATTTCCTGGCGTCGCGCCGATGCCCGCGAGAGAAGCAGGTTTCCCACATTCGAGCAGGCGATCAACAGCACGATTCCAACGATGGCCATCAGCAGGGTGCTTCCAAGCACGACCGACTGACGTTCCGGTCCGAAGGCCGCTTCCGTGAGCGTTCTCAGCACGACGCTCTGGTTCTGATTGGCGTCCGGATATTCCTTCGCCAGCGCGGAGCCCGCTATTTTCATTTCGGCCTGCGCCGCCGCCATAGTGACTCCCGGCCGCAGGCGGCCGATTCCCGTAAAAACGGGAATGGCTCGATCGTTTAGCGCGTCCTTTTGCTGCGTGGGCAAGACTTGCGCTGCCATCATGGAAGGAACCCACATATCGGGGCCAAAGACCGCATACACGCCCTTAAAGCCCTTCGGGCCAATGCCAACGATCGTGAACGGCGTCCCGTTTATCTCGATGGTCCGCCCGAGAATGTCCGCAGCTCCGCCAAACCGGCTTTGCCATGCGCCATATCCAATAACGACGACAGGAGATGCCCCGGGCACCATGTCCTCGCCCGGCAGGAAGAAGCGGCCCATGAATGGATGGAGTCCCAGCGTTTCGAAGTAGTTCGCGGTCACCAGCTCGAGAAAAACGCGGTGCGACGACCGATTCTCCGCCATCGTCACCGACATCGGATTCGAATGTCCCGAAAAGCTGCTGAAGGACCGCGTTCTTTCAATCAGGTCTTTCAGATTCGGGAACGACAGCAGCTGAAGATCGCCCGATTGCGCCGTTTTCTTTGTGGAAGTTGTGTTCGCCGCGACGAGTTCGGAAATTTTGTCCACGGGGAGCGGGTTCAGCAGAAACGTGTTCACGATGGTGAAAACGGCCGTGTTGGCGCCGATGCCCAACGCCAGTGTTAGCGCCGCAACGATCGTGAAGCCGGGACTCTTGCCCAGCATGCGCGCGGCATAACGTAAGTCCTGCAGCAAATCCGAAATCCATCGTCCGCTGCTCGGCGCGCCCTCTGGCAGTGGAGCGCGATACGCTGATTCCGACGCGCGCAATTCGGACGCGAGGTCCCTAGCGTCCAATTCCGCCAGAACGCCGTCTGCCGCTTGCCTCTCATCCGCCCCTTCCACGCGCAGCTCCGCGAACCTGTCCTGCAGGTCCGCGGAAAGTTCGTCTACGATTTCCGCCTCACGCTCGGGCCGGAGATTCAGGCCCGCCAACCGCTTCCTCACTTCTTCTTTCCATTCAGGCATGTTCCACCCCTGCGACTCGGCCCACTGCTCCCACAAATTCCCGCCATTTCGCGCGCTGCTGCGCCAGGACCCGCGTTCCCTCCGGCGTCAACCGGTAGTACCGGCGGCGCCGCTGGTTTGCCTTTTCCACCCAGCGCCCCTCGATCCAGCCTCGCTTTTCGAGGCGGTAGAGCAGGGGATAGAGCGAGGCGATATGAAAATGGAGCGCGCCCCCGGAGCGCGTTTCAATTAGTCTGCCAATGTCGTACCCGTGGCGTGGCTGGTCCTCAAGCAGCGAAAGAATCAGCAGTTCCGCGCTCCCTTTTTTCCACTCCTGTTCCACAGCCCCTCCCATATATGTGCCTCCCACATATCTTCCTACGCATCACCGCACGCCCATATTTCACCGAACGCGTGGAATTTTGTAGCGGCTGCCTTCTTGTCCTGGGGGCCTGTCGAAGCGCAATACGCCTGCCTTCGCCAATCGAAATCGTCGATAGATCAACAATGTTGATCTTCTAGCCGCCACTTTTCTTCGCTTTTTGTTCGTTAAAGCTCGGCTGAATGTCGCCCTTCGCAGCCGCGTGATCTGGGGCCGGCGCCGGTGACGTTGCTCGGAGTTGCCGTTATGAGGACGCGCTTCGATTCCTCGAGGGTGGGACCGAGGCCAAAGCACGATACCATTTCTATCCAATGCCTCCACCGGTTAAGCCGTATGGGATTGACGAACACATCGCGCTCCTCACTTCCGAACGCGTCGTGAAACGAGTTATCGATCGCACCGGGCGCGACCTCGAGCAAACTCGAATAATTCTCAATACTTACGCCTCCGAATGCCGCTACGGCTTCCATCTGATCTCGAAGCAGTTGCCCGTCGATGGCAGGATATTGGAGGTGGGTGCCGGCCTCGGAATGTTGAGTTCATACCTGCGCCGGCTGGGGTACGACATTACGGCACTCGAACCGTCTGCGCCCGGCTTTGACTTTTTTGCTGAGATCCAAGCCGTGGTGTTGGACGAGACCGCAACAAACCTGCCGGTGCTGCGCATCCGTGCAGAACACCTCCGCCCCTCCAATCACGGAGTGTTCCAATTCATATTCTCCATTAACGTCCTGGAGCACATCTCTCATCTCGCGGCCGCCCTCCCCTCCCTGGTGTCTGTTTTGGCCGATGGCGGTCGTATGTGGCACACCTGTCCGAACTACTGCGTTCCATACGAACCCCACTTCGGGCTTCCCCTGGTCCCCTTATTTCCGCGCGCAACGCACGTCTTGCTGCCGCGACGAATCTCTCGAGACGAGTTATGGCGCAGCTTGAACTTCATCACCTACTTTCAGTTGAAACGTTTGGCGCGGGCAAACGGCCTGACGGCAAGTTTCCGCGCTGGAACGATGGCGGAAGCGCTAAGGCGGCTGGAGTGGGACAACGAGTTCGCCGCACGCCAGAGCGGCATGGCATCACGGATCTATCGGATCCTGAAAGCGATCGGGGCGGTAGCTGCTATTGAAGGTCTGCCGGCCGCGATCAGCACGCCAATGATGGTGTCGATGGAGAGACGACCTGGAACGCAACGGGAGCCCTCCGGACCTCCGAACCTTCTTTCAAAATCGGGATGAGTTCGCCATTTCCGATTTCCATGCTCCACAACAACCTTGCCCGTCCAGGGTTTACACGCTGTAGCGGCGCATTTTTCGGTGCTGCCGCCGGCACGCCTACGAATTTTGGGAACTTCCGGATGCAAGTCCCGGAATATGTAAGGAGAGCGACGGCGGGCCGTCCTAAGCTGGGATGATTGGGGCCATGCGCCTTGAGCGCGCGAAAGAAATTGAACTGACTGACGACGGCCTGCTGCGCCGGATGGCTGCGGGCGACGAGGAGGCTTTCACGCTCCTGTATCGCCGCAAACATCCTGCTATCTACCGTTTTTCCTTGCACATGAGTGGGAACGCCGACGTGGCGGAGGACGTGACGCAAGAGGTTTTCATGACCCTGATCCGCAATCCGGGCCGGTTCGATCCAGCGCGAGGTAATCTGACGAGCTTCCTCTTTGGCGTTGCCCGGAACCACCTGCGAAAGCGCTGGGAGCAGGACCGCCGGCTGGTTGCGCTGGCCGAGGGCGGTGACGAGTTGGGCCTCCTGGGACCCACGGGGCAGGCGGGAACGAATGGCAACGGATTCAGGCACCCGGGCGGGAGTGGGAATGGCGCCGGGCCGGAACCGATCGACCAATTCGTTTCGCTGGAGGCGGTTACGCGTCTGCGGCAGGCGATCTCGACGCTGCCGGAGAACTATCGCGAGGTGGTCGCCCTTTGCGAACTCGAGGAGATGAGCTACGAAGAGGCGGCTGCGGCGCTCGATTGTCCGGTGGGAACGGTTCGGTCGAGGCTGCACCGCGCACGGGCGCTGCTGGTCGGGAAACTCCGCGGCGGGCAATCGGAGCGCGCCACGGCGGTAGGAGAATAAGCCAAGGATTCTGAGTGCTTTGAATGAATGGGGCGTCTTATGAATTGCGCACAGTTCGATGAGATCGTGCATGAACTCGATCGGGGAAACCCGGGCGATTTGGATCGTTCGGGCGGCGACGGGTCGAATGAATCCGAGGCTGCGCTGGCGCACGCGGAGTCGTGCAGCCGATGCGCGCGATTGTTGACGGAAGTGGAAGGGCTGAACTTCGGGCTGCGCTCCATTGCCTCGCATGCCGCGCAGGAAACCGCTCCGCCGCGGCTGGAAGCCACGCTGTTGCGCGAATTTCGCAGGCAAGCGGCATATGGCAAGCAGGCCGGGCGAAGCGGGCAGGGGGCCGTTAAACGCCAAGCGTATCGGTGGTATGCGGCGGTTGCGGGAGTCGCGGCTCTGGCGCTGCTTACGCTCCTCGGCCCGAGAACCACTCCGCCTCAAGCGGTGCCGGGTTCCGTAGCTGCGGAAACGACGGGGCAAACGCCGCCGATCACCAAAACACCCCTGCCGATGGAACAAGAGGTTGTGACGCCGAACCCATCGCGCGCGAGCACGCCGGCGAGCGAAACGGCGGAAACGGAGGACGCGGCCGCGTTCTACGCTTTGCCATATGCGGACGACTCCGCTTCCATCGAAGGCGGCGCGGTGATTCGGGTCGTCGTGCCGAGGTCGGCGCTGGTTTCCTGGGGGCTGCCGGTATCCGGGATAGCGGCGGGGGACCGCGTTCCGGCGGACGTTCTGATCAGCGCGGACGGGACGCCACAGGCGATCCGACTGGTTTCGCAAACGAGCGACTAGGGCGCTTGGAAGTTGGACCCGTGCGGAGCAAGCCTGGGCGAACAGGCAGACCCACCGCGGGCAGGCAAGCTTCGGGAGGTAGGGAAATGAGGATCGGGTTGAGAACGAGGCAAATCGGACTCGCTGCAGCGATGGCGACGTTGCTGAGCTGTGCCGGAGTCGCGCGCGCTCAGGACGACGCGCCACCACCAGCGCCTCCGGGCGCCGGGCGGGTGATGATCCGGGTGGGTCCCCTCGGCGATGCCGTCGGGTTCATGGGGTTTGAGGCGGGGGTCGCGGGGAAGACGGTGACGGGAGCTCCGTTCAGCGCGACCGTCTCGACACAAATCACGCGGACCCTGGCCGACGGCAACCGGATCGACCAGACGATCAAAGGCACGATCGCGCGGGACAGCCAGGGGCGGACGCGGCGCGAGATGACGCTGCCGGGCGCCTTCCTGGCGCCCGTGCCGACCACGTCGCCCGAGGCCGTATTCATCAACGATCCGGTGGCCGGAACGAGCTACATCCTTCATCCCGACAGGAAGATCGCCGATCAGATGCCTTTGCACGGGTGGCGACGACTGGGAGAAAAGGTGCGGAACCGGTTTGGTGGGACGAAGCGCTTCGGAAATGAGACAACCACGACCGACCTTGGCACGCAGACGATCAATGGCGTCGCAGCTCAGGGAACCCGAATTACTCGCACCATCCCCGCCGGACAGATTGGAAACGAGAAGCCCATCACCATCGTCACGGAACGCTGGTATTCACCGGAGCTTCAGACCTATGTGATGACAAAGATGAACGACCCGCTGATGGGCGACACCGTATTCCAGTTGACGAACATCCAGCGCGAAGAGCCCGATCCTTCGCTGTTTCAGGTGCCGTCCGACTATACGGTTAAGCAACGTCCCCGGGGCATGATGCGCTATCGGCAACGAGGGGGATCGCAACAGCCTCCCGCTCCGCAGGAGCAATAATGATCGATCGGCTCATTGGAATCGATCGTTTGGCCGGACGATTTTCCCCGTAGTAACCACAGCTTGCGGGCGGTCTCCCCGACACGCACCGCCCGCAAGTCCTCCCTCGGAAACCACTTGAACGCCGCCGACCGATAGAAGTTGAACCCGCCCCTCAGGCCCAACGGATTCTCGTCGAGGAGCCTTCTAGTGGAGAGTCGTAGTATCTCGTAGTATCTGGCGCAGTAATACGATGCGCCAACGAAATGGTTTCCTCGCTCATTAGGCTATGACGGCCCGACTTCGACAATTCGACCCGGAGATATGGACAGTAGGGCCCTAGCGCAGGCCGGCATCAGCGGTAGCAGGTCTTTTATGCGGTTTGATTTCGCGCAGAGAATCAGGATGGAGACATTCCGACCATCCATATTCTGCTGGTACTTGATATTTCTGTCGTTGGTGAGCAGTACATCCCACCTGCCCTCCATCAACGACACAAGCTCGCCATTCTTCTTGGCCCCATAGCCCGCTTGACGCACCGTCTGGGCTTCAACGCCCAAGGCCTCAAGAGACTCCCTCGGTCGGCCGGAAGGCACTCATCGATCAAAACTCTCATTTCTCGAAGCGTGCCAGAACGAGCGCCTTGGCTTCCTCGAGAGCTGCGATCGCCTGCTCCCGGGTGACACCGGGGTACTGTTCCAAGAATTCGTCCAGCGTGTCTCCGCCCTCCAGGTAGTCAAGAAGGGCCTGGAAAGGGACGCGCGTGCCACGGAAAACGGGCTGGCCACTGAGGATTTCAGGGTCTCGCACGATTACGCTCTCCGAGCTGGTGGCCATGGCGAACCTCCTTCCTGTGTTCTGATTATCGCATCCGACAACCAACATGACTAGCTGCTCGGCCCGCATTTTACAAACGGAGACGTAGCG
>DATGHM010000088.1:0-10053 GCA_035307985.1 Candidatus Acidiferrales bacterium
ACAAAAACTATCAGAGCCCCTGGCAGATCATCGAGCGCCTCGCTCCACGCTCGCCTCTCGAACTCTGCTTGCTTCCGCCCGTCTTCCTGGATTATTACCTCAACGACTCAGGGGGATACGATGTGCCCAGGCAGCCCTAACCATGGACAAGGGAGAGATCGAGTCGCTGCCGTTGGAGGAGGGCAATGTGGTGCAACTCCTCAGCTTGCAGCCCGGCGTTGTCTATACCACGAACCGCACAGATATCGACAATATGACGGACACGCGCAGCGGCGCCGTGAACGGCGAGCGCAGCGACCAGAGCAATGTCACGTTGGACGGCGTGGATGTGAATGACCAGGGCAACGGCTTCGCATTTACCTCGGTGCTCCCGGTCACGATCGACTCCGTTCAGGAGTTCCGCGTTTCCACTTCGAACTACGATGCGCAGCAGGGCCGGTCGGCGGGAGCCGAAGTGGCCCTGGTGACCACCGGCGGGACCAACACATTCCACGGCGACGCCTACGAATTCAACCGCACAGCCTTTGGCGAAGCCAACGATTATTTCATCAAGAAAGCGGAAGCCGACTCCGGACAGCCAAACAAGGCTCCCCAGCTCACCCACAACGTGTTTGGCGGTTCGATCGGCGGGCCTGTCCGCAAGAATCGTTTGTTCTTCTTCCTGAGCTATGAAGGGCACCGCTTCGCTCAAGCAACGAGCCAAGTGCGCGAAGTTCCCACGGCAAGCCTGCGTGATGGCGTGACGCTGTACCAATGTGCGGATGCCAGTCAATGCCCCGGCGGATCGGTAACCGGCGTAAGTGGTCAGAGCTACAACTTTCCAGCGGGATTCAATGCTGTAAGTCCCGCCCGGCTCACCACTATGGACCCGCTTCACATCGGCCCGAACACCGCGGCCATGGCGTACTACAACACCTATCCGCTTCCGAATGACACCACGGTCGGAGATGGGTTCAATTTTTCAGGGTTCCGATTCGCAGGGCCAAATCCGGCAAAGACCGACTGGCTGATCGCCCGCGTCGACTATCAGATTACAGCGAACGGGAATCACACACTCTTTTTCCGCGGCAGCGGCCGCGACGACTCGGTGGTCACGCAGCCTCAGTTTCTCCCTACCAGCACGGTCGCGGAGAATACCCAGGTGGACTTGAGCAAGGGCTTCGTCGTCGGTTACACAGCCTTGCTGGGCTCGAATCTTGTCAACAATTTCCGTTACGGCCTCACCAAGCAGAGCCTTGGGAACGCGGGAGACACCACGCAACCGTGGATCTTCATCCGCAATCTGGACCAGGGCATTACTCGTTCGAGCAATTTCACTTTCCCGGTTCATAACTTTGTCGACGATCTTACCTGGACGAAGGGCAACCATTCGATGGCATTTGGCGCGAACCTTCGCCTGATCTATAACGGCATCACCAGCCTCGGAAGTTCGTTCAGCGACGGCATTGCGAACGCGTCCTGGCTGGACACTTCCGGCATTGCTAACACCGGGAGCCCCTTGGATCCCGGTGCTAATGGCATGCCTGCTGTCTCAGGCCAGTTCGACAATTCGTATGATTTCCCGTTGATGGGCTTGATGGGAATCGTCAGCGAAGTGGATGCCAGCTACAACTTCCATCTGAACGGCGAGACCGGAACGGCCCTTCCACAGGGCGCTCCCGTGACGCACAACTACGGCCTCCACGAGTACGAGTTTTATGCCCAGGATTCGTGGAAAATCAAGCCGAACCTGACCTTCACCTATGGCCTGCGCTATCTCTTCATGACACCGCCCTGGGACACTGGCGGTCAGGAAGTCGCGCCCTACTACCAGAACGCGAATGGGCAGAGGATTAACTCGCTGACACCCTGGTTCCAGCAACGCTACCAGAATATGCTCAACGGCATTCCTTCGAATCAGGACCCGCTCGTCTACTTCGACGTTGCCGGGCGTTCGAACGGACGCCAGGATCTCTGGCCCAACTCGTCCAAGAACTTTGCTCCGCGCATTGCGTTTGCCTACAGCCCCCGCATCGACTGGTTGGCTCCCATTTTCGGCACCGGCGACAAGACAGTCATTCGCGCGGGCTTCGGCACCTACTACGACCATTTCGGCGAAGGCATGCTGAGCACCTTCACAAGCGGCGGCTCGTTTGGTCTTTCCACCGCGCTGAGCAATCCCGCCGGTATCGAAACGGTCAGCAGCGCCCCGCGAATCACTGACATGAATACCATCCCGACCACCGACAACAACGGCGGCCAAATCTTTATTCCGTCTCCGCCGGCTCAATTTCCGCAGGCGTTTCCGAGCACGCTCGATACCGGCGGCTTCTGCATTTGCTGGGGTCTGGACAGCTCGATCAAAGCGCCGTACTCCTACGCGATCGATTTCTCGATCCAGCGCGAGCTCCCTGGAAACATGAGCCTTGAGCTCGGGTATGTGGGGCACCTTGGCCACCGTCTTCTCATGCAGGACGACCTTGCCATGCCGCTCGACATAGTCGACAAGGGTTCCGGCATCGATTACTTCACGGCGGTAACGGCTCTGGCCAAGGTGTATCGCACCGGCATGCCGAGCGATTCCTTCAGTGACGCATCAGTTCCGTCTAATGTCGTAAAATATTGGACGGACATGCTCCAGCCGCTCCAGCCCGGTGACCAGTACGCAATGAGCTCTTGCACTTCCGGAGGGTCTACCGTCGGAACCACTGATCCGGTCGCTGCGATGTACGATCTGTTCTGCGGTGGCAGCACGAACGAAACGACACCGCTGTTCGTTTGGGACTACTTCGGCGTCCCGGGAACGAATTCGGCCAACAGTTACTTCCCTTCGACGGGAGCGAACACGTTCTTCAATCCCCAATATTCGTCCCTGTACGCGTGGCGATCGATGGGCTTCTCTCACTACCACGCGTTCCAGGTCACGCTGCACAAACGCATGGCCCAGGGCATCCGCTTCGATTTCAACTACACCTTCTCTCGTTCCATCGATCTGGCTTCTGACGCGGAACGGGTCGGCGAATGGGGCGGTTTGGGAGGAAACATCATCAACGCCTGGTCGCCGAACCAGCTCAAGGGCGTATCCGATTTCGACCTCACTCACCAGATCAACGCCAACTGGACATGGCAACTGCCTTTCGGAGTGGGCCGGGAATTTGCCAGCTCCGCTGGCAAGGGCATGGATGCGCTGATCGGCGGATGGAACCTCAGCGGCATTACGCGCTGGTCCACCGGGTTCCCGGTCAACGTTGCCCATGGGTTCGAGTGGCCGACGAACTGGCAACTCAGCGGCGAAGCGAACACCCTGAGCCAACCGTCAACTCAGCGGGGGAAAGTCAGTTGCGATCCCACCGTTTGCGGCGACAACGGAAACTACAACGTTTTCTCGAACCGCGATACGGCCATCAACTCGTTTGGTTATCCGTTCCCTGGACAATCCGGTGACCGGAACACCATTCGAGGCGACGGCTTCTTCAACGCGGATATGTCTCTCACGAAAGAGTGGAAGATGCCCTACAACGAGAGTCACGTCCTTTCGTTCCGCTGGGACGTTTTCAACGTCTTCAACACGAAGCGATTTGACGTAGCGACCGCTTCACTCGAACTGGATAGCGCGAGTACTTTCGGCGACTACACGCACCTGCTCACAACTCCGCGCCTCATGGAGTTTGGACTGCGTTACCAGTTCTAGACGATCTGGAAATCACCAGGCCCGGTTCCGCGCGCAGGAGGGGCGCGGGATCGGGCCTTCTTATCCTGCGTTTGAGGACATCCCTACAGACAACGTCTACTCGATACAGCTTACGAATAGAAATCGCTGTAAACCTCTGAAAACAAAGCTCCCGCAAAATTCTAATCGATAAAAGATCCGCGATTGCGCGTTCGCCTGACCTTCGCCGGATTGTCCTTTTCGGACCGGGTGTCCTGGCCTACTCGGGGTTTTGTGCAGGCCGCGAGGATTCTTCCGTCATGTCTTTGAGCTTGGCAGTCAAGGCGTCGACGTTCTTCTGCAAATCATCCACTTCCTGTTTCTTCGCGTCGATACCGCCCTGTTCCACCTTCAGCTTGACGGCCCCTTCCGTATCGGACGCGTAGTTCGGATTGCTATAGAACGTTTGCTGATCCAGCTGATACGTTCGCGACGCGATGTCGAGATCGGTGGTGACGCTCTTCAGGTGCGCTTTCGCTTGAGCGAGTTCTTTTTCCAGCGCCGCCTTCAGCTCCTCGACCGCAGCGGCGTTCTTTGGCGCGCTTTTTGCCGCCTCCGCGGGCGCGGCATTCTGCGTTCCGGCCTTCTCGGTGTTTTCCGACGGTGAGCCCTCGCCAACCACGCTGATCGTTCCGGGAGTCTTCGGAAGATTGTCGTTGTCCCACACCTTCGCCGCGCGAGGCTGTTCCTTCTTCTGTTCGCGAGCGCGCCGGGCGGCTGCCGCCAGCGGGTCCTGCTCCGCCTGGCTGTCTTCCTGGGCCTGCGATTGTTTTTGCGACGGCTGCGCCTGAGCGGGCTGTTGGGCGGCAGCCAGGCAGGGGGGCGACGCCAGCACCAGGACAGCTACCCATTTTGCGATCATCGAGATCCTCCCCAACCGGCCGAGTCTCCCGTAATTCTAGTCGCGTGCAGGGCGAGTCTGGCAGAGAGCCAACGCGCGCGCACCCAAAGAGGCACCCTCGACTGCCCCGGTGGCGTATTCTGTTCATCGCGAGGACCCATGCCGCCAACGCGCGCATTTCTGCCATCCGCTGTTCTGCTTTTCATCGTCGCTGCGACCGTGTCGCTCGCATTGGCGTCGCGGCCCGTTTCGCCGCAAGCACTTGCATTCTCGCAAACGCCAACGTCGAGCGCGTTGCCAAGTCCGCCGCTAAATAGAGCGCAAATTCCAGCGGCAGGACAGGCGGTCAAGCACGTCACGCACTACACCTTGCCACCCGCGCTCTACCGCAAGGCGCACCGGCTCGGCCAAATCTCGTTCTGGGGCGAGTTGATCGGAACCGTGTATTCGTGGTTCATCCTTGTGCTGATCCTGAACTGGCGCCTCGCGCCGAAATACCGCGACTGGGCGGAAAAGGTCTCCCGCGTGAAGTTTCTGCAAGCGCTGATCTTCGCTCCGCCGCTTGTGCTGACCATCGGCGGGCTGACGATTCCGCTCGACATCGCGCAGCACTGGGTGAGCCGCCGCTTCGGAATCAGCATTCAGGGCTGGGCCTCATGGTTCTGGGATTGGACGAAGCAGGAGATCGTCCTCATCGTCATCGGCACCTTTCTGATTTGGATTCTGTACGCCGTGATTCACAGAGCGCCGCGAAGGTGGTGGTTCTATTTCTGGCTGCTTTCGCTGCCGCTCATGGCGCTCTTGATTTTCGTGCAGCCGGTGGTGATCGATCCGATGTTCAACAAGTTCGAGCCGCTCGCTCAAAAAGACCCTGCGCTCACCGCTACGCTCGAGCAACTGGTTCAGCGCGCCGGCCAGAATATTCCGCCCAGTCGCATGTTCTGGATGGGAGCAGGCGCGAAAACGACCGGGCTCAACGCATACGTCACGGGCATCGGGGCATCCAAGCGGATCGTCGTCTGGGACACGACCATTCGCGACATGAACACGCCGCAGATCGTGTATGTGGTCGGGCACGAGATGGGACACTACGTGCTGCACCACATCTGGAAAGGAATGGCGATTGGCGCGGTCGGGCTGTTCGTGCTGTTTTATCTGGGCTTTCGAACGATCCGGTGGCTGCTGGGGCGCCGGGGCGGCCGCGATCCCGATCGGAACGCGCCGTCGCAAAACCTGAAGCTAACCACGAATTGGGAGATTCGCGGCGTCGCCGATTGGGCGTCCCTTCCCGCGCTTTTGCTGCTGGTTTCCGTTTTCTCGTTTGTCGGCGCGCCGATCGGGAGCGCGGTTAGCCGCCACTTCGAGCACCAGGCGGATCAATATGGCCTTGAGGTGACTCACGGCCTCACGCCCGACTCGAGCCAGGTGGCCGCGCAGTCGTTTCAGATTTTGGGCCAAGTCGATCTGGCAGACCCCGCGCCGAATCCGGTGGACGTTTTCCTCTTCTATTCGCATCCGCCCATTCCGGACCGCATTCGCTTCGCGCTGGCGTACGATCCCTGGGTGCGGGGGAGCCACGGCGAATTCGTAAAGTGAGACGATCGCGGCGCGGCTATTTCGCGGCGCCTCGTTTGCCGTACTCCATGGCCCAGATGGCGAGCGGCCTCATATACAGCGAGGCGCGGTAATCGCCGTTGCTGCGCCAGGCCTCCGGCGTGCGAAACCAGTAGCCCTTCTTCACGTAGACCACGTTGTAGACGCCCCAGGCGGTCTTGTCCGCTTCCTGCGTCAGTCCCTCGGCTTTCATCAGCGACGCGAGAGCAAACGTCACGCCGGACCAAACCTCCTGCGGTTGCTCGGAGATCGTGACGGCGCTCCCGTCTGGATTCAGTCCATTTACCGCGCCCACCTGACCGCCCTGAAATTCCATCACGTTGTGCTGAAAAATCTGCTCCAGCGCCTTGCGCGTCATGCTGTCGGGCACAATATCGCCCAGGCCGGTGAGATCCGCGTACCATTCGCCCACGAGCTGATCGGCCATGATGTTCGCCTTATAGGGACTGCCGGTGTCGTAATTGAAGTAACTCCCGTTCCACAGTTCCTTGACGAAGTTCGGTTGCGCTTTGTCGTACCACGCTTGATACTTCGTTTTCGCGGCAGCGTCGCCGGCCGGCCCCGCCATCGCCACGCCTGCCTTCAGTGCCGCAAGCCACAGGCTGCCGCAGTATGCGCTCGTGCCGCGCATGGGCCAGTTGTCATACGTTTGATCGGGGATGCCTTCGTTCTGCGGCAGACCGTCGCCGCGCGTGTCGAATTTCTTGAGAAAATCCAGCGCCATCTTCACCGACGGCCACGTGTACTTCAGAAAATCACGGTCGTTCGCGCCGGTCAGATACCAATCGCGATACACCTGCAGGACATACTTGCTGTTCAGGTCCCGCCAGATGCTCACGTCCTGATAGTTGTACTGATTGACTCGCTCGATCGGGTCCTCAATCGGCGAGCCAAGGTCGTGCGGAAGCGATCCGGCCTCTTTGCGCGGGGCGATCGCGCCCGTCGCTCCAGACTGCTGGTTCTGCCCGTAATCCAGCGGAACTGTGTCCGCGAACTGGCGCATATCCTGCTTCTCGAGCTCCGGCCAGAGTTTCAGCAGGGCCCACGATCCGTAGAAACGGACGTCCAGGCTGTCGTAGAACGGATAATCGAAGCACTCCAGATAACTGAAATGGTGTTGATCGCCGGCCGCGGCCTTCCCCACTTCGCCGTTCTCCCAGAAGGTCCCGCCATCCACCAGATCGTAGAGCTCGTTGAACAGCATGCCCCGCAGCCACAGCGGCTGCGAGCCGTCGTTGGCAATCGGCTGTTGCCAGTTGTCGATTTCCTTGCTCCACTGCCGATAATTCTCCAGCGCCGTGCGCGCGACAGCCCATGCATTGTCGCCGTTCTTTCCGAAGAACGCCGTGTAGCGCTTGTACCAGCGCCGCCCTGCTCCGAACTGCACGATGGGAAAATCCCACGAGAGCGCCATGGGAATTTCCTTCGTTGCTCCCGGCTCTACCGTGAAGACGGCCGAAATGGCGCCGCCAATCGGATTCGAGCCAGAGCTCAGCCAGTTTTTCGCGGGCTCGGCGAGCGTGCCGTCTTGCGAAAAAGTTTTCCAGACGCTCGACCCGTCGCTTTCGAGATCGATCGTGGTCTGTCGCGTGACGCTCACGCCATCGCCCTCCAGCGTCGCGATGGCGAATTGGCCGTCCTGATCCGTCTGCGGCGCTCCATCCCCCACACGCTGGAACACAATGCCTTTCATCGTGCCGCTGCCAAGCTTCTCGTCTTTGGCGGAATCATAGGCGTCCGCGCTGAACGTCGGATCCAGGTCGTGCCCGGACGAGTGAAACCAGCCGACCATGTTGGCCCACGAAAACAGGATTGCCACCTTCACGGGCTTCTTGCCGGTATTCTTCGCGCGCCACACGAACACGCCAACCGGGTAGCTCGTCTCGCGGTAATTGTTCGGCAGGATCGGCGAGAATTGCTCGCAGGAGAGCTGCACCGGAAAGCCGGAATATTCATACTTGAACCACGCCTTGGGAAACAGCGCGTAGTACTTGCCTGCCCCAGCGGGATAGTTCCAGTTCCAGGCGGGCAAGGTTTCAGTGCCCGTCGGCTTTCCGGCACGAAGGACCACCGCAGTCGGCTGGCCGCCTTCTTCCTGCTCGTACGCGGCGAAGACGTCCGGCGCAACCGGTCTGTATTTGTCTACTCCGACTTTCAAATGCCAGCGCGCAAAATCGCCGCGATACGTGCGCCCAATCGAGCCGGCGCCGAAGCCTCCGATCGGCAGGCCCTGCCAGTAGCCGTCATCGACGTTCGTCTGTTGCGTCTTAACGCCCGGGGTGGCGAGTGGCTCTCCAATGCCGCGGCTCCAGGCAGCTTGTGGGATCTGTTGCGCGTGCGAAGCAGGCACCGCGGCCACGCTGAGGACGGTGATCCAGAACAGCCGACGAGCACGAGAAGGCACGTTTACTCCCTTGGCGGCAGCTCGGCCGCCCGTTCAATCCCGCGCCCCGCCCCCGCAGGCTAGCGCGACAGCATACGGCTTTTCGCCTCCGTTTTCTACGCTAGAAAATCGTTTATGTTACACGCCGGAGACTTGAACCATGATGTAAAGGGCGGCGGTAAGAGACTGGAGCCTTCAAACCGAGTGGAGGGTCATCCAGATTCCGTGTTTCGGGCGCAGCGTGACCAGCGGCTCGGGTACGGCGGTGCGGCCCGGGACCGGCCGAAAGCGGAATCGCTGCGCGATCGTCGCGATCACCACCGCCGATTCCAGCATCGCGAATCCCTGCCCGATGCAGCGCCGCGGGCCGTCGCCGAAGGGAAAATAGGCGCCGGGCGGAAGCCGGTCGGCCAGCCCGTCGAGCCAGCGCTCGGGCCGGAACGCATCGGGATCGTCGTAGTAGCGCGGGTCGCGATGCATCACCCATTGCGACAGCAGCACCGTCTCTCCCGCCGGAAAATCGTATTCGCCGATGCGGAACGGCGCGATGGCCACTCGTGCAAGGATATATGCTGGCGGATAAAGCCGCAGCACCTCGTTGATCACCGCGTGCAGGTACGGCAGCCGCGCGAGATCGGCGATTTCGGGTGGCCTGCCCGCCAGAACGCTGCGCAATTCCTCCTGCAGCCGCGCTTCGACGGTGGGATTCTGCCCAAGCAGGTACCACGTCCACGATAAGGTGATCGCCGTCGTTTCGTGCCCCGCGAGAAACAGCGTCATCGTTTCGTCGCGAAGCTGCTTTGGCGTCATCTGCGAGCCGTCTTCATCCATCGCGCCCATCAGCAGCGAAAGCAAGTCGTTGCGGTGATTCGAGCCGGGCTGCGCTTTTCGCTCCGCAATGATCCGGTACACGAGCGAATCGAGGAACTCGTATTCGCGGTTCGCCCGGCGGTTTTTCGGCGTCGGCCAGTTCGCCGGAATCTGGATCGGCTTGCGCGCGCGGCTGAGGGAATAGCGCATCAGGAAGGTCATCGCGCGGCCCACGTGCTGCGCTTCCCCCGGAAGCGTGGTGCCGAAAAGCGTCCGCACGGCTGCTTCGAGTGTCAGTTCCATCATTTCCTGTGCCAGGTTGCGCGTTTCGCCGTCACCCCACCCGCGCATCTGCGCGTGCGCGCATGCGAGCATCGTCGAGGAATATTCGTTGATGCGCTGCCGGTGAAACGCAGGCTGCGCGAGCCGTCTCTGCCTGCGCCAGAAGTCGCCTTCGCTGATCAGCAGCCCTTGGCCCAGCAGCCGTTCCGTGGCTTCCTTGCTCAGCTTGCTTTTATGGAACTTGGTCGGCTGGAAGACCAGAACCTGCTGGATGTAATCCGGATGATTCAGCAGAATGCGCGTCCCCATGATTACCGGGATTCGCACGATGTCGCCGTATTCGCGCGCCACGCTGCGCAGCACTTCGAGCGAATCCCGCACCAGGCGTATCGATACGCCCAGCAGCGGCAGTCCCTTCGGTCCCGGCAGCTCCGG
>DATGHM010000089.1:0-2706 GCA_035307985.1 Candidatus Acidiferrales bacterium
TTGCCCCGGCCAGGAAACAGAGCGCGGCGGCTTCGCGCGTCAGAGAGCGGCGTCCCGCGCTGAGGCGCACCATGCTCGCGGGCATGAGCATGCGCGCCGTGGCCATGGTGCGCACGAGCGTTAGCGGATCGACCTGTTCGACATTGCCGAGCGGAGTGCCTGCAACGCGCACCAGCATATTGATCGGCACGCTTTCCGGATGCGGATCGAGCGTGGCCAATTGATGGAGCAGGCCGATGCGGTCCTGATCGGATTCGCCCATGCCGATGATGCCGCCGCAGCAGACGGTGATGCCCGCGCGGCGTACGGCGTCGATGGTGCGCAGGCGGTCGTCATAGCGGCGCGTGGTGATGATCTCGCCGTAGAACTCGGGCGACGTGTCGAGATTGTGGTTGTATGCCGTAAGGCCCGCCTCCTTCAGTTGAGTCGCTTGCCGCTCCGTCAGCATGCCCAGCGTGCAGCACACCTCCATGTCGAGCGCGGCTACCGACCGCACCATTTCCAGCACGCGTTCAAACTCTTTCCCCTGCGGAGCGTCGCGCCAGGCTGCGCCCATGCAGAAGCGCGTGGCGCCTTCGCTTTTCGCCTTCGTCGCGCTCGCGACTACTTCGCCGTGCTCCAGCAATTCTTCTCTCTCAACGCCGGTCCGATAGTGCGCGCTTTGCGGGCAATATGCGCAATCCTCCGGGCACCCGCCGGTCTTGATGGAAAGCAGTCGGCAGAGCTGCACCTCATCCGGCTTGTGGAACTCGCGATGGGCCAGTTGAGCCTGAAAAATCAGTTCGGGCAACGCAAGCGAGTAGATTTGTCGAATCTCGCCGCGTTGCCAGTTATGGCGAATCTCCATGAGTGTGGTCTTCCTTCCTGGGGTTTTCAAAAATGGCAAACCAGCACAGCAAAACAAGATAGCAAACTCGCGTGCCCCGGCGCGATGGATACTCTCGCCGCTTTCATCCTCCGGGCTGGGCGATCGTCCGATTCTGGCACCCGCCGCTTGCCAATATTGAAACCGCCGCGGTCCCGCTGACCAAAGCCGGGACGTTTTCGTCTCCGTTCGCGCCCCAGGATCGTGACCCGGATCACACCGGAGCATCGCAGCCGTCACGGAAGCCGTCGCAGTTCGAAGTTAACAATGACTGTTGAGCCTTGGCTGCCGGGAGCCTTTATGAGCGACCACGCAACGCAGCAATCCTGCTTGGGAGTCCTTTGTCAGAATTGCGACGAGACGATTCCTGTCCCCAACGGTGTCCTGGGCCGGCAGATTGTCGTCGCTGAGGGCCAGTCGGATCCCGACGGGCGATACGTTTCGACCCTACTGAATCTGCGCTGCAGAGCCTGCTGCAAGGAGCATTTCTACGACGTCGGCGAAATCATTTCGGTAGACCCAAGCCCGCGCCCGTTCCTTCAATCCACTCACGCTTACCCCTGTATGATCTGACGCTCGAGCGCCATCCCTGCGGCGCGCAACATCATCACGCAAGCCGTCGCTGAGCACAGAGTTCCGCTCTTTTCCCCACTCAGCTCGCATTCGCGCGATTGGCGGCGTTTCTGCGGGCGCGCTGGATGTGGGCTTGCCTGATAGGTCTCTCGAAGTGAGGTGAGTCCTTGAGAGGTCGGCGACTCGTGGCATAATTATCGCAGAGCGTTATCATAGGCAGCCGAATTCGGTAACCCGGCGTCGAACCACACAGGAGTAACTGTGAAAAAATTAGCCATTGTTGTGTCCGTCTTTCTCGCATCCCTGGTTGTGTGCGCGGCGCCTGCGTCGGCCCGGCTGCAGACTCAGAAATCGTCCGTAGCCAGGAAGAAGGCATCCACTCGAAAAGCTTCCGTCAAGAGAACGTCTCACCGGCGCATCCGTCATCGCTACTACTCTCGACGCTATCGCGGGCCGAAGAAACCCACGTCGGAGCGGATTTCCGAGATTCAGTCGGCCCTGGCGCGCGGAGGCTATTATAAGGGCGATCCCAACGGCAAGTGGGACTCCGGCGCCACCGACGCGATGCGGAAATTCCAGGAGGACCACGGCCTCGACGGCACCGGCAAAATCGATGCGCTGAGCCTGCAGAAGCTGGGCCTGGGCTCCGAGATTGCCGGCGTCGACGCGCCACGCCCTCCGGCTCCCGTGCAGCAAACGCTCACTCCGGCCCATGATGCGACGCCTCCGGCGGCCGCGACTCCCGACAAGCCCAAGTCGCAAGCTCCGAAGTCTCCCGACGCGAATCCCGGCGCCGCCTCATCGTCTGCTCATCCCGATGCCGCCACGCCGAACTCCTCCGCGCTGAAATCGGGAGCGCCGCCGCAAATAGAATAGCGGCCGTAGTTTTCCCGCAGTCGCCCTTCTCGCGCCGGTGTCGGCGTCCCGCTTTCACTGGCGCCATCCTCGCCGTTTTGAACAATCGCGCTCCGTGTCCCCGCGGTTTCGGTAGGGGCGGCTCTCAGACCCGCCCACTGATGTTCGAAGAAAACCATTCCTCGCCAGTTCGCGAATCAAATTTCAAAGCGGCAATGGAGGCCGCAAACGAAAAACGGTTCCGGCCCCTCGCCCGCCAGGAAAAAAAATCTCTGCATCACCTCCTAATGACGGGTCGTGGTGCCTTGTTCAGATGACACGACGACTCAATGACGCATCGCGTTGACGCCGTCGCGCTCCGCTTGTTACTCTAAATTCTCGATTGCGCATCGCCTGCTGATCGGAACGGCAAC